>CACZST010000034.1 GCA_902783895.1 uncultured Erysipelotrichaceae bacterium
CATTATAAAAGAATGATTTTCATCATTCCTCTATATGCAGTTACTTGTATCATTTAATGTCTACCAACACTATTTGACAAAGAACCTAAATAACTTGTTTTTTATTAATTAAATTTCATCTATATATTCTATTAATCTTAAGAACATTTTTATTGTTTTTTTATCAAGTCCATCTTTTTTTAGTTTTCTGATGGCTATTCTTTTTTTCTTGACATCTTCATTTGAGAATAAGATACTATCTATTTTCTCTTTTAGATCATTTGTTATTTGAAGGTCACTTAAGATTCTTTCAATATCTTCGTTGATTAATCTTACAGCATCAATTTCAATGTCTTGTCCTTGACAGTTTATGGTTAGCTGTCCGATGGTATTGACATCTTTTACTTCAACAACAAAGTTTGGTCCATCTATATAAGTTTTAAATGATACACTATCCCTATTACTATATACACTTACATTATTTGTATGTTTAGTATTTCTAAAGATAATTTTGTAATTCCTTTTTTCAGGAATGATATTGCTTTTACCTTCTATAGCTCTTATGATTACACTATAATTATTTGGTAAATAGTTATAATCAATTTGCGTTAGTAAGTAATAGTCTTTACGGTATAAATCACTTTCACCGTCATCTTCAAATAAAGTATATGAATTACTTTGTCCTGGGAATATATTTATTTCCATATCAGTTGGTGGTGTTGTATCATTTATATTTTCAGTTATTCCAAGAGGAATGATTGCACCAGATCTTGCGAAAACTGGATAATCTTGATCACGGAAGAAACTTGTATATTTTTTACCACCTGGAAATTTTTTACCAGTTACAAAGTCATACCATGTTCCTTTTGGAAGGTAAAAATTATGGACAGCAACGTTCATTACTGGGTCTTTTGGTTTGATAATTGGGGAGATAAATAATTCTTTACCAAAATAGTATTCATTTCTATATAAAACATCATCATACATTTCTTTATTAGTGAAATAAAGTGGTTTTATTAGTTGATCACCAAATTTATGGTATTTATATGCTTCACTATAAATATATGGGATTAAATCATGTCTTAGTTTTAAATATTTTTTGACAATGGTTAATGTTTTAATATCCCAAAGCCATGGTTCTCTTTTATAATATTTACCTTTATCTGAACCAAATTTTAAGATTGGTGAGAATGTTCCTAGCTGAATAGATCTTACATATAATTCACTATCTTCAGTTCCTTTAAAGTATCCCGCTACATCATGAGCCCAAAAAGGATTACCGTTATTAAATGTTAGATTATTGAAAAATGGTGTTTTTCTTAGGGTTGACCATTCTATTTTTGTTTTTCCGGAATATGATAATGGATATCTATGAGGTGCGATATCATCAAATTCTGATAGTAATAATGGTCTTCTTTTATAATCTCTTTGCATGTCATAAAATTGATAATGTTTAAGCATGTGCAGAGAGTTTTTATCTAATTTACCTTGAGTATCTAACCAATAAAAATCAATACCTAAGCTATCTAATGGATGAATAAACATTTTTAAATATACATCGACAAATTTAGGGTCTAATATATTAAATGGAATGCGTCCATTTTCATCAGGTTTAATATATTTTATAGCTTCTTTAAAGGCTATATCGGTATCATATATTCCTTCTGATGGATCAATATTTAAAGCTATTTTTATATTTTTTGAATGAGCATAATCAATCATAGCTTTAGGATTTGTGAAGTATTTACTGTTGAATGTAAATCCAGATCTTAATAATTTTTTATTTTCTTCTTTACGAATATGCCAATCTTTATCTAAAATAATTATTGAAAGAGGTATATTTTCTTTTTCAAATGTGTCAATTAGTTCTTTTAATTTCAAATCGTCATAGTCATTATTACGGCTCCACCATGGTCCTAAAGCGTATCTTGGGACTAGGGCTGGAAATCCAGTTATTTTGTAGTAGTCTTTTAAAGCTTCTTCGAAATCATTATTATACATAAATAAATATGTATCTATCCTACTTTCAGTATTTTCTTTTACTGTTCCATCTTCATTAAAAAGTAAAGACTGTGTATCATCTATACTGGCAATACCTTCTGCTGAATAGATTCCTCTTCCTTCTGTTTCTTTGTCACTGTCTAAATCTTTATTTGGAAGAGAAAAATTTCTTACTTCAGGATGACCATAATACCAAAATCTATCTGAATTGTTTAAAGATACTTTTAAATTATTTTCTGGACTTACTTTATTTCCAATGAATGGTTTTCCCTTTAAGTATGTTAAAGTAAAATATGATGTTTTAATAACTAATGTTGTTGAATCTTGTTTTACCTCAAATTTTGGAGTTTCTAGATTACGATATAAAACTCTTTCAGTTGGACTATCAACAAATTTTCCTTTTTCGTTATATTCTAATCTAATTAGTCTTTCTGTTAAAACTGTAAAACGATACTTTGGACCTTTTATAATGTTTTTTTCATTGGCAATTGCTTTTTTTGTATCTATTTTAAATTGTTCACCTAAATTGTACATTTATATTCACCCCTTTATATTTCTTCTATTTTCATAAAATTTGTATATTTAACTTTTTTAAATGGATAACCTCCTGTAATAATAACTTTATCACCAGGACTTAAAGTTATTTCATCTTTAGTTTTTTCAATTACTTCACTTGTTATATTATCAATATTGAAGCCATCAATATCAACAGGTAAAACGCCGAAGCAAAGTTGCAAGCTTTTTATTACTTCACTATTTTTGGTAGCCGCAATTATTGGACAGGCAGGTTTTAAATTACTTATTATTTTAGCGGTATTTCCTCTACTTGTAGAGACAATAATTGCTTTACAATCAAGTTCATTAACGCTTAGGGCTACTGATGAAGAAATAGTACCAGTTATACTTTTTTTATCTTTTTCTAATGATTTTTGAAAGAATTGTTTATAATCGATACTTGCCTCTGATGATTTGATTATTTTTTTAATCACTTCAACTGTTGAGATTGGATTTAAACTAATAGTTGTTTCACTTGTTAGCATAATTGCATCAATTGCTTCAGAAACCAAGTTGGCTAAGTCAGATACTTCCGCTCTATTTGGAACTGTTTTTTTAAGTAAAAAGCTATTAAATTCTGCGGTTATTATTGCAAGTTTTCCTTTATCATAACATTTATCAATTAATTTTTTTTGGATATTTGGAACTACTTCAACCGGAAGGTCTATTCCTAAATCTCCTCTATCTAAAATTAAACCATCCGCGACTTTGACAATATTATCCATATCATCAACAGCTCTTTTATTTTCTATTTTCGCAAGTAAACTTGTATGAGGGTTTTCAAGTTCAATTAATAAATCATTTACCTCTAGGACATCTTCTGATGATGATATTGCGGATATTACTAGAAAATCAACATTTCTTTTACTTGCGTATATAATATCGTTTCTATCTCTTTCGGTTAAAAATTTATGGTTTAATTTTACCTCTTGCATATACATTTTAGAGTGATCATATACTTCTCCACCCTTTATAACTTCACATAATGTATAGTCTAAACCTTTTTCAATTACTAGTAATTCAACATTTCCTTTGCTTAGTTTAATACGGCTATGGAATTTTAAATTTTTTATCATTTCTGGATAATTTACGGAAAAACCAGTCATATTTCCAATGGTCTTTTTATGAAATATTCTTATTTTATCTCCTTGATTTAAATAAGCCATTCCATTTGAAAATTCACCTGTTCTTAAGCATGGTCCTTCTAAATCTAACATAGTAGCAACATGGGTATTAAATTCTTCATTAACTTTGTTTATAATATTTATTATTTTATCACACTGCTCGTGGGATAAATAACTCATATTTAATCTAATTACATCAATACCTGTTTTTATAAAACTTTTTATTTGTTTTTCTAGTTCAGGGTTTACATTTACAGTTGCGATTAGCTTTGTTTTTTCCATATTATCACCTATAATAAATTATAGATTAATTAGTTTTTAATGTCAATGAAAAAAGGCTTTTAAAGCCTACCTTAAATCGTCAATATTTTTCTTTAATTGTTTAGCATCATCACCAAAAATGATTTTAAGTTCATTGTCTATTTCAACGATACCTTGTGCACCCATTTTTTGAATAGCTTCTTTGTCAACAAGTTCAACATTATGAAGTGATACAACAAATCTAGAATTGTTTACTTCATAACGAATTATATTTGCAGATCCTCCTAGGTATTCAATTAATTTGTTTGCTTCTAATTTAAAATCTTTCTTTTTTGTTCTTAGAATTACCAAAGCAATTATTATCAATATTACAATTATTATTAAATATTCCCATATCATTTTTATCACCTAAAATAATTATACTATAAATCTTAATTTTTTTGTAACTTTTTCGGAATATAATTGTATATTTACATTTATTAGTGTATCATATTCTTAGGTGAAGACTTATGAAAAATATATCAAAATATAAAGTTGATAAAACGATTTTAATACCTATTATAATATTTGCGATTATAAGTTGTGTGAATCTTTATGGAGGTGCGGATATTATTTCGACCCCAAATTTATACCTTAAACAGATAATGTGGTATATCGCAGGATTTGGACTTATTTATTTAGTTATGACAATCGGAAATACTTATATTTATAGAATGACCTGGTTTTTATATGGATTGGGTGTTCTTTCGCTCTTCGGGCTTTTTTTCTTTGGAACTGAGATTAATGATGCGACGTGTTGGTATAAAATTAAAGGTGTTGGTACGATTCAGCCAAGTGAATTTATGAAAATTATTTTGATTATTACTAATGCAACTTTAATATCAAAATTTAATCAAGATTTCCCAAATCCAACTATAAGGGAAGAATTTATGTTTTTAATTAAAATAGCTTTGGTACTTTTACTTCCTTCTATTTTAACATTTATGCAGCCAGATACTGGTGTGGTACTTATTTATTTTTTAATTACATTTGTTATGCTTTTTATATCAGGTATTAGGTATAGATGGTTTTTGATGGTTATTGGTATTGCGCTTTTCTTTATAGGATTAGTTTTAGGAATATATTTTATCAGTCAAGATTTATTTATAAAAATATTTGGAACTAGTTTCTTTTTAAGAATTGATAGGCTTCTTGATTGGTCAAGTCAAAGTGGTTTTCAACTTGAAAATAGTCTTAGTTCGATTGGTTCAGCGGGGTTATTTGGTCATGGGCTTACTAATAATCCAATATACTTCCCTGAGGCTGAGACCGATTTTGTATTTGCGACATACGCTAGTCATTTTGGTTTTATAGGAAATATATTTTTACTTTCACTTCTTACTATATTTGATATTAGACTTATAATGCTTGCATTAAAAACTAATAAACTTGTTAATAAATACGTTATTGCTGGTGTTGTTGGAATGCTTATATATCAGCAAGTTCAAAATATTGGTATGACATTTGGTTTACTTCCAATTACTGGTATTACTCTTCCTTTTATCAGTTATGGTGGTTCTAGTTTACTTAGTTATATGCTGGCGATGGGAATAATTTTAAATATTTCGAATGAAAATATGCGTTATACAAATTAAGCTTTATAGCTTAATTTTTTTATAAATATTTTTGTACAATAAAAAAGTCTTATTTGGATTTGTTTTCAAAATTAGACTTTTTCTATTTAATTATTTGTAGTTTTAATGTTTTGATATTTTTTTCTAATAATATTTTTAGTTGTATTATCCATTCATACGCATCTTCAGCATAAAGACTAGATTCTTGTAAATATTTAGAATCTAATTCAAATAACTTTTCTTGAATTATATTAAATTCTTTAGGATTAATTTTTGATAAATTCTTTGTATTTACGTAAATATTTAGCCATTTATTTATAATTTTTAATATATCCTTCCATTCATTTTCAGTTTCTTTATAACAATTGTAATTAGCAGATGCGGTTACTGAGAAAATTAATTTTTGGAAAGCAAATTCAATATTTTTCTCAATTGGGTTTGGTTCATACTCAAAAATTGTTTTTTCTTTACTCATTTTTATCTCCTAATATTTTAAAATATTTGATTATACCTTTTTCTAATAATATATTTTTAATAGTATTTAATAAAAAAAAACGGATTATCCGTTAGTTTTCTTCTGTTACTTCAGGTTTTTGAATAACTTCCTTACCTTTGTAAGTACCACATGCGATGCAAACTCTATGTGGTTTTACTGCTGCTCCACATTTTGGACAAACAGTAGTAGTGTTGGCATCAATTTTGTAATGTGTACGACGCATTCTACCTCTAGTTTTACTTACTTTTCTTGCTGGTACAGCCATGATTCCACCTCTTTCTAAAATAAATCCTTTAACTTTGATAGGCTTGTGTTTGGACGATGATCATCATCAATTAATGTCCATCCCTCACCTTCAGTTTTTATAGTTTCTGAATCTTCCCCAATAACTCTAATAGGAATTTCCATTAGTATATTTTCCCATATTATGGGCAAAATATCAATAGTTTTTTGGTTTTTTTTCAAATTTTCTTCGTTTTCTGAAGCACTTTCTTCAATATCTATATCAAATGGAAAGTCGACAGGTTTCAATGTTCTAGAATCTGGTAATGTCATTATTCCTTTAACATTTAAATTGATTAAAAAATCTTCAGCCGCATCTTTTTTAATTGTTCCTTCGATTTCAATTGGTGTCATTTTTTTAATATCTGTGTTTTTAAAATCATCTTGATTAAATTCATAGGTATCTTTTATATTAATAACACTTTTTGTATTGAGGGGTAAAAGATTAATTTCCATTTTTCTCGCCTCCATCAAAATTATATATTAAATTTAAAATAAAAGCAACTTTGGATATTTTTTTACTTCTTATACAAAATAATATTGGGTGATTATAATGACTTATTTTTTAATTTTTATTTTTAAAATAATTGAAGATGCTTTAGCAACTTTAAGACTTATAGTTGTTAGTAACGGTAAAAAATGGCTTGGAGCTATTTTACAGTTTTTTGTTACTTTAATCTGGATATTACTTACGGGAACTGTTTTACTGGGCCTTAATGAAGATATTGGTAAAGGTATTGCTTTAGCATTTGGGGCTTTTTTTGGTTCATATTTAGGAAGTTTTATTGAGGAAAAAATAGCTTTAGGAACTAATGTTTTTATTACAAGTGCGGATATTAATACAGCTGATAAAATTATATTAAAACTTAAATCTGAAGGTTTTGATTTTTATAAAATTAAAAATGATTTTAATAAAGTAATTATATGTGTGATCGCACCTAGAAAGAAAAGATTAATAATTAAAAAAATAATTAATAATATTAATAAAGATATAACTATTTTCAGTGAAAAAATTAAATTACTTAATTAATTTATAACCTTTATCTGTAATTACATTATATCTTTTATTTATCTTTTCAAATTCTTTTTTACTATTTACCGTCCATATAAATGTTTCTTTATTAAAATTTCTAAACATGTATTTTGTATTAACTGAATTAAAATCTAAGTTATTATTTAATCTATCTTCGTTTATTTTTAAACCTATAATTAGTCCACATTTGTATTTTGGATATTTGTTTTTTAAATAATTTATTAAATTATAATCAAAACTACATAGATAGTAATTAAGATTATATTTTTTTATTATTTTATGTAATTTATAAGATGTTTCTTTATAATTTTTATCTTCATTTTTTATTTCAATCATTATTATTTTATCTGAAACAATTTTGTTTAAAACGTTATTTAAAGAAGGTAATTTTAATTTGTTTAATTTTGTATGTTTTATATGATTACCATTATGAAATGGTCCATGTGATATTACAAATTGTTTATCTTTTGTTTTTCTGATATCTATTTCAATACCATCAATATATTCTTTACTTAGACTATTTAAAATAGCTTCTTCACTATTTTCTTTGTTTATACCATCATTTGCACGATGGGCAATTATTTTCATACACATCACCATGATAGTTTATGAACTTAAAAAAAATAATGACCTATTTGTCATTATTTAAAATATTATATATTTCATCATTGATTTCTTCAATAGTTTTTGGTTTACCATTTTTTGCACATTCAATAGTTTTAAAATTGTATCTTTCAGCTAACTCAAGATAAGCTGTTTCGGCATTTTTTAAATGTTCCTTACTTTTTTCATGACCATCAGCAGGCTCTTCTCTATTTTGTTTTAAAATAGTTGCAACCTCTAAAGGCATGTGAAGGAATATTGTAATATCAGGTTTTGGTAAGTCCATTAAATCAAACTCTAATTTATCAAGCCAATTATACATTTCATTTCTTTGATTTTTATCTAAAATTTTACCGCCTTGGTGGGCCATATTAGAATATATGTAACGGTCTAATATTACATTATAACCATTTTCTAAAAGTAAATTTATTTTATCAATATTATATTGACGATCTGCAGCATAGTAAAGTGAAGCTACTTTAGGATCAACATTTACGGAACCTTCTTCAAAATAACAAGGTCCGATTTGCTGTTTACCTAAATATGGTCCCCCTATTATTTTTCCTGTCGGTGAATTATAATTTGGAAATGAAAAATTTTGAACATGCTTTCCTTCGTTTCTCATTCTTTTAATTAATAATTCAGTTTGTGTTTGTTTGCCAGAACAATCAGTTCCTTCAATGGCAATTAGTTTACCTTTTTCCATATGTTCTCCTTTTATATAAAACATGTTTAAAACTTATTCCTGTTTTTTCATCTATATGATTACATAAGATATTTGAATCATAATTTTCTTTATCAAATTTAGGAAAATATGCATCTGCGGCATTATCTTCTTCATCAATTTCAGTTAGATAAAGGTCACTTGCATATTCTATCATTTGACTATATAGATTCGCACCTCCTATACAAAAAACTTCTTTATCTATATTTTTATATTCTTCTAAAAATTGTTTTAAATCATTATATATGATAACTTCAGGAATAATTAAACTACTTCTTGATAAAACTAGATGTTTTCTTTCTTTTAAAAGCTCAGGTAGTGATTCAAAGGTTTTTCTACCCATAATTATGTCATGATTTATAGTTGTTTCTTTAAAGAATTTCATATCTTCTTTGAATCGCCAAATTAATTCGTTATTTTTACCAAGTTCATTATTTCTGCCGATTGCGGCTACTAGAGATAATTTCATTTTTATCACCCTTAACTAGAAATAGGAAATCTTATTTTTCCGTGATGTTTATAATTTTTTACTTTTACATCTTTACATTCGGACGAACTGTCGAATTTATAAAAATCATCAATTTCAGGATTTAACCATAATTCTGGGGCGGGAAGGTCTTCTAAAGTTTCCCCTCTTTCAATTTGTGTTTTAATTCCTTCTATTTGGTTTAAATAAATATGAGCATCTTTTAGTGACCAATTCATTGTTCCTGGTTTTAGATCACATACTTGTGCGAGCATATTTAAAAGTGTTGCATACTGAGTTATATTAAATGGTAGCCCAAGTGGTACATCACAGCTTCTTTGATGGACATTTACGTTTAAATGACCGTCTGTGACATCCCATTCACTAGACCAAACACAAGGCTCTAAAACACCAGTTTGAAGGTCTGCTTCTTGCCAAAGGCTTATAATATTTCTTCGGTTAAATGGATTATCTTTAATTAATTTTAAACATTTATCTGTTAATTTATATTTATCTACAACATAACCATAAGCAGTTCCGATTGTATGGGCATACTGTTTACCAAAATATTTTCTATCTTGGATTTTTTCTTTATGTCCAAATTTATCTACTTCATATTGTGGTGCATTCCAATAACCTTCTTCGTCAATTTCCCATTCGTCCCATATGTGAACGTTTCTTTCTTGTAACCATCTTACATCATTACTTTGGGCTTGATATATCCAAAGCATTTCCAAGATTGCTTGTCTGTAAAACATTTGTTTAGTAGTTAGTATTGGAAATTCTTCTTCTAGGTTAAAATTTAAATTATAAGATGGTATTTTTATTGTATTTTCACCTGTCCTATTTGGAACTTCTGTTCCATTTTCTAAAATTGTTTTACACAGTTTTAAATACTGTTTATCCCAATTTGCCATGTTACACTTCCTTTATATTGTTATTTTCGTCAAAATTTACACTTAAAAATTTACGGCTTGCTAGATAATCACACATATGAACAAATCTTTGATATTTATTGTGTGGTTCTGGCAAAACTACATCACTATAAGTACTTGTTGTAAATTCACCCATGTGACTTGCTATTGTTTCGTATAAAAACTTTATTTCATCTTCGGCAAATGTTGTTTTATCTGAATTTTCTTTAACAAATTTTGCTCCTTCTAAAGGATGGTCAAATCTAGCATATCTATCATGATTTTTACCGTGTTTTAATCCATCATGAAGCATAATAGCTGTTATTAATAAATCTTTTTCATCATCAGTAAAACAATATCCAATTGTTTTATTTTTTAAAAGTTCATAACCAATTCTAGTTGCGGCTTTTGTATGTCTTAATAGTCCTGCTTCACCGGCCGCAAAGGCTGGATGATATTTTCCTGTAGAACTTGCAGGAACTTCAAAAAAATAATCTGGCAAGAGATTAACTAATATTTTAGCATTTTCTTTTATGTGATTATTTTTTATATAATCTAATTCCATTTGTAATTTGTCACTTTTCATATTTTATCACCTATTTTGATAATAACACAAACTAATGTTTGTGTAAAGGATAATTTATAAATTTCATAAGTATTTCATTTGAAACATATAAATATTTTGGATTTATATAAAGATTTTCATCTTTGTTTATTAAAAGGTTTTGGCTTAATAGCTCTTTTACTAACTGGATATTTAAAGGATTAAAATTATATTTATTTATAAAATTATTTATATTTATTCCATTTGTTTTTCTAAGGCCTAAAATAAATTCGTTTTCTAATGTTTCATTTTCATCTAATTCATGAGATTCAAATAAATAATTTCCTTTTAAATATTCGGTTATACTTCTTGTATTTTCATATCTTATATTATTTAAATATCCACCTGCGGAAAGGCCAAAACCGTAATAGTTTTCATTATTCCAGTATACTAAATTATGATTTGATTCATATCCTTTTTTTGAATAATTACTAACTTCATAATGATTATAACCATTTTCTTTTAGTGTTTCTGTTAAAATTTCATACATATTTCTATCAGTATCTTCATCTAATCTTTGATAGTTTTTGATAAAGAGTTTAGTATGTGGTTCGATTATTAGACTGTATGCGGATATGTGTTTGGGATTTAATTTTAATATTTCATTTAAATCATTTTTAAATTCGTTAAGAGACTGATTTTTAAATCCATACATTAAATCTAGGTTTACATTTTCAAACTCTTTTAAAGCATTTTTGATATTATTTATATTTAAAGATCTATTTAAGGTTTTTAATCTTTTCTCATCAAATGTTTGAATTCCAATACTTAAACGATTGATATTTTTTTTAAGTAATTTTAATTTTTCCTCATTTAAATCTTCACTATTTGCTTCAAAGGTAACTTCAGCATTTTTAGTTTTAGCAAATATTTTAATAATATTAAATAGTTTATTTAACTGGTTTATATTTAAACAACTTGGGGTTCCGCCACCAATATAAATGGTTTTTACTTTTTCATTTTTATACTTTTCTTTTATTTCTTCTTCTAATTTTATTAAATAATTATCAATCCATTCATCATTTTTAAAAAATTTAGAAAAGTCACAGTATGAACATATTTGAGTACAGAAAGGAATATGGATATAAACACTAATCATTTTGGTCATCCATTTTTAAGACAGCTAAAAACGCTTCTTGTGGCACTTCAACGTTACCTACCATTTTCATTCGTTTTTTTCCTTCTTTTTGTTTTTCTAGTAGTTTTCTTTTTCGGGTAATATCTCCACCATAACATTTTGCTAAAACATTTTTCCTTAAGGCTTTAATATCAGTTCTAGCAATTACTTTACTACCAATTACAGCTTGAATTGGAACTTCAAATAATTGAGGTGGGATTAATTCTTTTAAAGATGAAACGATTCCTCTTCCTCTTCTTTGAGCAAAATCTTTATGTACAATAACACTTAAGGCATCAACAATAGATCCGTTTAATAATATATCCATTTTTACTAAATCACTTGGTTTATATCCAATTATTTCATAATCAAATGAAGCATATCCATGAGTTACTCCTTTTAGTTTATCAAAGAAATCATAAACTATTTCTGATAGTGGTATTTCATAATGAATATCAACTCTTGTTTGACTTAGATAATCCATATTTATATATGTTCCTCTTTTATTTTGACAAAGTTCCATAATTGGTCCGATATATTCGGTAGGAACATAAATATTTGTTTTAATATAAGGTTCTTCAACAACTTTTATTTTTTGTCTTTCAGGCATTTTTGCTGGACTATCTATATAAATTACTTCACCATCTGTTTTGGTTATTTTATAAATTACAGAAGGACTTGTAGCAATTAAATCAATACCAAATTCTCTTTCAATTCTTTCTTCAGTTATTTCCATGTGAAGCAAGCCTAAGAATCCACATCTAAATCCAAAACCTAAAGCTTTAGAAGTTTCTGGAGTAAAATCTAAAGACGCATCATTTAGTTTTAATTTTTCTAAGGCTTCTTTTAAATCATCGTATTTACTTGAATCAATTGGATAAATACCGCAGAATACCATTGGTTTCATTGGTTTATATCCTGGTAATTTTTCTTTAGCAGGATCACTTGCATTAGTGATGGTATCACCAACTTCAATATCACTAACACTTTTTATACTGGCACATATATAACCAACTTCACCACATAAAAGTTCATTTACTTTTTTTATCTTAGGGGTATGTATATCAATTTCGGTTATTTCATATGTAGCACCGGTAACCATAAATTTAATTTTATCGCCTACTTTGACTTTTCCATCTTTAACTCTTACTGAGGTTACTACTCCTCTATAAGCATCAAAGTAACTGTCGAAAACTAAGGCCTTTAATTTATCATTGTTACTTCCTTTAGGACTAGGAATACGGTTTATAATGGCATCTACAAGTTTATCAATTCCTTCACCGGTTTTAGCACTAGTTAAAATTATTTCGTCTTCAGCAAATCCTAATGTATCAATTAATTCTTTTTTTACTTTAGGAATATCAGCATTTGGAAGATCAATTTTATTTATAACAGGAATAATAGTTAAATCATTTTCTAATGCTAAATATATATTTGCAAGGGTTTGAGCTTCTATCCCTTGTGCTGCATCAACAATTAAAATTGCACCTTCACAAGCAGCTAGGCTTCTTGAAACTTCATATGAAAAATCAACATGACCCGGAGTGTCAATAAGATTCATAATATAGTCTTTATAATTTATTTGAACGGCATTTAATTTTATAGTTATGCCTCTTTCTCTTTCAATATCCATATCATCTAGAAATTGAGATTTTCCTTCTCTTTGACTTACAGCACCTGTGTATTCTAAAATACGGTCGGCAATGGTACTTTTTCCATGATCTATGTGAGCAATAATGGAAAAATTGCGGATGTTTTCTTGTTTCATTTTTCTTCACCATATTAATTATAACATTTTTAAGTAAATAAAAAAACGTGTTTGACGTTTATTTATAACAGTTTATTTTATCATTTGTATTTTTTTCACATTTATAGTAACCAAAATCTAAATCTTTTATATCTACATTACCATTTTCATCTATTGTTACTGTTCCTGAGATAGGTTTTTTCCCTTTTAGTGTTACTTCATTTATAGTATTTAAAGTTATCTCATTATCTTTTTCATATGCGATTAAAGAGTCTTTGGTAAATTTTATTTTAAAAGGAAGGCCTACTTCATATTTTAAGTTTTCATTTGTGTATAATGATTTTACATATTCAATTACCCCTTGAGTGCTTGTCTCGGCTGACATTTTGGACATATTATAAATAGTTTTATAAACAAGTGGGGATACAATTATAAATATTACTAAGCATAAAATTATAACCATACTGTATTCTATATGATTTGTTTGAATACTTTGCTTTGTGTCACTCATACATATCACTTTCCTATTTTAAATGATATCATATTATGAAATTTTATTCAATAAAAAATAGTTAATGATTTTTCATTAACTATCTTTCGCATTTTACTTTAGTACTTGTAGCACTTTCCATAAAGCAGTAATAACTGCCATATTTTAAGGCACCTGCTGCTCCTTTGCTTGTTGCAGGGTTATAATTTGATCCATTTTTAGCTCCAATATACATTTTTCCATTGGCATCAAAAATAATTGATCCAGCAGTAGGCATATCTCCACTTGCTTTTACTTCATATTTAGTACCATCTGTAGCAGCTATTTCGCCTTTACCAGCTGTAGTAAATGTAACTACAAATGGAAGTGCAACATCAGCTCCATTACTTTGTGCTTCAGTATAAGCTAATTTTACGGCATCAATAGCACCATAAGCTTTATCTTTAGAGGCATCTCTTCTTGAGTTTTCAATTACATTTAAAATTGTAGGCGCTGTGATTAAAGCAATGATGGCTAAGATAACGATAACAGCAAGTAACTCAATTAGGGTAAAACCTTTTTTGCCATTCATCATGTTTATTTCACCTCCTCGCCTTATTCTGCTTTAATTTTAACATAGTTTATAAGGTTAGTCAATATTAATGAGTATTAATTTTAAAAGGCTAATATGGGATATTATTTTAAAAGCTCTTCTAATTTTTTCTTTTCATCTTCAAGTTTTTGTCTATCCATTTCAACAATATTTTGAGGAGCTTTATTTACATAATTTTCATTAGATAAAAGTTTTTCTCTTCTTTGAATACTAGCTTTTAGCTCGTTTATTTTATCATTTTTAAGTTTTATATCTTCTTCTGATTCTACTTTTTCAAAGAATACTTTAGCGTTTGTGTTTTTAGAAAATACTTGATATGATTTTATGTTTAATGGTTTTTCTATTATATTATCTTTTATTTTAAGCATTTTTATTATTAGTTCATTATTGTTTTCACTATTAAACATTACTTTTAAATCTTTTGTCATATTATTTTGAGCTTTAATATTTCTAAATTGTTTAATAAACTCAATATCATCATCTACTGATATCTCTTCATCTTTGAATATATATTTTTTATTATATTTTAGATATTTAGAAATCATTATGGACTCTTCTTTTATAGGTAACATTTGATATATTTCTTCAGTTACATATGGCATAAATGGATGAAGCATTTTAAGAATACCTGTTAGAATATAACATAAAACTGATTTTGTTTCTTCGCTTTCAATAGAAAATTTAGCCATTTCAATATAATAATCACAGAAGTAATTCCAAACGAAATCGTATAAGGTATTTCCAGCATTATTAAATTGGAATTTATCCATGAATTTTGTTACATCATGAATGGTATTTTCGTATTTAGTTAATATCCATTTATCTTCTTTCTTTAGATTTTCTAATTTAATTTCTTTTAATCCTTCAATATTAGATAAAACAAATCTTGAAGCATTCCAAATTTTATTGATGTAATTCCATGTTGATTTTATTTTTTCTTCATCAAAACGCATGTCTTTACCGCTTGCGACATCAGTAGCTAGATAGTATCTTAACGAATCAGCTCCATAAGCTTCTATCATATCAAATGGATCGATTCCATTACCTAGTGATTTACTGAATTTTCTTCCCTCTTTATCTCTTATAAGCCCATGAATTAAACAGTATTCAAATGGTCTTTTTCCAAGTAGTTCTTCACCTTGGAAAGTCATTCTATTTACCCAGAATGGGATTATATCATATCCTGTTACTAAACAGTTATTAGGATAATATCTTTCTAATAGTTTAGTATCATCTGGCCATCCTAAAGTGGCAAATGGCCATAAAGCAGATGAAAACCATGTGTCAAGAACATCACTTTCTTGAACCCATCCTTCACCTTCTGGTTTTTCCATACCAACATATACTTCTTCATCTTTGTACCAAGCAGGTATACGGTGACCCCACCATAATTGTCTTGATATACACCAATCATAAGTAATTTCCATCCAGTGATTCATTGTTTTTTCATAGCTTGATGGAACAAAATGAACTTTAGTATTACTATCTTTTTGGTTTTTTAATACTTGGTCAGCAAGTGGTCTCATTTTAACAAACCATTGTTTTTTAATCATTGGTTCAATGATAGCACCAGTTCTTTCAGAGTGTCCAACTTCATGAGTTATAGGTTCAATATTAATAAGTAAATCTTCTTCTTTTAATTTTTCTACTAATTTTTCTCGGCATTCTTCTCTGGTCATTCCTTGATATTTTCCACAATTTTCATTCATTGTAGCGTCATCATTCATGATGTTTATTCTTTCTAGATTATGTCTATTACCTACTTCAAAGTCATTTGGATCAGATGCGGGAGTTATTTTTACTGCTCCTGTTCCTTTTTCCATGTCTGCATGTTCATCAGTTATAATTGGTATTTGTCTATTTACAATTGGTAAAATTACTTTTTTTCCAATGAACTTTTTATATCTTTCATCATTTTCATTAACGGCAACAGCAGTATCACCAAATAATGTTTCTGGTCTTGTAGTTGCGACATCGATATATTCATCTGAATCTACTAATTTATATTTTAAATGATAAAAAGCACTTTTTTCTTCGGCATATGAAACTTCTTCGTTAGATAAAGCTGTTTGAGCAACTGGATCCCAGTTAATTATTTTTTCACCACGATAAATTAAACCTTTATTATAGAAATCAACAAATACTTTTTTTACAGCTTTTTCAATTCCTTCATCCAGGGTAAATCTTTCTTTTGAATAATCTAGAGCAAGACCTAGTTTAGCCCATTGTTTTCTAATTATATCACCATGGGTATTAGTCCAGTTCCAGCATTCTTTTAAAAACTCTTCTCTACCAACTTTATGTTTGTCTTTACCTTCATCTTTTAATTTTTTAACTACCTTAGCTTCGGTTGCGATTGCTGCATGGTCCATACCTGGAAGCCATAGGCAGTCATATCCTTCCATTTTTTTGTATCTGATTATTATATCTTGAAGAGCTCCATCCCAGGCATGACCTAAGTGAAGTTTACCAGTTACATTTGGAGGTGGAAGAATTATACAGTATGGCTTTTTAGTTAAATTTCCACTTTTAAAATATCCTTTTTCTATCCATTTTTCGTATTTACCTTCTTCAACTTTTTTGTGGTCATATTTTTTATCTAACATAAAATCATCCTTTCTAAATAAAAAAACCACATCCTGTATAAGGACGTGATTTTACGTGGTACCACCTTAATTTATAAGTATAAACTTACCTTGAAAGCTTAACGCGCTTAAACGAATTTTTTTACTTTATTTTTCGAAAAATTAGCTCACAAGCTACCTTCAATATTCTTTATTGTTAGTTTACATCAACCACTAACTTTCTTTAAATAAAGAGATATTTACTCCTCTTGATCACGGCTTTGTTTAAAATTATACTTTTTATTTAATTATTTGTCAAGATAACTTTGTTCCGCAGAAGAAACATCCAGTAGCATCTGGGGCAAGTTTTGCGCCACAGTTTGGACATATTTTATTAGTGCCAGATACGGTTTTAATAATTGGTGTCTCTTCTTTCTTTTCTTCTTGTTTGACAGCCTCGACGAATTGCTCTTTTCTTGTATCAGGAGCTAGAGAGTTATTGGTAAAGACATTATCGGCTACATATAAATTTGGTCTATTGCCAGAACCTGGGTTTAATACTTCATTATAAGCGTATTCATCAATTGATTTTATATCCGGTGCGGGCTCTTCCTCTTCTACTTTTTGATATAACATTTGCTGATTTGTTAAAAATTCAGTAGTGGCATCATACATATGTAACGTAAATTTAGGCTTTCTGAAAACAAATTCAGGAAATTTATACATTGGAAAAGCTACGTAAAGTGGAGCTTCTTTTGGATTTAGGTTATGAGCTTCAAGTAATTTTTCAATGATAATTCCATAGAAGTATAAATTAGCAACAGGTATTAATGTTTTATAAAATAATTTTTTTGAAAAATCTAAGTTTTCAATCAATAGTAACCGATTATAAAATGGTATATATGCTTTATAACCTGGTATACCCATATTTTTGAAAATCTTTGATAAGCATATTTTTACAGTTAAAAATACAATTAAAAATACCATGGTTAAAATTAGAAAATATTTTCCAGTTCCTTCAAAAATCATTGTCTCAGCCTCCTATTTTAATTATATCATTTTACTTTTATTATTTAAAGGGTAATAAATGGATTAGTTCTTTTTTCATGACCAATTGTTGTTTTTTCACCATGTCCTGGATATACGGTTATATCATCTCTATATTTAATTATTTTATTTAAACTTTGTTTCATTTTTTCTGGATTTCCGGTGGGAAAATCAGTTCTTCCGATTGATCCTTTGAATAGGAAATCACCGGTAAACATACAATTTTCTTCTTTAAAATAATATGTTAGACTGTCTTCAGTGTGTCCTTTGGTTTCAATTACTTCAAAGTTAAATGGTCCAATAGTATATTCTTTTGGAGTTTCTCTTGGAAGAATTTGATTTACATCAAACTTTGTAAGAGCACCTACATGATCAAAATGATAATGAGTGACTAATACTTTAAGTATTTCTTTGTTTTTAATATATGGATATATTTTTTCATATTCATCACCAGGGTCAATTACTATTACTTTATCATCTTTTGTTAGTATGTAGCAATTAGCTTTTAAAAGTCCAACTGGAACTATATCAATTTTCATTTAAAATTCCTTCTTAATTCATTCATTTTTGTAATAATATCATGATAATCTTGATTTGGTTTTGGTTCATTTATTTTAGTTTTATTCATATTCATTTGATTTATATTATTTAATTTCTTTTGAATATCGGCAGGTGTTTGATTGAATCCTCTTTTTATCATTCCTTGCATTACTCTATTTTTATTATTTTCATTTATTATCATTTGGAAAATTCACCTCTTTAAATATAATTTCAGTTATTTGTTTTAAAAGATTTTCTGGTAGTGGACTTCCGGCAGCGTTTTTATGACCGCCACCACCTCTTTGTTTAGATATAACACTTAAATCAATTCTATCTTTTCCGCGGTAACTTATACCTCTTGATATATTTATTAAAGCTATATATTTTAAATCTTCATGTTTTCCTATTAAATAATTACCTAATTCACTTCGGTATCTTTCTGCATAAACAATACCAACTGGTTCATCTTCAATAGTTACTTTCATCATCTCTTTTTCTTTTTGTTCAAGATATCTTTGGATTTTAGTGTTTTCAATTTCAATTAATTTTATATCAAAAGCAGTATAGCTAAATTCTTCATGTGTTTTGATAAATCTTAAGTATTTTTTTATATAGTTTTCTCTTCCATACATCGAAAAGATAATATCAATATTTTTGGCTTCGGGTTTGTTTTCTTTTTCCCAGTCCCAAGTATCAATTAATCTAACTGTTTCAACTAAGTCTTTAGTAGAATTTCTATTTAGATATTCGTTTTCGGTAATACTTTTTAAATAATTATAATATAAGCTTGTTCCACATTCTTTGTGGCCATCTTTTTCATCAACTACACTTATGAATGGGTATTTATTTAAATCATTGTTACTTATATGATGATCAAATATTTTTATTTTATTTTTATATTTACTACTATTTATTTCTTCAGCATATTTTTCTGTGATATTTAAATCAACAACATGAATTTCATCATAATTTGGATCTTCTAATACTTTTTTTACATTTTCATCTACTTCATCAACATTAGCAAGAGCGTAATTAAAATTTTTAAAAACTAGTTTACCTAAAACAACAGCAGTAACTCCATCTGGAT
This sequence comes from uncultured Erysipelotrichaceae bacterium, assembly GCA_902783895.1. Classification (GTDB taxonomy): domain Bacteria; phylum Bacillota_I; class Bacilli_A; order RF39; family UBA660; genus Coprosoma. The sequence continues at coordinate 19,840 of CACZST010000034.1, forward strand.
CAGCGATATGTGATATTAAAAAGATTTTTTTGTCTAACATTTTCCTTCCTCCTTATATTTTTTTATAGGTCCATAAGTTAATCTATATCCATCAATTAAACCATGTTCATTTATGGCTTCTAAGTGTTTTTTGGTTGGGTATCCTTTATGATTTTTAAAGCCATATTCAGGATGTTTTTCATCTATTTCATAAAGCATATGGTCTCTTGTAACTTTTGCGATTACACTAGCAGCGGCAATAGTTAAGCTTTTAGCATCTCCTTTAATTATTGGGATAACGGGGATATCTAAATCAATTGGCATAGCATCAGATAATATGATATCTAATTTTGTTTTTTCTCTAACTTCATTAATAGCTTTTTTCATTGCTAGTCTACTTGCTTCATATATATTTATTTCATCAATTGTTTTATCATCTACTATTCCAACACCATATATGACATTTTGGGTTAAATATTTAAAATATTCTTCTCTTTTCTTTTCAGTTAATTTTTTTGAATCATTTAATCCTTCTAATTTAAAATCATCAGGTAAAATAACACATGCGGCAACAACTGGTCCATAAAGTGGTCCTCTTCCGGCTTCATCGGTTCCACCTATATATTTGTAACCTTGTTTTTTGTATTCGTTTTCATATTCTAAAAGATTTATTTTTTCCATACTTTTTACCTCTTTTTAAATTATATCATATTTAATAATTTATTTAAAAAAAGAAATGCCATTTAGGCAATTTCTTAATTTTGTTTTTCTAATTTATCAATTACTTGTTTAGAAACTTCGATAACTTTATTTCTAATAGCATCGGCAGATTTTTCAATATAAGGTGTTCCTTTTTCAATACAATAATTTACTAAGTCTTCAGAAGCTTTTTTTAATTTCTTTGCTTGTTTTTTAGCTTCTTCTAAAGCAGTTTCTTTATCTAAATTTGCAAGTCCATCTTGAATTTCTGCAATTTTGATTTCAACTGCTTCTCTTACTTCATCTGTATCGATGTTTTTAGCTTTTGCGATAAAGTCATCCATCATTTTTTTTAGTTCTTTTCTTGTTTCAGAACCTTTTTTAGGAGCAAATAAAACTCCTAAGGCAGCACCTACTGTGGCGCCTAATACAAATTTACCTAATCCACTTTTTTTACTCATGTTTATTTTCCTTCTTTCTTTTGAAAATTCTCCCAATTCTGTCAGCAGTAAAGCTAACAATCATGTCGCTAAATCCAACCATGGCATCAGTGGTATTGTCAATGATGGTGAAAACACCGTCTAGTTTTTTTGATTTTCGGCTGACATCATCAACTAATCTATCAACTTTACCTAATGTTTGGATAGCATTTAGAACAAGAACAATTAAGGCAATTACGAGAATAATTAATAAGATGTAAAATATAACAGATAACGTTTGCATAAAAACACTCATTGTTTCTTATCTCCTTTTTCATACATAGAGTCGATTAAACTAAATAATTCACTATCACTTATTTTTCTTGGAGTTTTTTTAGAATCTTCATTTGTTTTTGGAGTATCTTCTTCCATTTCTGCACTTATTAAATCGGCTAAATCGTCACTTTCTTTAGTGCCGGCATGTCTTGGTTTTTCACCGATTGTATTTGAACCAAATTGTTCATCATTAACTTCTTCAGTAGTTTGATTTTCTTCTTCAAATAAAACTCTTTTTTTACCAAATAGTGTTGTTTCAATATCAGATTCTAACGATCCATAAGCACGATTTCTTATTTCATCAATACTTGCTTCTTTAGCGTTGTATGTACTTTCTTCTTTTCTCATTTTTTCTTCTTGATAATTTTTATCCATAATACCATATACAGGTGAAATTATTGGTGAAGGTTTGAAAACCTTTTTTTCTTCCTTTGGTGGATTATATACTTCATTACGATATGAAGTCTTTTTTTCTTCCTTTTTAGGAACTTTTATTTCATCTAATGTATTAAAATCATTATCATCGAAGAATGGGAATTTTTTTTCTTCTTTTTTTACTTCTTTAATTTCAGTTTCAATTATTTCTTTTTCGTGCTTTTCTGAGCGAGTTTCCTTTACTGGAGAAGGAATCTCAACTTGAATCATTTCTTTTTTAATTTCTTCTTTTTTGATTTCTGGTTTTTTTACTGGTTTAACCTCTTCTTCTACTTCAACTTCTTCTGTGAATAGATTTTTTACTTTGTCAAATAGACCCATATTTACACACCTCTTACTTATCGTCTCCGTATTTTAGGAAACTATTATTATTATCTTGTTTTTTTGATGAAAATTCATCATATGTTTCCTCTTTATTCTTTAAAAAGTTCTCGCTCAATGATAATTTTACAACATTATCATTGTATTTTATTGTCGATAAAATGTATGAACAATTTAAAACTACATCATTTATATCTTCTTTGGGAACAAGAGCTTCAATTTTGGCATAATTATATACAAATTCAATTAAGTATAAATTATTTTTCTCTTTTGTTATTTGCAGGTATCCTTCCGTTTTCCCATTTATTTTTTTGGAATAATATAAAGATTTATTTTCTTTATAATCAATTGATTTTTTGTAGTAATAGCTTATTTCATCTAAATACAAATAATAATATACACCATTAGAATACAGTTTATCATTAGTACCTGTACTATCAATATAAGTTACTCCTCTTGGGACGTAATATTTATAGCCAATACCAACACGGTTATACAGCTTATTGTTTTTGGATAAAACAACATTTAAAATATTATCAATACTTGTTGTATCAACCCTAACAATGGTACATCCGGTTAGGATAATTGTCATTAAACTTATAATAGCTATTTTCTTAATTTTCATATCCACACCCGCTTACTATAAGTATACCAAATTTTCTTTATAATTCAAAGAAAACATTTAGTTTACATGTCAATTTTTGTATATTTCTATCATATAAATAGGCATATTTTTAGCCATAAACTTCTCTTCGTACTCTGTTGTCTCATTTGGTATGTCATCATTTTTTAAATCTAATGATATTTGTTTAATTTTATATCCATAATCTAAATATGATAATATTGAGAATTCAAATAATTTTCTATTATCAGTTTTTTGGATTATTTTTTTACTATTTTTAAAGATACTGTCGTATTTTTTTAAGAAGTTTTGACTTGTTAATCTTCTTTTTTCATGTCTATTTTTAGGCCATGGGTCTGAGAAGTTTAAATATAAGGTATCTATTTCTTTATCAAAGATATTTTCAATTAAAGCTGCATCCATTTTTATTAATCTTAAATTAGGTATTTCTTCATTTTCTAATTTTGTTGTTGCGCGAACCATTACACTATCAAACATTTCAATCCCAATAAAATTAATATCTGGATACTTTTTAGCCATTTTTATAATAAAGTCACCTTTACCCATTCCTATTTCTAGATTGATTGGATTTTCATTTTTAAATAACGTATTAAATTTTCCTTTATAATTTTCTGGGTTTTCAATTATATAAGGTGACTTTTCTATTCTTTCTTTGGCACCTTTAACATTTTTTAATCGCATATAAATCACCTTTGTAATTATAACATAACTGACACCAAAAATAAACAAACGCATATAATTATGTAGATGTTGAAAGGGGAAATTTATAATGAAGAAAGATAGAAATTGTGGTTCTTATCCTGTATACCCACAAATGGTTCCAAACTTTGGAGGTCCGGTTATGCCAGGGCAAGTAATTCCAATGCCACAGCAAACACCATATATGACAGGTTCTAATGTTTCTAATAATTCAAATGAGATTAGTATGCTTAATAATAGAATTAATAATTTAGAGCAACGAGTTACTAATTTAGAAAATATGGTTAAACCTTATTCTTCAAATAATTATAATACATCAAATTATCAAATGATGTAAAAAAAAGGCCTAAGCCTTATTTTTTTATACTATCATATATTTTTCGAAGTAATTGCGAACTTTTTTCTAGTTTCGCTTGTAAATCTTTATTTTCTTCTTTTAAAGATTTATTTTCTTCTTTTGCTTTTTCTAAATCAGTTGTCAATTTTATTTGTTTTTCGTCTGATTTTTTATTTTCATTTTTGATTAGAGTTAAACTTTTTTCTAATTCTTTATTTTCTTCTTTTAATTTAGCTAAATCAGCTTCAAGTTTTTTAACTTGATCTTTTTGACTTTTGTATTCTTTTTTAGTTTCATCATATTCATTAAGGAAACCAGAAATTGCATCAGTCATGTCTTCAAATGATTCTGCTTTTACTTCTTCTTTTTCGGAAATAACTTCTTCAACAACGTCAGATAGATTTTCAATTTCATCTAATAAGGTTTCAGCTTGTTTTGGTGAAAGTTTTGTCATTTCACTTACGAAGTCTAATTCTTCTTTTGGCTCTTCTTTAGTTTCAGAAGCATAATTTCCATAAAGGTTTAACTCAGTTATTTTACTCATAATGTCTTCGATACTTACAGCATACTTATTCATTAAATTACGAATGTTTTTATCATTTGAATAGCTGGTGAAAAATTCTTTATCATCAGGAATTAAAATGTTAGCTCTTAACATTTGATTTTCTTCTTTTCCTTCGTCACCTTCGCTAAAGTGAATATCCATTTTTTTGATTGTTTCATTTATGAATTCATCTTTATTTTTTACTGCTTCAGCAACTTCTTCTTTGGCTAAAGTTTTAAATAACTTTTCATTATCGTTTCTAATATTTTGCGCTAATTTTTTGATTGCTAAATATTTATCTTTGTCTAACATATTCCACCTCTTTATTCTTTTATATAGTTATGCTCTTGAATCGTATTTCCCTTCTTTTGTTGATACGATTACTCTATCGTTTTCATTTACAAATAATGGAACTTTGATTGTTAAGCCATTTTCTAATGTAGCTTCTTTAGTCGCATTTGTGGCAGTGTTTCCTTTTACTCCTGGTTCTGTGTGAGCAATTTGATATTCAATTTTTTCTGGTAATGTTATTCCTAAAACTTCACCTTGATAGAAAGTTACGTCTACTTCTAGACCTTCTTTAAGGTATTTAGCTTCGTCACCTAATTGATTTTTATCAAGATCAATTTGTTCATATGTTTCCATATTCATGAAATTATATGAATCTCCATTACCATATAGGAATTGCATTGTTACTTTATCGATAATTGCTTTTTCAAATTTAATATTTGTATTAAAAGTTTTTTCGATTGTAGAACCTGTTCTTAAATTCTTAAGTTTTATTCTGACAAAAGCTGGGCCTTTACCAGGTTTAACATGTTGGAATTCTTGAATTAAGTAAATATTTCCATCACTAATGATTGTCATTCCATTTTTAATATCATTGATATTAATCATTTCTTCTCACCTTATTTCTTTTCATTGTGTTCTGTTGTTTTATTACATTTAGGACAGTGTCTTCTTAATTTTAGACGTTCAGGAGTATTTCTTTTGTTTTTTTCAGTTCTATAGTTTTCACTTTTACATACTGAACAAACTAATGTTGTATTCTCTCTTGCTTCTCCTTTTTTTGCCATAATATCCCTCCTTTTCGCATTTCTTATAGTATTATATCAAATTATTTGTAAATTTCAAAGTATTTTTGAGAAACTCTTTGGGCTAAACGCTTATTTATTGATGATTGATGAGTTGTTTTTCCATCTTGTCTTGATACATCTGGTGAAATAATAGTAAACGCTACCTTAGGATTATCATATGGAGCATAAGCAGCAAAGGTTGTTGAAATGGTTTGCTGATCTACTTTTCCATCTTTGTCAGTATCAATAAAACTTTGAGATGTTCCAGTTTTTCCAGCTGGTTTATAAGCCATATCAATATAACCTGCTCCTGTTCCATATTTAAGGACAGCTTCAAATCCTTCATGAACTTTATCCATGTATTCTTGTTTAGTATTTACTTTGTTTAAAACTTTTACTTCGTTTTCATTTGTTATTTTACCATTATCATAATATCCTTTAAATACAGATAATTGTTTTCTTTCACCATTATCAGCAATTGTATCTATATACTGCGCTAATTGAATTGGGGTATAGTTATCATACTGACCGATTGAAAAGTCTAGTAATAATCCAGATGTTGTACTTGTTCCTTTAAGTCCTGTACTTTTTTCAGGAAGATCAATTCCTGTTTTTACTCCTAGTCCAAATTCAGCAAAGGTGTTACGGTAAGTATTAAAAGCTTCGGTATCAATTGAAAGTGGTTTATTATATTGATAATTTCCTTTACCTATTTTAATAGCTGTATAGTACTGATATGTATTTGATGAGTAAGCTAAAGCTGTTACATCATTTAATTTTCCCAGTGGTTTCCAAGAACATTTTTCAGGAGTAGCAGCAATTTTAACACAATTATCATATCTTACCTCACCTATTTTTAAAGCTCCGGTATTGTATCCAGTTATTTGTGAGGCTCCCTTGACAACTGAACCCATAACAACTGATGATGTTAAAGCGCCAGTTGTATAGTCGACTATTTCTTTTTTACCATTTTCGTCTTTGACTTGTTTACCAGACATAGCTAACACTTCACCGGTTTTTGGATCTGTGATGATTACAAATGAGTGGTCATAAAATTCAGTATTAGCTTCTGATTTTGTTTGCATAACTTCTTCTGATAAAATTTGCTCAATTTCTTTTTGAAGTTCAATATCAATTGAAAGGACAATATCCTGACCTCTTTTACCTTCTTTTATTAGTTTATATGTTCCATCACCTAGTACTTGATATTTATTTTTTTCTCCTCTTAGAATATCTTCGTATTGGTATTCAATGTAGCTTGTACCTACTCTATCGTCTAAACTATAACCTTTTTTTAGATAGTAATCTTTTAGTTCGGCAGGGATACCACTTTTACTACTAGAAACATTTCCTAAAATACTTCTAAATACATTACCATAAGGATAAGATCTTGCCCAATCTAATTTGGTGTTTACACCTTTTAAATTACTTATATTTTCAGAAATTAAAGCATATTCAGCGTCCGATACATCGGTGTTTTTTATTACTTTTTCATCATAAGAATAACCAGTGTTCATAAGCGTATATATATATGCAGCTTTTTTATCTTCATCATTATATGTGGATAACTCTTCTGGAGTAATTCTTTCAAGTTCTAATTTGTATATATCATCACTTGTTAATTTTCTTTCTTCAAGTTTTTTCCATTCAGCATCAGTTATTTTGGATTTTAATTTTTTAGGATTATTTTTGGCCCAAAATACTTTTAAATTATTATCATTTAATTTTGAAAAATCAATGTCTATCATACTTGCTAATTTATAAGCTGTTTCGATTTCTTCTTTTGCAGTTATTTTATTTGGCTTTTTATAATAAATAACTTTAATTGGAGTATTATCAACAATTAATTTACCATTTCTATCATATATACGTCCACGAGGTGCGGTTTCACCGTCAGTTGTTTTTAAAGTTAAGGTATTTAATTCTTTTGTATATTTTTCTTTACTGACTATTTGGATAAAAAATAGGCAGAATAATAAGACAAAGAGAATTAAAATAATTATAAATGTTAATATGTTATACCTTTTTTCGATTTCAATTTTGACGTCTTTATTATTTTTATATGAATTAAGGTTACTATAACTTGGATTTTTTTGTCTTTTTTTAATTTTTAATGAGTTTTTTCTTCTTTGATTTATCTCAGAAATTGATGGGATATTTTGAAAAAAGTTTTTTATCTTATTTATTATTCGCAATTTTTATCACCTCGCTTTTTGATTTACATATATTTAGTTAGGGGGTATTTTATGAAATATTTGATTGAAAGATATATTAGTAGTATTACTAAGAAAGATATTATTAGTTTTGCGGGAAGTAATAATATTTATTTAGATGATTATGAAGTCACTATTTTATATGAATGTATGCATAAACATTATAACGATTTTCTAAATGGTGATGAATCTTTTTTAGAAGACATTAAAAAGAAATTTGATAAAGAAAAATTTAACAAAATTTACAATTTATATTTACTTTATAAGGAAAAATATAAAGGTTATCTATAATAATTTCTAATTTCAGTTAACATGTTTTTATCAAATTTATCATTTCTAATCATTTCGATTTCAAATTTATATGGTGGATAACTACGGTCAGTACCATCTTTTTCTTTACTTACATATGGTGTTTCTAGGATAAGAGGTAATTTTCTTACTCTAGGATTATAAGCTATTTTTTCGATGTTTTCAAAGCCTATTGTTCCAAAGCCAATATTTGCATGTCTATCTTTATGTGATCCCATTTGATTTTTATCATCATTTAAATGGATACATCCCAATTTATCAAGTCCAATTACTTCATCAAAATCATCTAAGACTGCATCGAAATTTGAGACATCATATCCAGCATCATATATATGACATGTATCTATGCACACCATTATTCTTTTTTTATTTTTAACGTTTTTAATAATTTGGTTTAACTGCAGAAAATCAGTTCCAACTTCTGTTCCTTTACCAGCCATTGTTTCAAGACAGATAATTGGTCCTTCTTCTTCAGTTAAAACTAAATTTAAGCCATTTGCAATGTTTTCTAAGCCTTTTTCAACACCTAATCCAACATGACTTCCTGGGTGTAGAACTATTTTATTAACACCGAATTTTTTTGCTCTTTCTACTTCTTCTTTTAGGAAGTTTACAGTAAATTTCCATTTTTCTTCATCTTTATTATTAGCTAGATTTATAATATATGGAGCATGAATAATAACATTTTTGATGTCAATATTGTTTTCTTTCATTAATTTTTGAGCATTTTTTACATTTTCTTCATCTATTTTACTTCTAAATGTATTTTGAGGAGCTCCTGTATAAAACATAAATGTATTTGCATTATAGCTTAATGTTTCCTTTACAGATCCAGTTAATCCTTCATTTTTATTGTAAGAAACGTGGCTTCCTAAAATTATATTTTCCAAAGTAATCACCTCTTTAGATATCATACCACATTTTTTATTTTTATCCTAGTAATTTACTGAAAACTTTAAAGAAGCCTGCGATTAATTTTTGAATTAATTTTTCGGAATTTTGAGAGACTGATAAACCGGCTTTACCAAGGTTATTATCATAATTTTTTTCTTTGACAATATAGTTATTTATATCAACATTTTTTCCATTTTTTACATCACTTTCAAATTTTTGAATTTGCTTTTGGGTTAAAGCAGATCTTTTATTATTTTGATATTCAAAGTATCCAGAAGCTTGAGAGACATATAAAGCTATAAATGATGTGAATAAAAGAAAAAAACAATATTTTACAGTTTTACTAAATATTTTAATTTTCATTAATATATTCTCCTATTATTGGACTTAAAAGTTCAATGGTATTTAAGACTTCATCAATTGTACTTTCTTGTGAGCCAATTTCTAGAAGGGTCATTTTTCCGTTTAAATCTTGATTATATATTCCATTTACATCATCACCTTCTTTGGTTAAAACTCCTCTTGAAAGGTCTTTATATTTTTCAGTTATTTTATCATTTAATATATTTGTTATGTTTAAGTTTTCTTCATAATTTGGATTATTTTTTCCAATAACGAAGACAATTTTAGCACATGATTTATTATTAATAATTGTTGTTACTTTATCTTTAGGCATGGCATCACGGTGAAGGTCGATGATTAATTTTAATGATGGTGTGCTTTCTATTACTGGTTTTATAAAGGCGCGGCTGGCAATATAACTTTTACTATGTTTCATATTATTTAAATTCATATAGTCAATTATATTATCTTCTAAAACTATTGTATTTATATTTAATTTAGATAGTTTATCTTGAAGGATATATGATGCCATCATGACACCAGGTTTGATATTATATTCTTCTAGTCCTTGTCCTTGATATTCTTCGGACTGATGAGAATTATATATTAAAATCGTTGGTGATGTGTTTTCGTTTTTTATGGGATTAGGATTCTTAACATATGTCATCGGTACTTGTTTTTCTTTAAATGGTAGTGACCCTTCAAGTATACTTAAAGGTTTATTTACGTCAATTATTTTTGAAAACATTTTAGTAAGTAAATTACTAGCTTTTTTTTCGTATAGTAAATGATAATTAGAATCAGTTATTAAAGCTTTTACAAAATCTTCATTGCTTTTTGCAAGTTTAAAATCCATGATAGTATTATAAGATACTTCATATCCTATAAATACTAGTAAAAGATATAAAAGAAGTCTAAATTTGAATCTTCTTTTTTTAACGAGTTTCATTTTTTTTGCCATATTATCCCTCATTTCTAGGATAATTATATGTTTTTTTATTTAAATAAAATGTAGAAAAAAACTGATTAGTTATCAGTTTTTAGATGATGAAGGGATTTGTTTATAGAATTACTTATAAGGTTAGATAATTTTTCAATAATAAAATCCTCTTCTTTTGGGGTGACCATTAGATTATATCCGATGGGATTTAAGACTTCTTTGATTAATGATTTTGTCTGATCTTCATCAAGGGTTCCAACTAAACCAAATAGTTTTTCTTTATCTTCTTTTTTGATTTCTTCTTTTTTATTTAAGTAGTTTATATTTATAGCTAGTTTGTTTTTAGGGTTATTTATATTTTCTTTTTGATATGCGAAATTTTTATATAGATATTTAATTGTATCACTAACTATTGAAACAGCATCAACAACAGTTGGAACACCAATAGCTATAACGGGAATACCTAAGGTATCTTTACTTATTTCTTTTCTTTTATTACCTACTCCACTTCCAGGATTTATGCCTGATGTTGATAATTGGATGGTTTTGTTTACTCTTTCAATTGATGAGGCGGCTAAGGCATCAATTACTATAACAAAATTGGGATTAATAGTTTTGATGATACTTTTAATTAAATCACTTGTTTCGATACCTGTTTCACCCATAACCCCTGGGGCGATTGCGAAGGTTCTTCTATAATTTTCGTCTAAATCACCATATAGGTATAGATGATTTGTGACTACTATGTTTGATACTGCGAGTGGTCCTAGACTATCTGGGGTTGATTTTTCATTTCCAAGCCCTAAAATTAAACAAGAATCATCCTTTTTAATATTTAATTTATTAAGGATTTTCTCTATTTCATTTGATAATATTTTTTCTACTTCTTTTTGATTTGAACTATCAGTTATGTCTTCAAATTCTATGTTTATATAAGTTCCTTTCTTTTTATTTATTTCTTTAGATATTTTTTCATCTAAATTTATGGTTGTTATTTTGTTTTTACCAATTTTTTCTAATGTCCCATTTTGGGTAAGTTCGATTGCTAGATCGGTTCGAACATTAAAATTTTTCATATCTATTTTATGATTCATATTATCACCTTTAAAATATTTTACCCAAAAAGTAATGTTTTTATTGCTTTTTTTATATTTTTTTGTTAAAATGGTTATACGAGTGGCTTGGAGGTGAAATTTGTGGCCAATTTAAAAAATGCGAAAAAAAGAATTAGAGTTAATGAGAAAAAAGAGGTTCGTAACAATAATTATTTAGCTAGTGTTAAAACTGCAATTAAGAAAACTATGAGAGCAGTTGAGAAAAAAGATAAAGAACTTGCTAATGAAGATTTAAAAGTTGCCATCAATAGAATCGACAAGGCAGCTGGCGCTAAAGTAATGCCAAAGAATACTGCTTCTAGAAAAAAATCTAGATTAACTAAAAAAGTAAATGCAATGGATTAATTTACTTTTTTTATTTTTTTAAAATATCATTTGGAAGTTTTAATGACTTAATGTATAATGTATATTGAAAGAGGTGTGGCTATGAAAAAGATTATAAGTTTTATTGTGATAATTATTTTAGGTATTTCTTTATATTTTGCTTATAATAACAGAATGATAATTATCCAAAATGTAGATAAATTAATGAACGAACCTGTTGCTTTAACAGATAAGCCTTTATATCATAATGATTTTAATTTTGAGCTTGTAAAAGAAACAAATGATTTTAATGTTAAAAGTAGACAAGATTTTTTAAATATTATGTATACTGTTTTAAACAATGGGATGACAGAATTTAATTTTTATTGTGATCCTAGTTATAAAGATTGTTTAAAAGACTTTGACAGTATTAGTAAAGATTCTGTTTTACTTGGAACAATAAATAATATGGTATCACCTTTCAATAGTTATGATAAAATTTCTTTTGTGATTAGTAATTATGGTAAAGTTAAAGTAGAAGTTACAAAATTATATACGGATGATGAGATTAAACAAATTAATGAAAAGATTGATGAAATAGTTAAAACCATTGATCCTAATTTAACTGATAGAGAAAAGATTGAAATATTCCATGATTATATAGTTAATAATAGTTCTTATGATAAGGAAAATGCGGATAGAATTACTAATGGTGAGTCTATTACAAATTCTTCACATAAAGCTATTGGTCCTTTAATTGAAGGTAAAGGTTTATGTAGTGGATATAGTGATGCGATGAAATTATATTTAGATAGATTAGGTATTCCTAACTATAAAATTACTAATGAAAATCATTGTTGGAATTTAGTTTATATTGATGGTAAATGGTTACATTTAGATTTAACTTGGGATGATCCTATTACTTCTACTGGTGATAATTTACTTCTTCATAAATTTTTCCTAATAACTACTGATGAACTTAAGAATTTAAATGTTAAGAGTCATGATTTTAATGTAGAATATTATAATGAAACAGAAAAAGCCTAATAGGCTTTTTTTATTGGTAAGATGACAGTTACTAGAGTATACTCTTTAATTTTTGATTTATAATTTAAACTTCCTCCATGGGCAGTTATTATTTCACTTGATAGTGATACTCCAAGTCCTGTTCCTTTTACTTTAGTTGTATAAAATGGTTCTTTTATTTTATTTATTGTATTTTTATCCATTCCTTCCCCATTATCTTTGATAAATATTTTTACTTTATCTTTTGAATTTTCAGTCCATATTTTTATTTGGCTGACGCCTTTAGCTTCACAGCTATTTTTTAAAAGGTTTACAAAAACTTGAATTAATCTATTATAATCTCCATTTATATATATTTCATCATCTGATATATTATTTATTAGTTTTATTTTATTACTATCAAATAACAGTTTAGTACTTTCTAAAACATCTTCTAATATTAAATTTATGTCAACAATATCCTTTTGAATTTTAATTTTATTCATAGCAAGAAAGTCTTCAAGAAGTAGTAATGTCCTGTTTATTTCTTCTTTTATTATGGGAATATATTTTTGGGCGTGCTCGGGATTATTTGGGTCAAACATATCTAAATATCCTTTACAAACTGCGATTGGATTTTTTATTTCGTGGGTTATTTGAAAAAGTGATGTTTTTATTTGTTTGTCTTTTTGTATTTCTTTATATTTCAAATGTAGTTTAAGCATGTCTTCAGTTTTTCTATTAAATAAAGTAATAAACATACTTAACACTATGAACAATACTATTGAAATTATTATTTCGTTTTCTGTTTGATAATTTAAATTGTTTTTAAAGAAAACATATAGGTTAAGCATTACTGCTTTTATATTTGTAAATATGATAATAAATTTATTTATATTGAAATTTTTGTAATTAATCATATATATTAAATAGTATAGTAGATATTCTAATATTATTAAAAATTTGTATTCTTCAAAATATGATATATAGTAACATATTATTGTAAAGGATGTTGTTATAATAGCCATATTTGATTTTTTTAAATATGTGAGTATTAAGGGAATATTTATAAGTATTAAAGGAAAATCTTTTGAATGGGTACCATTTTTTAAAATCATATATATCATTGTAAATACCATAAACATAAAAACTAGATTATTTTCTTTTTTACTGAAAGTATTTGAATATGCAGTATATAATAGATATATTGCAAGTGGAAGAAGTATGTTTGTTAAATCAAGTAAAACTATATTAATTATATTCATTTTATCACCTGATTAAAATTATACTATTTAACCATGTCGAAAAATGTCGAATAAAGATATATCTTGTAAAAATATATAATATTTAGTCAAAAAAAATAAAATACATTTATATTTTATTTTTTAAATATTACTAATTTACTTAATACGTAGTTGAATATAATAACAATTATTTGAGCTGCTAGTTTAGCTATATCATCATTCATAGAAAGCATTGAAACAGTTACATACATGAATATCATCTCAATAAATAATGATGATAGTCTGGCTAGGAAGAAACTTGTAATTTCTTTTAATTGGCTTTTTCCTTTAACATAACTTTTGAAAACAAAGTATTTGTTTGTGAAATAAGCAAAGGTAACTGCTACAACCCATGATATAACAGTAGCAATTTGAATATCTAATGGTGTTTTTGATGATAATATTGTTATCATAAGTAATTTATATGTTATTAAATTTATAACAGTTGTTAGGACACCAAAGACTAAATAATTTATCATTTCTTCGTATTTTTTATAAAGGGTTTTTATTTTATCTAACATATATTCCCCCCACAAGTTTCAACATATGTATATTTGTATTGGTTATATGATGGATCTTTTGTTATTCTTACACATCCATCCATTTTATTACCAGTTGTTGGATCTTTAATTTCTTTTTTAGAGCTTAAATAACCTTCAGTTTTTAAACTATCTACTTTAATATCACATGATGTATCTGGCAATTTTTGAGTATTATCAGTTCCCCATCTTTTTGCGGCGGTGATAATAGTTTGTTTTTGCTCTTTAAGTGTTTTTTCTTTAGATTTGTTTAACGTATCTGATACTGTTGGCATAACTATTACAGCAATAATGGCAAGTAATGTAATTACACCAAGAAGTTCAACTAAGGTAAATCCTTTTTTCATACTCCTCACCTAGTTTAAATTATACTTTGAGTTTTTTAATTAGTCAACTTTATAGTAAAAAAGTATTATCCTTTTAGAATAATACTTTTTGGTTTCCCTCTTCAGGTTCATCTTTTTGTTCTTTAGTAATTTTGTCTAAATAATCAATATCATTGTTAAGCATTTCCAATCTATTTTGAATAGCTTGGTTAGCTAGGAATTCTGCAGTTTCTTCAATATTATCAGCATTTCCTTGAGCCATTAATGTTTTGATAAAGTTTTCTTTGATTTCTTCTTTTTGCTGAACCATTTTTTGAGCAAATCTAATATTTTCTTTTAATTTTTCAATATTTGTTTTTACGATTTCATCCATATTATTTACCTCCTTTAGCTTTTTGTTTTGCTTTTGTTTGATATTCATCTAATTTAATATCGTGCAATTTACAATAATTGTTAACTTCATTTATTTGTTGATTTATGTAATTGCAGTGGTTTACAATGTTGTTACGGAAAAAGCTTTCATAAAATTCTTCTTCTGATAGTGCAGATACAGATTTTGTATATCTTTGAACATTAATTTTTTTAGATCTTTCATAGTCGCTTAAAAATAAACTAAAACCTTGATTTAAAAAGTGAGAGGCATTTGCGATTTGTTGTCTTAATTTCTTAATGATATTATTACTTTCAAATGATAGTTCTTGTTTCTCATATGCTCTTAATACTTCAATAGTAGTTGTTATTTGACTATCTATATATTCTTCTGCAGCTTTTTCAAAAGCTTTTAAAATATTTTCTCCTTCTTTAATTACCTCGAATAATTCGATGTTATCATTATTATACATTTCCATGGCTCTTTCTTCGCCATATACTTCTAATTCTTTATTTGTCATACTTTTTCCTCCATGTGTGTATATTTTACCCTTTTTTTATAAATTGTCAAATTTGCATATAAAAATGTAGTATTTTCGTACTACATTAACTTTTTTGATATTTTTTGACTTTTTTACTATCTTCTTCTTTTTCAATTTTTTCTATATCTATATCTTGGGTAAGTCTTTTTACTTCTCTGTCGTCACGGACTTTTTCAAGTCCCATTTTTTTAATGACTCCTTGTGCATAACACATATCAAGATAACCATTTATAATTTCGTCTTTATATGTTGTGTATCTTTCTACTGTTTCAAATATCTCTGAGTTTTCTCTTTTTAATTTTTCGATTTTTCCATCGCTTAACCAGTTGTTTAAGACATATTCAGCACTTCTAATATATTCTTCACATATTGCTATTACAACTATGAAATTAGTTCTGTTTAATCTTCTTTCTAGACTACCTATTTTTCCAAGTTCACAATCAATTGAATATTTAGCGTATAGATAATATTTTCCTAAGGTATTTTTTACTTCAAGATTTTCATTTAAGAACTTTTCTTTCTTTTTTGTATCCTGCCAACTTTCTAGAATTATATTTATAAATTTTGTTTTCTTTTCACATTCATCTAGAATGTATGGATTATCATCATTTATTCCTTTTTCTAATACTTTTATTTGTTTAATTTCATTTAAAATTTGGCTTTCATTTATTGTTTCTTCAACATCTGAATGCATGCTTAAATAGAGTTTTCTGACTTCGCTTTTCATCCAATTATTTAAAACAAAATTTATTCTTTTTATGCATTCAAAATAATCATCTGCGTTTTTATTTGGTAAATGACTTATTTTTTTCATTTCAGCATTAATGCTTTCTTCACAGATTACATAAAAATCTTGTTCATCTTTTGTTTCTAAATATTCTTTTATTCTCTCGTCCATAAGGCTCACTCCCCCACAAACTCTACTATACCTGTATTATATAAATATTTAATTATTTTGTCAAATACACATTATGTGCGCTAAAATTGTTTAAGTTTTAATCTTATGTTAAAATATTTTAAGAAAAGCGGTGATTTGATGAAAGCAGTTGGAATTATTTGTGAATATAATCCGATGCATAACGGACATTTATATCATTTAAAAAAAGTTAGAGAGTTATTTCCTGGATATACAATTATACTTGTTTTAGGTGGAAATTATACCCAAAGAGGTGAATTTAGTATAATAGATAAATGGAAGAAAACTGAGATTGCGCTTAATTATGTTGATTTAGTTATTGAACTTCCTTTTGTTTTTGCGGTACAAGCGGCAGATATTTTCGCAAAAGGGGCCTGCGAAATTTTAAAAAATTTAAAAGTTGATGCGGTTGTTTTTGGTAGTGAGTGCGATAATATTTCTAATTTAAAGAAGATGGTTAAAATTCAAGAAAGTGATGATTATCATAAAAGAGTTAATTATTTTTTGGATAAAGGTCTTAATTACCCTACTGCTTTGTCTAAATCTTTGGAAGATCTAGGTGGAGATAATATAAAGGATTCTAATGATTTATTAGCTTTAGGATATGTTAGAAATTTAATGGATAGTGATATTATAATTAAAACAATTAAAAGAACTAATGATTATAATAGTTTAGATTTAAATTTAGAATATGCATCTGGCACTGGAATTAGAAAAGCTTTAAGGGAAGGTATTGATGTTAGTAAGTTTGTTCCTAAAGTAACTTATGATAATCTTAATAATTTACATTTTTTTGAGGATTATTTTGAACTTTTAAAATATAAAATAATTAGTGATGATGATTTAAGTAAATATCAAACGGTTGATGAAGGTATTGAAGGCAGAATTAAAAAAGAAATTTATAAAGCTACATCTTTAGATGATCTAATTAAAAGAGTTAAAAGTAAAAGATATACATATGCGAAAATAAATCGAATGTTTTTGCATATATTTGTAGGTTTTACTAAGGAGGAAGCTAAACGTTTTAACAAATTAGAATATATTAGAGTTTTAGGTTTTAATAATAAAGGAAGAGGCTATTTAAAATATATTAAAGATAAATGTAGTCTTCCTATTATTACAAAATATTCAAAGGACTTTCCAATGCTTGATTTAGAAAATAGAGTTAATGAAATATATAATATAAAAGAAAAAGATGATTTAGAAAGTGATTATAAACATAAGCCTATTATTTTCTAATGTCATCTTTTTTTATTGTTTCAATTTTAAGGAAATTTGTGGTTTTTAATTTATTCATATCTGGGAAGCCACCAGTTATGATTATTAAATCATCTTCTTTTAATTTTAATTTATCTATAGCTTTTAATTTACAATTTTCAACTAATGATTCAATATCATCATACGGTTTTACAATAGCTGGGTAAACGCCGTAATTTAAAGCTAAAGATTTGGCAACTTTTTCATTATTGCATGCGGCTAAAACTAATGATTTTGGTTTTAAAGTTCCTATTAATTTTGCTGTGTAACCGGTAGCAGTTGCGACTACAATACCTTTTATGTTTAATAGTTTATCTGTATCAATAACATTTTGCGCAATGGCGGAAGGAATTCTATCACATCTTGCATATGATTTTTGATTTTTATAATCATAGTATTCTTCAGCTGTTTTAGCGGCCTGGCTCATATACTGTACTGCTTTAATAGGATGTTTTCCTACAGTTGTTTCTCCTGATAACATTATGGCATCTGTTCCATCTAATACAGCATTAGCAACATCGGAAATTTCAGCTCTTGTTGGTCTTGCACTTGTATACATTGAGGCAAGCATTTCAGTTGCGACAATACTTGTTCTTCCAATTGTACGGCATTTTTCAATAATTTGTTTTTGCAGGATTGGTAATTTATCCATAGGCATTTCTACACCCAAATCACCTCTAGCCACCATAATACCATCACTTACTTTGATAATTGAATCAATGTTTTTAATAGCAGTTTCACTTTCAATTTTAGATATTAATTGCATATCTTCTCTTCCCTGTGATTTTAGTATTTCTCTAACTGCAAGTACATCTTCAGCACATGATACGAAAGATAAAGCTAGGAAATCACCATCATTTTGACAAGCATATATTATATCTTCTTCATCTTGTTTAGATATAAAGTTTAAGTTTAAATTTACACCCGGTACACTTACACCTTTTTTATCTTTTAAAATTCCGCCATCAATTATTTTACATATTAATTCCTCATCATTTTTATCTATAACTTCTAATTTCATTAAACCATCTTCAAGCAAGATAGTATTCCCTACTTCAATATAGTCTAATGTTTCTTTATAATTAACAGTAAATTTTTCTTCAGTTCCAAGGATATCTTCTTTTACAATTTTTATTGTTTCTCCAGGTATTAGTTCAATACTTCCGGTTTTAGTTTTGCCAGTTCTAAAGTCTGGTCCTTTGGTATCATATAAAACAGCTACATGATGATCTAAATCCTCATTTACTTTTTTAACTAAGTTTAATACTGTTTCTACTTCTTCTTTGGTTGCATGTGAAAAATTTATACGGGCAACATTCATGCCATTTTCAACCATTTGTTTAAATACTTTATAATCAGAGCTTGCTGGCCCGATTGAACAAATTATTTTTGTTTTTTTCATTTTACTTCTCCTTTTGACAGTTTGGACAGAAATATGTTCCTCTTCCACCAACTGTGATTTTTTCTATTTTAGTTTGACAATTTGGACATATATCTTTTGTGTGAACTAAAAGTTTGTTTTGAAATCTTCCGTGAACACCTTCACTTGAGGTATAACTTTTTATAGTTGTGCCACCTTCTTTTATAGCTTCATCTAAAACTTTTTTGGTATTTTCAATTATTTTATAAATCTTTTCATCTGATAATGTTTTGGCATTTTCAAGTGGATTTATTTTACTTAAGAAAAGTATTTCATCAGCGTATATATTTCCAATACCAACTATTATACTTTGGTCTAATAGTTCTGTTTTAATTGGTTTGTTTTTAAATTTTTGTTTTAGGTAATTGATATTTAAATTACTATCCCATGGTTCTAGTCCTAAATCTTTAAGAGGTTTTGTTTTAAATACCTCCTCTTTGGGGATTAGGTACATTTTTCCAAATTTTCTAGTATCATGATATCTAAGCTGTTCATGACTATTTTTTATTTTATTTTCAAAGGTAAATACTATATGTTCATGTTTGGAAAGTTCATCTTCTTCATTTTTAATAAAATATTTTCCTTCCATTCTTAAATGACTAAGTAAATAATAATCATTTAATTCAAACATTAACCATTTTCCTCTTCTTTTAATATCAATTATATTTTGATTTTTTATTTCTCTTTTAAATTCTTTAGGAGATGGATAGGCAATTATGTTATCCCAATATATTTTAGAAGCTATTATTTTCTTATGTAATATTTGTTTTTTTAAGGTGTTTTTGACAGTTTCTACTTCTGGTAATTCTGGCATTATTTTTCCTTATATTCAGCTTCTATAATAACACTTTTTACTTTTTTATTTTTCGTTTGTTTCTCTCTTGGTTTTCTTTCTTTGATAACTCTATAAATTGTGTAAATTACTACTCCTATTAAAAGAAAAATTAAAAAATATGCGAAAAATGTAAAAAATAATACTACTATAATTATTCCTAAAACAATGTATAATGCTTTTTTTAATGTGTCCATTTGATCACCAATCTTTCTTTTTAAATTATAACATCTAAGGTATAAAAAGACAAATAAAAAGGCACGATATTTGTGCCTATAGTAATTATTTTTATTTTTTATTTTTTGTAGTTTTTCTCATTATGACAGCTGATCCAATTACACAAGCTATTCCAAGTCCTGCAATTATTATTGAACCAAATGCGGATGTGGATGGTACTTCTACTACCTGTCCATTGTCCACTTTTACTTCATCTTTCTTATTTTCTTCATTTTTTGGTTCTTCTTTGACTTCTTCCACATATTTTGAAACTGTATATGGGTTTGTTTCTGTGCCTTCTCCATTTAATGTAGTTTCAGAAGAAAGGTAGAACGCAGGACAAACACTTCGCTCATAGCGTGGGTAACTGTAGCCTAAGAAACCACCACTATAGACGCGGTACACATTGTATGAGTCTGATGATGCGTTAAGAGAAAGTGTCCATGAATTATTGTCTGAATATAAATAATTATGTGTTTCGCTATTATTATAGCATGATGTATTATAGGCATATGCATTTACATTTGTACATTCACTATTTGTTGATGCTTTTACATAATCTGTCGCATTCATAAGTGCTATTTTACCATTCCATTTATATGATGATTCTTCTTTTATACTTTCCGATAAATTAGTTTGATTATATGTGATTGGTCCAATATTCCATGTTTTTTCTACTATTAAACTTTTTACAATATCATTCAAACCATTGTAAAAATCATTGTTTAAATATGTATTTAAAGTTGCTTCTTTATCTGGCAAATTTTTAAGTGTTCCATTTGCTTCCCATGGCATTTGAGTTACTTTATTCCCATTTGCATCAAGTGTCGTTGTATTGTTTCCCCATGATTTACAACCATCTTCACTTGTACAATAATCTTCACTATTAGTAGAATATCTAGCATTTTTCGCATCCCATGCTATTTTTCCAAGAGTCTCCTGTTTTATTACTTTTATTGTTCCATCTTTTTCTACTGATATTATTCTATATAAATCATCACCTAATTTAATATAGTTATTAGGGTTACCTCCCCTTTAAATATATCTTCCATCAATAGTGGAATCTGCATAAAGTCCATCTCCAGTTGTTACTGCATTTTTCTTTAGTATATCTGCTGCCCTCTCCATTGCACTTACTGGATAAAAAGATATACTTAAAATAAATATTGTTAATGTTAAAAATAATTTCTTCATATATTTAATCCTCTCCTACTTTACTATAACCATTTTATCAAAAAAATTAATATTTTTTACGAATAATTTACTTGTATTAAAACTTAATCTATATTTAAATTCTTTTTTACAATTGGCATAAGGAGTTTCTTTATTTCTTCTAAATCTTCATTTTTAATTTCATTACTAGAAGAAGATATTATTTTATATTCATCTAAGATATCATCTTCTTTATCATTTACTCTTACTATATAGCTGTATGTGTTATTTTTATAATCTACAGTAGCAATAACTAGCCATTTTTCATTATTTTCTAAGGTTATTATTTTATCCATTTTCAATCCTCTTTTCTATATTAAATTGTAACATCATTTTGCTTCGATAGGCAATACATTATATTAATTTTGACATTTTTTTAAACGTGTGCTATTATAATTCTAATAAATCGAAGAAAAAGACTAGTAATATAAGTTAATGTATTAAAGAGAGTTAGTGGTTGGTGTGAACTAATATACATTTTTATATGAATCTACTTTGGAGAGAAGCTAATCACTTCCGGCCTAGCCGTTATTTTAATTAAGATCTATATTAGGATGGTACCGTAATTTATTTACTCCTATATTATAGGTCTTTTTATTTTCTTTTGGTTTATTTGGAAAAGAGGGATAAAATGATTGATATTAAAATTATTAGGGAAAAACCTGATGTAGTTAAAGAAAACATTAGAAAAAAGTTTCAAGATGATAAATTACCTTTAGTAGATGAGATAATTAATCTCGATGAAGAAGTTAGAAAAGTTAAGGCTCGTGGTGATGAACTTAGATCTATTCGTAATAAAACTAGTGCGTTAATTGGTCAATTAATAAGTGAAGGCAATGAAGCTGAGGCTATGAATGTTAAAAAAGAGGTTTCAAAATATGGAAAAGAAATAGATGAACTTTCTAAGAAGGAAGCTCATTTAAATGAAGAAATTAAAAAAAGAATGATGGTTATTCCAAATATTATTGATGCTTCTGTTCCTATTGGGGAAGATGACACTAAAAATGTTGAAAACGAAAAATTTGGTGAACCTATGGTTCCTGATTTTGAGGTTCCTTTCCATGCAGATATTTGTGAAAGACTTAATGGTTTAGATAAGAAAAGTGCTGGTAGAACTAGTGGTAATGGATTTTATTATTTAATGGGTGATGTGGCAAGACTTCATTCTGCAATGCTTTCTTATGCCCGTGATTTTATGATTGATAAAGGATTTACATATGTCGTTCCTCCATTTATGATTAGAAGTGATGTTGTTAATGGCGTTATGAGCTTTTCTGAGATGGAAGATATGATGTATAAAATTGAAGGTGAAGATTTATATTTGATTGGTACTTCTGAACATTCAATGATTGGTAAATTTAAAGATCAAATTATTAAAGAGGATGAACTTCCTATTACATTAACTTCTTATTCTCCATGTTTTAGAAAAGAAGTTGGTGCTCATGGTATTGAGGAACGTGGTTTATATAGAGTTCATCAATTTGAAAAAGAGGAAATGATTGTTTTATGTAAGCCTGAAGATGGTATGAAATGGTATGACAAGATGTGGAAATATACTGTTGAATTTTTCAGAAGTTTAGATATTCCTGTTAGAACCTTAGAATGTTGTAGTGGTGATTTAGCTGATTTGAAAGTTAAATCTTGTGATGTTGAGGCTTGGAGTCCTAGACAAAAGAAATATTTTGAGGTTGGTTCTTGTTCTATTTTAGGTGATGCTCAGGCTAGAAGACTTGGTATTCGCATGAAGACTGATCATGGAAATGAGTATGTTACAACTTTAAATAATACTGTTTTGGCTACTCCTCGTGGACTAATCGCTTTTCTTGAAAATAATGTTAATGAAGATGGTAGTGTTAATATTCCAGTGGCTTTAAGACCTTATATGGGTGGAATTGAAAAAATTACACCTAAAAAGTAACTCATTTTTTGAGTTACTTTTATTTTGCTTCAGCCCAGTTTTTACCATAATGAACATCAGCTTTTAATGGCACTTTTAATTTATAAACATTTTCCATGGTATTTGATAGAATTTCTTTTACTTTTTCTAATTCTTCTTTATAAGTATCTATTATAAGTTCATCGTGAATTTGAATAATCATTTTACTTTTTAAATTATTTTTACTAAATTCATCATATACTTTAACCATGGCAAGTTTTATTATATCTGCGGCAGTTCCTTGAATTGGAGTATTTAAAGCAATTCTTTCTCCGCTTTGTCTAATTGTGTAAACAGTGTTTTTAAGTTCTGGGATATTTCTTTTTCTTTCAAATAAGGTTTTAACATAACCTTTTTCTTTGGCATGTTTAATCGTATTTTCCATATATTCTTTTATACCTGGATATGCTTTTAAATATGTATCTATAAAGTTTTGGGCTTCTTTTGGTGTCATTCCAATATTTTCTGCAAGTCCATAACTACTAATTCCATATATTATTCCAAAGTTTACGGCCTTAGCTACTCTACGCATGTGTGATGTTACTTCACTTTCTGGAACTTTAAAAATATCACTTGCGGTTTTAGAGTGGATGTCTTTGCCTTCTTTGAATGCTTCTATTAGAGATTTAACACCGGCTATATGGGCTAAAACTCTAAGCTCAATTTGTGAATAATCAGCTCCAGCAATATAATCAAACGACGGTACAAATGCTTGCCTTATTTCCCTACCAATTTCATCTCTTATAGGAATGTTTTGTAAATTTGGTTCAATTGAAGAAAGTCTTCCTGTTCTTGTTAAGTTTTGGGTATATATGGTGTGGATTTTTCCATCTTCTTTGATATATGTTTGTAGTCCTTCAATATATACACTATATATTTTAGATAATTTTCGATATTCAATTATTAAATTTATTATAGGATGTTCATGTTTTAATTTATTTAAAACTTCAATAGCTGTTGAATAACCGTTAGCAGTTTTCTTTTTATGAGGTAAATTTAATTTTTCAAATAGAATAACACTAAGCTGACTTGGTGATGATATATTAAATTCTTCACCGGCAAGGTTATATATATCTTTTGTTAGTAATTCTAATTTTATTTTTATTTTTTCGCCCATTTCGTTTAGCAAAGTTCTGTCTACTTTTACACCAGTATATTCCATATCAGCCAAAACTAATGATAGTGGAAGTTCAATAGTATTAAATAGTTCATTTAGATTTTCTTGGTTTAATTTTTTTTCAAGTAAATCTTTTGTTTCATAAATAAATTTTGCTCTTTTAACAAGATTTTCAGCAACTAAGTTTTCATCAGGCATTTTTAATTTATTAAATTTGCCAAATATGTTTTCATAAAATTCTAGATTATAGTCTAATTGACCAGCTAGATAAGCCATGTCATCTTTAATATTATAATCAAGTAATGACCCTGCTATCATCGCATCGAATGTAACATTTTTTATATCAATATTTAAATATTTTAAGGCAACTGCTATTTTTTTAAGATCATAGGTATATTTTATGTTTTCTTTTAAGAATTTTGGATTTTGTTTAATTATTTCTTTTGGAATATAATAGGCAATATTTTCGTTATAAACTCCCATACCTACTATTTCACTATTATGATAATTACTACCAAAGACTTCTAGACTTATGGCGACATCACCTTCAACATTAATTTCATTTATATCTTTTATTATTTTAAAATTAATTTTATCTAGTTTTTTAGGTGTTTCTTTTTTTAAAAATGAATAAAATTCTAGTTCTTCATATATTTGATTTAATTTATCAGTATTTGAGCCTTCGTATTTGGTGTCGTCAATATTAATATTAAGTGGAACATCTTTGACAATAGTTGCGAGGTGGTATGATTTATAAGCATTTTCTTTATCATTTTCTAATTTTTCTTTTAATTTACCTTTTATACTATCAATATTTTCATAGATTCCATCTAATGTTTTATAATCTTGAAGTAATTTTAAAGCGGTTTTTTCACCTACTCCTTTAACACCTGGAATATTATCAGAACTATCTCCCATTAAGGATTTTAAATCTATTATATTTATTGGTTTAATTCCATATTCAGCCTCAAATGATGTTTCATTATATCTAATATAGTCATGGCTTTTGAGTAATTTAATGTCAACGTCACTTGATATTAGCTGTAGTAAATCTTTGTCACTACTTACAATAGTTCCAATAAAATCTGGCTCGTCATCACAAAATTTAGCAAAGGTTCCAATAATGTCATCTGCTTCATAGTTGTCAATTTCATAATATTTTATTCCCATGGCAGTTAATAGATTTTTAGCGACTGGAAACTGTTTTTTGAGTTCATCTGGTGTTTCTGTTCTTCCACCTTTATAATCTTGGTACTCTTCATGTCTAAAAGTTTTTCCTTTATCAAAAGCCACCAAAATATATGTTGGTTTTTCTTCATTTATTATTTTATTAATCATATTAGTAAAACCAAATAAGGCATTTGTTGGAAAATCTTTACTATTTTTCATAAAATTACCATTATAAGCGGTTGCATAATAGCTTCTAAACATTAGATTGTTACCATCTATTAAAATTATCTTTTTCATTTTTATCACCATTATATATTGTAGCATAAAAATACTATAGTATCTATTGTTTTATCATTTAAACTCTTTGGTGTATCAATATGGTGGAGATGATTAAAATGTTATTTAATTTCTTTATTTTTTTTTATTTTTGATAAAGACATAATAAAAATAGGACCTTGTATTCCCTATTTATTAAAGATTTGGTTATGGGTGCCAGTATTTACTAATAGTAAAATAATTTCTTCATCTAAATATTTATAAATAAGTAACCAATCAGGTTCAATGTGACAGTCTCTACAATCTTTAAATTTCTTATCGCTATATAGAGAGTGGTCCTTATACTTTGAATCTAATGGTTGCTTTTTAGAAAGAATATCTACCACGTTTAACAATTTTTCGATGTTTTTACCTTGTTTTATCGTTTTTTTTAAAGATTTTTTAAATTCTTTAGAATATTTTACTTTATAATTAATCATCTGATAATAAAGCTTTCTTTAAATCTTCCATATTGTCATAACTTGGATATTCGTCTAAATGCTTTTCCATATAAGCGAGTTCTTTTGCTGTTTTTTCAATTTCTTCTTTAGAAAAAAATTTATATATATCATTTTTTTCTTGAGGAATTGATACTTCAAACGGAATACTTTCCCTCATTATTAGTTGTTTGATAGTCATGTTTATTAAACCACTCATACTAACGCCTAATTTTTGAAGTATTTCTGTGGCTTTTTCTTTATCCTCTTTATCAATTTGAACACTTATAGCTGTTGTTAAATTAGCCATACATAATCATCTCACTTTCTATTAGTAATATATCACTTTTTGAATAATAAGTCAACAAAAATATATAATACTTATATATTTTTCATATGATTATTATATATTTATTATATGATTATATTTATATTTAATACATTATAATTTAAAATATTAATATAACATATACAAAATTTTAACTTTATATAGTATATTTTTTGATATTTGTATATTTTAATTTTTTCTCGTTTATATTAATTAAATTTTTATTTAGGATAATATAATAATTATTTTGATTTTTATATAATCTTCCTTTAGTTATATTTCTTTTTATAAAAATATTTTTGTCAATTAATGGGATTATTACTTGTTTTGATAAGGTATATGGATTTTTTCTTGGATTAAATTTATTATAAAATCTGACTAAATCTTTAATTGTTAAATTACTATTTAAAGAAATAAAATATTCAATTATTTGTTTTTCTTCTTGATTTAGATCTATATTAATATTTCTGATTATATATTCTTTTTCTAATTGTTTTAAAACTTCTTTCATCATATATTTTAAAAATAATGTTATATCACCTTTCTTAGATAATATTATATTTTTTTCATATTCTTTTTGGTTATAGGTAATTGCCTTAGTAAATATCGTAAAAGGATAAGCATTATTATTTAGTAAATACCAAAGGGCTAAAGTACGACTTGTTCTTCCATTAACATCGAAGTATGGATGGATATAAACGAAATAGAAATGCATTATTTGAGATTTTATAAAAGGATCAAAGTTTTCATCATTTATAAACTCAAATAATTCATTCATATGTTTATCAATATGTTTTTCATCTATTCCCATGTATGGTTCAATCGATAAATTTCTTCCTTTTAAAATATAAACTTTATCATTTCGGTAATACTTTCCCATCATGTTTAAGTCACATTCATCTAATAAATTATTTGATAAAATTGAATATAATTTTTTTAATGTTTCCTTATTTATTTCTTTATTTTCTAAAATATATTTATAACCTTTTGATAAATTTTTAATTCTATCTGGAACATCTGCTTTTTCAATTTCCATGATATCATCATTTTCCCCTTCAATTGTATTATTAGCTTTTATTTCACCATTTAAAATACTTTTGGCAAATTCTAGTTTCTTCATATAATCTAAGTCTTTTAAAAAAAATAAGATGTCATCTTCAAATCTTTGGAGATAATTTTGATTAAAATAAAAACTATTATTATTTTCATCAGTTAAATTTAGATATGTAAAATCCATAGTATCCTCCTTTTTCTCGGGTTATTATAACATATTTTGGAATAAAAAAAGTTTATTTTTAAAATAAACTTAATTGGCTAGACTCTTCCATACCATCTAGGATTCCCATGGATCTTAATTTTTCAATTAATGTTGTGGAAAGTTTAGCACGTTTTTGAAGGTCTTCGATACTTATGTATTCACCTTTTTTTCTTTCTTCAACGATGTTTTTAGCAACAACATCACCTAGCCCATCTATTGATCTAAATGGTGGGATTAAGTTACCTTCTTCGTCAATAACAAAGTTTGTAGAATCACTTTTATATAAATTAATTGGTTTAAATTTGATGCCTCTTGCGAGTGCTTCTAAGGCAACTTTTAAACATTCTAGTATTGATGATTCTTTATTTGTTGCTTCATATCCTTTTTCATTTATTTCTATTATTCTGTTTTTTACAAATTCATATCCTTTTATCATACTTTCAATATCAAAGTCATCATATTCGACAGAGAACTGTGCGGCATAATATACAGATGGCTTATGAACTTTATAATAAGCTAAACGCATAGCATTAATAACATAAGCAACAGCATGAGCTTTGGGGAACATATACTGAATTTTATAACAAGATTCAATATACCAATCTTCTATTCCAGCTTCTTTCATGTCTTTTACATATTCATTCCATTGATCTGGGATTTTTTTAGCTTTTCCTTTACGAACAAATTCCATTATTTTAAATGCTTTAAATGGAGCCATACCTTTATACATAAGATAAACCATAATATCATCACGACATCCGATAACATCACTGAAAGGTACTGTTCCACTATCAATTAAATCTTTAGCGTTACCATTCCATACATCTGTACCATGAGATAAACCAGATATTTTAACAAGTTCGGCAAAGGTTTTAGGTTTTGTATCTCTAACCATTTGTAAGGTAAATGGTGTTCCAAATTCTGGGATACCTAATGTTCCTGTATCATTCATTATTTGGTCTTTGGTTACACCTAATGGTTCTGGTGATAAGAATATTTTCATTGTTTCTTTATCATCCATGGGTATTTTAGTGACATCATCACCAGTTATATTTTGAATTAATCTTAATTTTGTTGGGCCTGAATGGCCTAAGATATCAAGTTTTAAAACGTCTTGGTCAATGGCATGGTAGTCAAAGTGTGTGGTTCGCCAAGGTGATGTAGCATCGTCAGCAGGATATTGGAAAGGAGTAAAATCAAATACATCCATATACTGAGGAATAACAACTATTCCACCTGGGTGCTGGCCGGTTGTTCTTTTAATTCCAGTACATCCTTGAGCTAATCTTTCAATTTCAGCATTTCGCATTGAAATTCCTTTATCTTCACAGTATCCTTTAACATATCCAAAAGCCGTTTTTTCGGCTACTGTACCAATAGTTCCGGCACGATAAACATTATCTTTACCGAATAATACTTTGGTATATTCATGGGCTGCTGCTTGATTTAAATCAGAGAAATTTAAATCGATATCTGGTACTTTATCAGCGTGGAAACCTAAGAATGTAGCAAATGGCATGTCTTGTCCTTCTTTTATCATTTTTGTTTGACATTTTGGACAGTTATAATCTGGAAGATCATATCCACTTCCGTAATCACTTCCAAGTGGTCTACCATTTAATTCAAATATAGAATGTTTACAATTTGGACAAACATAATGTGGAGGCAGGGCATTTACTTCAGTTATTCCCATCATTGTGGCAACAAGTGACGAACCAACAGATCCTCTACTTCCAACCAAATAACCATCATCATTTGATTTTTTAACTAATTTTTGGGATATTAAATAAATTACATCGAAGTTAGCACCTATGATACCAGTTAGTTTTTCTTTAATGCCTTTTTCATCTATATCAGGGTTATCTTCTTTTAATAAATTTATAATTCCTTTTTTATAACTTCGCATAACATCATGGAGTTTTTTATATATTATTTTATTATATTCCTCATCAGACATATCACCTTGAGGATTTTGTTTTTTTATTATATTAAATGGTTCATCTCCATAAAGTTCAGTGGCAAGTCTTTCTTCAATATTGTATGGTAATGGATTACCATAAATTTCTTCAGCTTTATCATATACCATATCAGTCGTTGTTTCGGAACAATTTTCAATATTTGGGGCGAAAGGAATTCCACCTGTGTCAATTATTACTTCAATTATGTCAACCATATCAGCAATTTTATTTGGATTAGTAATTACAATTTCTTTAGCTTCATCCTCGTCTAAGAAATTAAAATCTTCAAGCATTTCGGTTGTTGTTCGGAAATATTGATTTGGTATTTCTTTAATATTATTTCTAGATAGTGGGTGTCTTCCACCTCCAGGAACTTTTTGTCTTACAATGATTTCTCTATAAATTTTATCTTCAGGATTTATTTGGTGAACATCTCCGGTCGCCACTATTAGTTTTCCAGACTCTTTAGTTACTTTGATTATTTTTTTAATATGGTTAATTAGTTCAGCTTTATTACCAAAGTCACCCATTTGAATTAAGTGGTCATATACTTCTGGTGACTGAACTTCAACATAATCATAGAAGCCGATTAGATTTGCTAATTCTTCTTCTGATTTACTTCTGGCAAGTTTGAATATTTCACTTTCATAGCAGCCACTACCAATTAGTAATCCTTCTCTATGGCTTTCAATTTCACTTCTTAATATCCTTGGTGTTTTATATAAATATGTTGTGTTTGCTTTAGAGATTAATTTAAACATATTTTTAAGTCCAGTTTTATTTTTAGCTAAAATATTTACGTGATACGCTGCACCATATTTATAAATTTCATCTTTGGAAACTAGTTTTTCTAAGTCGGCAATTGTTTTAAAATTACGGTCAGTAAGTTTTTTTATCATTTTGTGAAATACTAAGGCAGTTCCTTCGGCATCATAATCACCACGGTGGTGAGCATTTTCATCCCAAGGGACATCATATCTTTTAACTAAAGCAGATAAACTATGTCTAGCATATCCGGTATCTAAGGCTCTTGAAAGTTCTAATGTATCAATAACTGGATTATCGAATGAACCTAAATTGTATTTTTGATAAGCCATACTTATGAATGAAGTATCAAATTTGGCATTATGAGCGACTAATGGTAAGTCACCTATCCATTCTTTGAATCTTTTAACAGCATTTTCTTCATTATCTTTATCTTTTAACATATCATCTGTTATATTGGTAAGTTCAGTTATTTTATATGGAAGTGGTCTTTCTGGATTAATTAATTCATCATAATGTTCTAGGATTTCTCCTTCTTTTATTTTAACGGCACCAATTTCAATTATAGAATCAGCACCACCAGCGTTAAATCCTGTAGTTTCTAAATCGAAAACAACATATGTTGATTTTAATAAATCTTCATTATTTTTTCTTACAACTATTCCTACAGTATCATCAATTAAAGTTAATTCGGTTCCATATATGGCTTTGAATTTATCTTTATCTTCTTTACCTTTGTTATAACTTGTTACTGTATTAAATACATGTGGGAATGCTTGACATCCGTTATGATCAGTTATGGCAATGGCTTTATGGCCCCATTTAATTGCTTGGTTTACTAGGGCAATTTCGTCAGCTACACCATCCATTTGACTCATTTTTGTATGAGTGTGCAATTCTACTCTTTTTTCTTTAGCATTATCTTCTCTTACTTCATCTTCTTTTTCTAAGATATTAATAGCTCTTGCGTTTAAAACTATTTCATTTGAGTATTTATCATTTTTAGCATAACCTTTTATTAAATACCATTTCCCATTTTTTAGACTCTTTTTATATTTATTAAATTCTTCCTCTTCACGGCAGAATATTTTACAGTACATACTATCTGATTTATCAGTTATTTTTAAGGTAATTATTTTGAAATTACTTTTACTTGACTCAAAAAAATCTACACCAAATATTTGTGCTTCAACAGTAACATTATCCATTTCAAATGTGATTAAATTTATTTTAGTTGGAGTATCTTTTATTTCGCCGCCCATAATAAAAGGATTTTCTTTTATTACAGGTTTAGGAATTTCTTTTAATTTTTCTTTTTCTATTTCTTTTTCTATTTCTAAAGATTTTTCTTTGTTTATATTTGTTTTAATTTTTATTTTAAATCCAGCATAGTTTAACTGTTTTTCAAGTTCTTCTTTGATACTTGAAAACTTCATTTCTTCGGCAATATTTCCTACTTCAACTGATAAAATATTATCATCTAAATTTAATTTACTTTCCATAAAAATGGATAAAAGTGGAGCATTTTTACTATAGTCTTCTATAAAGTATCTATAGTAGTCAGTAAGCTTTTCTAAGTCAAATGATTCAACCTTAATATCAACCTTTACACTTTCAGCGGTATTAAAACATTTAACCATTAGATTGCAGAAAGTAAAGTAAAGATTTTTGGGCAAAGTTTGTTTTAGGTTAAGACAAAAAAGATATTTAGTTTTTCCTCTATTACAAATAATTTTTTCAAGTTTTCCACCATCAAAATATTTAAAATCGTCTTTATCTAAGTTAATTTGATTAAGTAATAAATTAAGTTTATCGTTCATCTTAAACCACCCTACATTCGATTATAACATACGGGATTATTTTTCGTAAATAATTTTTTAAGAAAATAAAAAAATCATTTATTTTTAAATGATTTATTCAGATATACTATATGGATTTGCTTCTGTACCTTCTCCGCATAATTTTATATCTGAGCTTAAATAGAATGATGGGTAAAAGCTTATTAGACTACTTGCATTATTTTGTCTTATACTTGTTGTTGAAAACATGTACCATATTGCATCTGCAGCTGAATGACTAAATGGTGATAATAACCAGCTTTGCTTTGTGGACGTTAGATAGTTATGAGATTGACTATTGTTATAACATGCGGATGTACTCCTATATGCACCAGCACTAACACATGCGGAGTTATTACTTGCTTTTACATAATCTACGACACTAATTAAAGCTATTTTACCTTTCCACCTATATGCAGATGCTTCTTGCATATTTTGCGCAATACTTGACATATCATATCCAACAGGACCGACATCCCAATATTTTTCTTCGATATATTTTTTTACGTTACTATCTAGACTATTATACCACTCATTATTTAAATATGTATTAAGTGTTGCTTCTTTATCTGGAATTTCTTTTAAAGCCTCTCCTATTTTTATTGGCATTTTTGTTACACTATTGCCGTTTGCGTCAAATGTTGTTGTTTTGCTCCCCCAGACTTTACAACCTTTTGCACTTGTTCCACAATATTCTGATGTCCTTGAGCTTGCCTTATCCCATGCTTGTCCGCTAACATAATCTTTCTTCATTACTTTTATAGTTCCATCATTTTCAAGTGATATTATTCTATAAAGGTCATTACCTAATTTAATATAATTTTCAGGGGTACCCCCTTTGAAAACATATCTACTTGTGTCGTTAGGGTCGATATATAAGCCCGAACCTGTTTTGGTTAATTTCTGCATTAATTTTTCACTTGGAGTTTCCGATTTACATACTATTTTACTTTTACCAGTTATTTTTACACTTGTACTGAAAGCAGCATAACCAATAGTCATTAAAGTTACAACTGCAAGTAAACTTATAAACATCATTGTTTTTTGTTTTTTTTTTTTTGAATCTTTCTCATATATTTCCTCGCTTATTATATTTATATTATATATAGGTATTTGGGATAAATCAACATTTTTGGTTTAAAAAAAATAAGATTATAAATCCTATTTTCTTAATTTTAATGTTTTTGTTTTAACTGTTTTTTCCTCTTCAATATTATTTTCTTCAGTTTCTTCTTTGAATTTTTCTTTGGAAACAACTAAATAAATTGTTCTGTCTGGGATTGATACAGCTTTAACTAAAGCATATACTCTTCCACCTAATTTATATTTAGGTTTTTCACCATTTTTATTTGGTTTTCTTATAATATCATCGTTAGCGACAATACCCCTTATATGGTTATCAAGTTTAATTTCCATTTTTGAAGGAGTGATTCTAGTAATTTTTCCTTCAAATGTTTCATTAATGTGTTCACTCATGAACTGAGCCATTTTTAATTCCATAGTTTCTCTTTCAGCTGTGTCAGCTTCTCTTTCCATGAATGATGAATGTTCACATATTTCTGGTAGTTCTTTTTCTAACTTATCTAACCCTTCATATGTTTGGTAATGATTAATTAGGTTATGAACTTCTAAATCTGGGAATCTTCTGATTGGTGATGTAAAGTGTGTATAATGAGTTAATGATAACCCATAATGTCCTTCATTTTGGTGAGAATAGATAGCTTTACTCATTCCTCTTAAAAGCTGGTTAGAAATTATTGTATAATTTTCTGTATTTTTATAACTTTCTAAGAAATCTTTTATGTCTTTTGAGGTATAACCTTTATTTTTTATTTTATTTATTAATCTATCGGCTATGACACTATCACAAAGTTCTTCTTCTTTTAGAGTTTTTAGTATTTCAACTATTTTATCAGGATCTGGAATGGCATGAATTCGGTATACGAATGGTCCTTCCATATATGAGTAATATTTTGTGACTGTTTCGTTTGCTGCTATCATAAAGTTTTCAATCAATTTTTCAGCAGGTCCTTGATATCTTTGTTTGAAATCTAATGGATTTCCATTTTCATCTACTTCTACTTTTAATTCATCAGAATAAAAATCTATATTACCTCTTTGTTTACTATTTTCACTTAATATTTTAGATAATTCATACATTAACTTTAAATCAGATTCAAATTCTTCATAACCTTCAACTGTTTGATTTTTATCAATTATTAGGTTTACATCATCATAGTTCATTTTTTTCCTTGATCTTATGACACTGTCATATATCTTACTATCAATTATTTTACCATTTTTATTTATCTTCATTTCGACTGTTTTAGTTAATCTGTCAACTTTTTCATTTAATGAGCAAATTCCATTTGATAGTTGATGTGGAAGCATTGGTACGACAGAGTTAGCAAGATATGCGGATGTTCCTCTTTCCATAGCTTCACTATATAAAGCCATATTTTCTTTTACATAGTGAGTTACATCAGCAATATGAACACTTAAGATGTAATTACCATCATTATCCTTTTCGATGCTTATGGCATCATCCATATCTTTAGTGTCTATACCATCTATTGTGAAAATGGTTTTATCTCTTAAATCTTCTCTTCCTTTTATTTCTTCAGAAGTTACACAACTTGGAATTTTTTCTAATTCTTTTAGTGCTTTATCTGAAAATTCAGGCATAAATCCATGTCTGGCAGCAATGGCTTTAATATCAATATCTGGATCATCTTTGTGACCGAGAATTTTTTGCAACTTGCCGTCATAGATTAATTTACCATTAATAATGGCGTGAAGATCTTTTTCTAGTCTAACAAGTACTCTATGTCCTGCTACGATACCTGTTAATGTTGATTTTGGACATAAGAATGTGATGTTATTTTTTAGACCGTATGGTATAAATTCTTTACCATCATATTCAAATATAGCAAATCCAGGATCTCTTTTTATTATTTTTTCTACTCTTCCTTTGAAACGTAATTTTCCACTTTTTTCTATATCTGTTAGGACGACTACGTCACCGTCTAAAGCTCCCCCTAAATTTTTTTCTGAAACAATATATTTTTCTTCATTTTGACCTTTTTTTAATATGATATACCCAGTACCATACTTGTCAATAGAAATTTTTCCTTGTATTTTGTGCAAATTTCTTGCACTAAATATTTGATAATGATCACTTTCATCATAATATATTTGTCCATTTTCTTCTAAATCTTTTAATGCATTAGAAAAAGAAGCACAATCATCCTCACCTTTTACATGCAAAATTTTGCGCAATTGGCTTTCAGTGTGCTTCTTTTCTTTTAATAATTTAATTATTTGTCCTTTGATATCATTCATAATAATTACCCCACTCTCCCTCTGGTTTTATTATAACATTTATTTTCTATTTGACAATATTATTTTATTAAAAATGAATAAATATCTATCTTTCTCTGTTAAGTCTTTTTCTATTTTTATAGTACTTTCATTAAAATATTTTCTAGCAATTTCTTTTAATTTTTCACCTTGATTCATTCCGATTTCAAAGGCTAAAATACTTTTGTCATTTAAATATTTTTTGGCTTCTTTAAGTATTTTTTTATAGAAATATAATCCATCATCTTCTGCGAATAATGCTAAATGTGGTTCATTATTTTTTACAATTTCTTCTATTTCTTCATCAACGGCAATATAAGGTGGGTTACTTATTATAATATCAAATTTCCCATTTATGTTTTCAAACAAATCACTTTGGATAAATTCTACATTTAAATTATTTTTTAGAGAATTTTCTTTGGCAACTGTTAGAGCTTCTTTTGAAATATCACAAGCGGTAACATTTGCGTTTAAATGTTTTTTTAAGGTTAAGGCGATAGCCCCTGAACCAGTTCCAATATCTAATATATTTATTTTATCTGTAAAAATTTTTTCAGCATAATTTATGGTTTTTTGAACTAAATATTCTGTTTCAAATCTTGGGATTAAAACATTTTCGTTAACTTTTAAATTTAAATCATAAAAATCAACATTACCAACAATATATTGAAGAGGTTTTCCTTTTTTATATGCCTCTAATCCTTTTTCATAATCTTTACTTAGATATTTTTTTAAGTACTCTTCGGGACTCACTCTTGACCTCTTAGTTTTTGATTTTGATCTTCTGTAATTAGGGCTTCAATAATGTCATCTAAGTTACCTTCCATAACACGGTCTAAGTTTTTTGTAGTATAACCAATACGATGGTCAGTTACTCTATTTTGTGGATAGTTATATGTTCTTATTTTTTCTGATCTATCTCCGGTTCCTATTTTACTACGTCTTTCATTTCCTAGTTCTTCGGCTACTTCATTTAATTTAGCTTCATATAAACGCGCTCTTAAAACTTGCATACATTTTTCTTTGTTTTGAATTTGGCTTCTTTCATTTTGACTGGTAACAACTGTGCCCGTTGGAAGGTGGGTTATTCTTACGGCACTATCAGTTGTGTTAACACCTTGGCCACCAGCTCCAGAACTTCTAAAAACATCGATTCTTAAATCTGATGGGTTTATTTCAATATCGACTTCTTCAGCTTCTGGCATTATTAAGACTGTCGCCGTTGAAGTATGAACTCTTCCTTGAGTTTCTGTAACTGGTACTCTTTGAACACGGTGAGAACCACTTTCATATTTTAATTTTGAATAAACCATATTACCTTTAACCATAAATTCA
This sequence comes from uncultured Erysipelotrichaceae bacterium, assembly GCA_902783895.1. Classification (GTDB taxonomy): domain Bacteria; phylum Bacillota_I; class Bacilli_A; order RF39; family UBA660; genus Coprosoma. The sequence goes on from CACZST010000034.1 coordinate 57,178, forward strand.
ACTAATGGGAATCCACCAGCATCAGAATGTTCTTCGGTGATTACTTCGATTTTCCATCCTTGTTTTTCCGCATATTTGGTATACATACGGTATAAATCACCAGCGAAGATATTTGCTTCATCACCACCTGCAGCACCTCTTATTTCAACAATAACGTTTTTATCATCATTTGGATCTTTGGGTAAAAGCATAACTTCAATTTCTTTTTCTAAGTTTTCTTTTTCTAAAGAAAGTCTTGTAACTTCTTCTTTGGCAAATTCGCCAAGGTCTGGGTCTTTGGTTAATTCTTTAGACTGTTCTAGATCTTCTTCTATTTTTTTTAATTTTTGATATGCTTCATAAGCTGATTTTAATGATGCTTCTGTTTTTGAAAGTTCAGTTATTTTTTTAATATCACTTAGTACTTCAGGCTTACTTAATTCATTTGTTATTTCGATATATTTTTCTTCAATTGTTTTTAATCTCTCAATCATTTTTTCACCTTTTCTAATTTTAATTTCACCTTATTTTACAATAAAATTTATTATAAGTCAAAAAAACGAATTAATCTTCTAATTCGTCTTCTTCTATTACAGTTAGATCGTCAGTTTCTTCTAATGTTTCATCAATTTCATCATCAACATCATCAATGTCATCGTCATCTTCAGAGATGATATCGTCTAATTTTTCATCTTCCTCTTCTTCGGTTTCTATTAATTCTTCATCCTCATCATCATCGTCAAGTTCGATTTTTATACTGTGGCGATCACGTAAGTCCCATGTTCCATCATTTAGGGAAATGAAATTTTTGTCAGTAGTTAATGATGTGTAAAAATCACCTATTTTATTTGCGTAATCATCATCAGATAATTTAAGTAAACTGCATATTTTTTTAAATAATTCTGGAGTGTTTAAATTTTTACCTGATTCATCCAAAATCATTTTAGCAAGTTCCTGATAAGAATGTTGTTCTAACTCCTCTTGTGACATTTTTTCTAACTTCATGTTCTCACCTTCCTACGTTATAAATCTTAAAACATTGTATCATATTTTTATAGACTGTCAATAGAAAAATCTAAAATATATTCAAAGGTGTCAATTATTTGTTTATCAATAATTAATTTATACTTTATTTTTATTTTGTTTGCAGACTTTTCTATATTTAGAGTTTCTGTTTCTAAGTCAAAGTAACCAAATGGGGTTTTATATTTTCCTTTTAATATGGAGTTTTCTTTAAAGTTTAATTCAATTAGATAATCTTTTATTCTGATAATTTTTATAGTATCATCAAGAATTATTTTTGTTTTTACTTCTCCATCTATATAAGAAATAGAGCTTCCGTTTTTAATAGCTTTTCCTTTAAATTCATGATTTTCTTCTTTACTTTTGGTCTTTGCCTTTATATTTATCTTACTCATTTTGTCACTTCCGATGACAAGATTATAACATATATTTTGTTTTTTACTTATATTTTTTTAAAATTTTCTAATAATAATGTTAGAAAGTGACGTGATTTTATGAAAAAAGTTCGTAAAAAACGCAGAATTTGGGCTTTTATAATTGTGTTACTACTACCTTTTATTATTTACACAGGACTTTACATTTATGCGAAATGTAGTCCTAAACTTAGAGTTGATGGGGCTAATGGATATTATTTTTATGATAAAGATGAGAAGGCTTATGATACAGGAGCAAGTGAAAATTGGGTTAGTTTAGATGATATATCTGATGATTTAATTAAAGCTACTATTGCGACTGAGGATAAGCATTTTTATAAACATCAAGGATTCGATTTTTTAAGAATTATTAAGGCGTTAGCGGTAAATTTTAAATCTGGATCTAAGCTTCAAGGTGCTTCGACAATTACTCAGCAATATTCAAAAAATTTATTTTTAGATTTTGATAAAACTTGGGATAGAAAAATAAAGGAAGCTTTCATTACTTTAAGGCTTGAGGCTCATTATAGTAAAGATGAGATTTTAGAGGGTTATTTAAATACAATTAATTATGGTGGGATATTTGGAATTGAAAATGCATCTAAATATTATTTTAATAAAAAAGCAAAGGACTTGACTTTAGCTGAGGCTAGTATGCTGGCGGGGATACCAAAAAATCCTAGTAGTTATTCACCTTTAGCTAATGAAAATAAAGCTAAAGAAAGGCAAAAGGTTATTTTAGATTCAATGGTTAATAACAAAGACATTAAGGAAAGTGAGGCAAAAATTGCTTATAATACTAATCTTGTTTATCAAAAAGGAGATTTAAATAATAAAAGTTCTAATATGGTTCGCTATTATCAAGATGCGGTTATGCAGGAACTTTCGACTATAAAGACAATACCAACTTCATTTTTGGAAACTGGTGGTATTAAAATTTATACAAATTTAGATAATACTGTTCAAAATTCTCTTGAAGAGTCTTCTAAAAATAATATGAAAAATAAAAATATTCAGATGTCTGGAGTTGCGTTGGATCCAAAAAATGGTAAGGTTTTAGCTTTGACTGGTGGGATGGATTACAATAAAAGTGAATATAATAGAGCTTTAAAGTCAAAAAGACAAGTTGGGTCCACTATTAAACCTTTTCTTTATTATTCTGCTTTAGAAAATGGTTTTACACCATCAACGACATTTACTTCAGAGAAAACTATATTTACATTTTCGGGTGATAAGAGGTATTCGCCTAAAAATTATAATGACAAATATGCGAATGGTCCACTTAGTTTAGCGGCGGCAATTAGTTATTCTGATAATATTTATGCGGTAAAAACAAATTTATTTTTAGGAGATAATGCTCTTTCTGATATATTAAAACGAGTTGGTATTAATGAAAATCTTAGTTCTCTTCCCTCTTTAGCTTTGGGAGCTGAGGAGATAAGCATGATGGATATGATTAGTGCTTATGGAACTTTAGCAAGTGAAGGATATAAAAATAAACCTTATTTTATTAGTAAGGTTACTGATATGAGTGGTAATGTTTTATATGAACATAAGTCTAATCCGGAAAATGTTTTAAATAAGAATACAGTTTATATTTTAAACGAACTTTTAACGACAACGTATGCGAAGGAGTTTGAAGATTATAATGTACCGACATGTTTATCAATTGCGCCAAAAATGAGTCATAAATATGCTTTAAAAAGTGGGACAACCCAGACTGATAATTTAATATTTGGATACAATAAAGAACTGGTACTTGGTCTTTGGAGTGGATATGATGATAATAAGGAAGTGAGTGGTGAGGATAGTAGTAATTTAAAAAATGTTTGGGTTGATACAATGGAAAAATCTTTAGAGGGTAAAAAAGATGAGATGTGGTACGATGTGCCTAGTAATGTGGTTGGTGTGGCAATAGATCCTATTAGTGGTAAACTTGCGGATAATGGTAAAAAAGCTAAAATTTTATATTATTTAAAAGGTACTGAACCGACACTTCAAAAGACTTCTTTAGATGATGAGGTTCCAGCAGTTAGAGCAGAATAAAAGCATAGATAATTTCTATGCTTATTTTATGCTTTTAGCGTTTGCTATATCAACTTCTTGCTGTAATGTTTTATTGTCAATATCTTCAAGAATTGGTATATTTTCTGTAGCTTTATAAAAACCAACCATTGTTAAATTTTCAATATTTGATCTTTGTCTTAAGAATTCAGCAAAGCCCATATAATCTTGGGTATTTATAAATCTATAATATTCATCAATATCAGCTTTGGTAATGATAACTGGTGGAATGTTTTGTTTTAATAAATTTGTAGTTGTAATTAATTTTGCGCTTCTTTTATTTCCATCTTCAAATGGATGGATACGCATGTATGCGATATGAAACATTGCTTCTTTTAAAAATGGGTCAATTCCTTCCCACATATAATAATATTGAGCAAGCAATTGATTTAAATCATTAATAATATGTTCTGGTTCACTTGGGATAAAGCCAGCTTTATCTCCTGGGTCAACATCAATTCTTCTAAAGTTTTGTGGTACTTCTTCACCTTCATTTACTTTATCTCCAACAAAACGTATGTCACCTATGTTTAAATGTTCATCTTCCGGTTTTGACTGAAGATATTTAAAGGCTTCTAAAGTGTTTCTTAATAATCTTTCTTTTTCTTTTTTACTTTCTGGTTTCTCTACTTCAACTGTTCCATATACAAATCTTTCAACAAAGAATTTAGCATATTTTTCATTAAATTTTCTTATGTCCATAATCTCGTCCATAATAACACCTCACTTTTTGGTATTATATTAGAAATAAAAGTAATTGTCAAATTTACACTAACAAATTATTTAAACTTTTATACATTATGGAATATTTATTTATACCTTTAATATAATTTTTTAGGAGATGATATTAATGAATAACAGTTTTTCGAATCAAAATAATTTTCCTGGAGCTCCCCTTTATTCAGGTGGAACCGCTGTTCCTAATCAACAGATGCAAAATAATACCCAGTTTGAACAATCATATATTGAAAACATTTTAAGACTTAACAGAGGAAAAAAGGTTGAAATTTATGCTTCATATCCTGATTCTACTGAATGGCGAGATAAGGTTTTTAGTGGTATAATTGAGCAATCAGGACGTGATCATATTATTTTAAGCGATCCTAAAACTGGCAATTGGTATTTAATTTTAATCATTTATGTTGATTATATTAAGTTTGATGAGCGAATAATTTCTAGTAGTGAATTTTATCCAAATAATTGAAAATAAAATAGGTATTTGTTATAATGATTATAGGTGATGATAGGTGGCAGTAATTATTGTTTGTTTGTCCGTTATTATCGTTGTTTGTATAGCTTTTGTTTGGATGGCAAATACTTATAATAAAATTCAAATAATGTCTATTAGAATAAATGAGGCAGAGGCTAATATTGATTCTGTTTTAAGGAAAAGATTTGATTTACTTAATAAGTCAATTGAGGTTATTAAGAATTTTGCTTCTGAAGAAGATGATGTACTTTCAATGATAGTAAAGCTTAGATCAAGAAAACTTAGTAATTTCGAGCTTGATAGAAAGCTTTATGATGGTCTTAAAGAATTTTGCAAATATAAAGAGATGTATCCAAAGCTTAAGGTTAATGAGTCTTTTATGAAGATTGATATTGCTTTAGGTGAGTCTGAGGCTGAAATAAGTGCTTTTAGAAAATATTATAATGATATTATTACTGATTATAATAAACTTGTTAAATCGTTTCCAGCTAATTTAGTTGCTTGGATGTTCAAGTTTAAAAGTAAGCCATATTTTGATGGTAAAAATATGGATGATGATATTATTAATGACTTTAAACTTTAAAAACGGGAATACCTGTTTTTTAATTTGACATTATTTTATATTGGTGTATAATACACATATTCAAAAGGAGGGGTTGTTATGGAAAGAATTGAAAAAGAAAATATTAATATTTCAAATTTAGAAGTTCTTAAAGAAAGAAAAAAGAAAAATAATGTAGATAGAGGTATTTTAGTTGCCCATGATAATAAACGTGTATATAAGTTTTTTGATTGTGATTCAAAAAAATATATGGGTGAAATGCAGAAAAGAATCGAGCTATTAGGTGATGAAAATTATGATCGTCCCCTACTTTCTGTTTTCCCGGACGAAGAAATTTTTGATGGTGATAAATTTGTTGGGTATACTCAAGAATATATCCCTGATGCTGTATCTTTAAATGATGTTGTTATGTTTGATGATAAAGACCTTTATGATTTTGTAAGATTATCTTCTAAGGCATCTGAGATATTAGATTATATTCATGGTGATTTTAGGGGTATTGTTTTATGTGATATGAATTTTACAAATATAATTATTTCAAAAAAAGATAAATATAAAATACCATATTTTATTGATTTTGATGATTGTGCGATTGGTGGTAGAGTTGGTCCGACTGCAATTTCAGTTAATTTAAATGCATTCTTGAAGGACAAAGGATTACCAAGAGTTGTGAGTCAGGAAACTGATAAAATATCTATGGCTATAAGTTTCTTTAATATAATTTTTGGAACAAATAATTTTGCAATTTCACTTTATGATTTTGATATGATGTGTGAAAAATATCCTTTTTTAGAGGATATGAGAGATTTGTTTAAAAGTTTAAAAAGTGAAAGATGTTTATATGGTATTGATTATTTACATGATGTAATTGATCCAGATAAACTTGGTGAAGGTAAGAAACTAATTAAATAGGAAGTGTTTTATGGAAAAAATTGATAGAAAAGATATAGATTATTCAAAATTGACAATATTAAAAGAATGGTCAGCAACTAGGCCATCATCTGTTTTTACCGATGGTGATAATGTTTATAAACTGTTTATGCATAATGACCGTTCTGAATTAAAACGCATTGAAAAAAGAGTTAGTATTTTGAGTACAGATGATATTTCGGATTATACTATTTTACCTAAAACGGAAATTTATGATAATGGTCAATTTTCGGGATATGCACAAGATTACCTTCCAGATAGTAAAAGTTTATATTCTTATCGTGGATGTTTGAGTGAAGATTTACCTAATTTTATTTGGCTTGCTTCAGCTAGCTCAATGACATTAGACTTAATTCATAGTGATTATAGATTAATTAGAATGTGTGATATGAACTTTAGCAATATTCTTATTTCAAAGGATCAAATTCCTTATTTTATTGATTTTGATGAAATAAAGGTTGGTCCGATAAGTCCAAGTGTTATTACATCTAAATTAAGTGCTTATTTAAATAAAAAAGGATTTGATGTTTATAGTTTGGCCGACAATAATTGTAAGGCAAATTTTAGATTATTAGATAATATTGCATTTATGATATTTTTCTTCAATATATTTTTTGATAGGGATTTCTTTAAGATAACTATTGACGAATATGACGAAATGAGTGAAAAATTTTCTACACTTAAAAATTTAAGAGATATATTTTTAGATATTCAAAATTTAAAAGATATTAAAGGTATGGATTATTTATATGAAAGAGTTGATCCTAAAGATTTTCCTGAAGGAATTTTAGAAAGTGATAAAGCTTTAGATTTCTTTGAGGATTTTAATGATAGAAAAGAAAGACGTTTTTAATTACGTCTTTTATTTTTTCTATGTTTTATGATGATGAAAAGGATAATTAATATTGCTCCTGCACCACATCCATAATATATATATTTTTGATTTTCATTCACTTTTTTTGTAGTTGTTGCTTTTTCTTTGCTTTTATCAATTTTTATAACATATTCTCCATCTTTTGTATAAAGATAATTTTCTCTAGCATATCTTGCGACATAATCTTTATCTTGAAGTTTTGTGATTTCTGTTTTGAGGCTTGTTGCATCTGATTTTAATTCAGTTAACTTATTTTGAAGTTCCTTTTCTTCTTTATTTAATGAATATATGTTGATAACTGTTGTTACTAGGGTAAAAATAAAGTAACAGATGATAAAAGCAGCAATTGGTGCGAGAATAAATAAGCGTCTTTTAGCAGTCTTAGGAACTTTTTTGTTTTTCGCCATTTTTATCACCTCTTATCATCTTAAAGTATAGCATTTTTTTGATTTATTTACAATGTTACTTTTTATTATAGACAAATAGTTTACTAATATAAAAAGGCATTTAAATATCATTAACTTTAAATACATGATAAAACATTTTTATTTATTTTCTTATGTATTATAAACTTAAAAATGCATATACTATATATACAATATCTATCTATATATCATATATATAATAGATTTACATAATTTGAATGTAAAAAACATCAAAAAGATAAATACCTTTTGATATACATATATTGAGTTATTTTTTAAATACTTTTTTTATTTTTGTATTTAATATATTTTCTAGAATATAACCTAAAATTAAAGTTAATATAAGATATGGATGAAAGGCTGCATAGTCAATTTTTCTTAGGCCAATAAAGTATAAAAGCATGCTGATAATGATTATTAAAAATGTACCTAAATACTTTATAAATTTGTTTTTACAATATATTATTTTTTTATTAAGATTTAAAAAAAGTGAAAAGAATATTCCAAAGAAAAAAGAAAAAATAAGGGTTTGGATTTGTATATTTAAAGGCATTATTTAAATAGTTTACTTAAAAATCCATTTTCTTTTTCTTTTGTATCGCCTTCGGAATATGTTAGACTATCCACTTTTCCTTTAATTGAGACATTTCCTTGATATGTATCTAATTTTATTATTTCTAGTTCTTCTCCTTTTAGTGTTAAATTACCCATACTTGTAATCATTAAAAACTCATTTTCATCAAAATTTTCTATTTTTTTAACTCCTGTTATGATTATATTTTTCCTTTCGTTTACGGTTATGCTGTGATTTAAAGATGTTATTACGCTATCTATTTTATCCATGTTTGGCCTCCCTTATTTAAATATATGAAAGGGTTTATTATTTATTCAAAGAATATAAAAAAAGCAGATTATTCTGCTTCATTATAAGCTTTAATTATAGCTTCTTCTATCATACTACGGCATTCTTGAGTTACCGGATGAGCGATGTCATGATATTTTCCATCGTTAGTTTTTCGACTAGGCATAGCAGTGAATAATCCGTTATCCCCTTCAATAATTCTAATTCCATGAATAGCAAAACATTCATCTATTATAATTGATGCGATTGCTTTCATTTTACCCGCATCTTCTACTTTGCGGATTTTTATAGCTGTAATTTTCAAGCTAACCTCTCCCTTCTAGTCTATTACCATCTTCAGTATACAATATTTTTATTTAAAATGTCAATAATTATGCGGTTATTCAGATATTTTTATAGTTTTGCTTATAACATCGGCATAAGAAAAAGATTTGACTGACTTTTGTTTACCGTTTATTTCAACCAGGAAAAGAAAATTATATATTTTTTTAATTGTTGCTTCAAATGTTTCATATTTATTGCGACCGAGATTGCATTTTATTTTAACGGTTTTACCAATATAAGGAGCTAATGTTTTTTTAATACTGTCTGCGCTATTTCTACCTTGGATATCCAACATACATTGTTCCTTTCGTGATAATACCACCCATTCCATCTTTTCCATACTTGGTTTTTTCTAATATTTCTTTTAAATCAATATCTTTATTTATATCTGCAAGTGCCATGTTTGCGGCAATTATTGCTGGATCTAAGGCATGAATATTTATTCTTTTTGGGCTTGAAGCAAAGTTAGCTCCTGATGTTATTAGTTTTTCATAATATGATGAGCAGCCACCAGCTATAATAATTAATTTTTCATGACTTCCTTCATACTGTCTAGCTTTTTCTATTGCATCGGCGAAATATTTACTATTTTTATAGGCATTAATATCGTTTTTTTCACCTTTTTTGGGCGAATATACATCGTGACCTGTTATTACAAGAATATTAGGTTTGTATTCTTGCAAGAGATCTTTAACGTTATTTTTAACGTCTATTTCAGCCTCATTTATTCCTAATGCCCATATATTCATTTTTTTATAATAATCAAGGCATCTTTCTAAGTAGTCTTTATCACTATCTATATGAAGAATTTTTCCTGGTAAATAAAAGAAATCATCCCTGTTTAATTCTTTTGGTTTGTTTACTCTTTCTAGGAATGGTTTTTCTTCTTCAATGTCTTCATCATTATATTGTTTTAAATCACTTATTTGACTGTCAACAATTAGTCTAATATTTACTCCTTTTAAATGACATAATTCTCCTTCAATTTTTATTATTTTGAAGATTATATCATTATTATGGGAGTTTCTGGTTACCAAATCTCCTACTTTAAATTCCATAATATCACCTAGATAAATATATGTATTTTTTTTAAATTAATTCTTTAAAAATATAATATATTAAATTTTTATATAAATAAAAAAGGTATAAATACCTTCTATATTTTTAAATGTTTTCTAACGGCTCTCCAAGAACCAAACATACCAACTAATATACCAATTATTACTAGGATTAAAGACGTTTCATATACAAATGGTACTGGTTTAATTAGTTTGATAAATGGTGAAAATAATTGTCCATTAAAGTGGTTATACAAGGATGTGTATCCATATATTGTTAAAATAACAGGGATGATAGAACCTAATAGTCCTAAGATTAAACCTTCAATTATAAATGGGATTCTAATATTTAGGTTTGATGCACCTATTAATCTCATGATTCCGATTTCTCTTTGTCTTGAAGATATTGTTATTTTAATTGTATTAGAAATTAAGAATGCAGTTACTAAAATTAAGGCAACTACGGCGCCCAAGCATAATTTGTGAACAAATTCAAAAGTGGAAATTAAACTGTCTATTGTTCCTTCTCCATATTTTACTAAGGTTATACCATCAATCTTTTTAACTTTATTGGCAACTCCATCAATTTCTTTGATATCAGTTACTTTTATTTGATAAGTATTTTGTATTGGACTTTCTTCATCATTCCAATTTTTCATAATACTATCAAATACTTCAGAGGAATCACGCATCTCTGATGTGATGTCTTGTTTTGATTTAAATTCATATTTTTCAACGTTATCGATTGATGATATTTCATCTTTTATTTCATCTATTTTTTCTTTTGAGGCATCATTATCGATGAAGGCAACTATTGTAACATCTTTTTCAACTAGTTTTGTAAAGTTATTTACATTATCAGATAAAATTATGGAAATTGCGACAACTATTAGGGTTATTGTTATACAAGAAATTGAAGCAAAAGATAAAGAAAAGTTTCTGAATACACCTTTAAAGGCATCTCTGATATTTCTACCTATTATTCTTAATGTTTTCATTTATTATAAGTTCCTTCCGCATAATCTTTTACCACTCTTCCTGAATCTAAAACAATAACTCTTTTTTGTAATTTTTTAACTATATCTATATCATGAGTAACCATAATAATTGTTGTGCCTAATTTATTAATTTCTTCAAGCACTCTCATTATTTCCATACCAGTATTTTTATCTAGGTTTCCTGTAGGTTCATCACAAATCAATAATTTTGGTCCATTTACTATAGCTCTTGCTATAGCTACTCTTTGTTGCTCTCCACCTGATAATTGGGCTGGATAATTTTTTATTTTTGATTTTAATCCAACAAGTTCAAGTGCTTTTATTACTTTCGAATGAATTTCATCTTTTGGTAGTCCAAATATTTCTAGGGCAAAGGCAACATTTTCATAAACTGTTGATTTTGGTAATAGTTTAAAGTCTTGGAATACAACTCCTATTTTTCTTCTTATTTTATAAACTTTACCATTTCTTAGTTTTCCAACATCGATTCCTCCAACAATTATTTGACCGGCAGTTGGTTTTTCTTCACGGTATAACATTTTTATTAGGGTTGATTTACCACATCCAGTTGAACCTATAATAAAGACAAATTGTCCTTTTTTGATTGAAAGGTTCAAGTCTTGAATAGCGGTTACACCGGTTTTATAAGTTTTTCTAACCTTAGTTAATCTTATTAACTCCACTTTATCACTTCTTTCTATTCTTCTTCAGGTTTTTTACTTGAAAGTTCATATGTATCCATAGTAATTATAAAGGCTTCTGGATCAATTTTTCTAATACTTTCGGTTGCTAAAAAGTATTCTCTTGTTGGTATTGCTGATATTAATACTTTTTTATGTCTATTTGTAAAACCACCTTCAGCATTTATAACGGTTACTCCATGATTTAATTTGTTTAAAATAAAGTCTTTAATACTTTCTTCTTTATCGGTTATTATTTCCATTGTTTTATACTCTGAAATACCAAGTATTACTCTATCACTAACATAACCAACTATGGCTAAAGTAATTATTGAGTATAGGAATGATTGCCATCCGAAGGCAATTGCACCAAGCGTTACGATTACTCCTTCTGAGTATAAGTTTGCTTTACTAAAAGGTACTTTAAAGTAAACTGTCATTATTTGTTTTAATATATCACTACCACCTGAAGTAAAATTGTTTTTAAATATCAGTCCTGTACCAAATCCAGATAAAACTGCACCGGCTAATACTAAAACAATCATTTCAGTATTTCCTAAATCAATATAATTTGAAACGTTATCTGTTAATTTAATTAATAATGGGAATAATAATGAACCTAAGATAGAGCCTTTAGTTTTTTCTTTACCAAGAAGAAAATAACTGGCAATTAACAGCAATACATTTCCAATTAAGATTACTATCCACGGCTGAATATTAAAGTATTTTTCAGTGATGATTGAAAGACCACTAACACCTGAAATAATGTGATTTTCTTTCATAAAAATATTGAAAGAAAGTGCACAAATTAATACTCCGATGAAAAAGTATATATATCTTTTTAGTTTTTTTGAATTATATACTTCTTTGATTATTTCTTCGTTGTTTATTTTCTTTTTGGTAAGTTTAAATATCATATTACATTTCTCCTTAGATTATCATTTATAAATTTATCAAGGTCACCATCTAATACTTTATTTACATTTACATCTTCTGTATTAGTTCGGTGGTCTTTTACTAAAGAGTATGGATGCATTACATAACTTCTTATTTGTGAGCCAAAATTTATATCTTGTTTCTCACCTTGAATTTTTTTCATTTCATCCTCTTTATTTTTTTGCTCTATTTCATATAACTTACTACGTAAAATTTGCATTGCTTTTGCTTTATTTTGAACTTGACTACGTTCATTTTGACATGTAACTACAATTCCAGTTGGAAGGTGGGTTATTCTAACAGCACTATCAGTTGTGTTTACTGACTGTCCACCAGCTCCACTACTATGGTAAACATCGATTTTTAAATCTTTATCATCAATATCAATTTTTATTGTATCGTCAATAACAGGAGTTACAGTTACGGAAGCAAATGAAGTATGTCTTCTGGCCCCAGAATCAAAAGGTGATATTCTTACTAGTCTATGAATACCCTTTTCATTTTTTAAATATCCATAAGCATTTAATCCTTTAACGATTAATGTAATACTTTTTATACCGGCTTCTAAACCTGGCTGGGTATCAACAACTTCTACTTTATAATTATGTTTTTCACAGTATCTTGAATACATACGGTAAAGCATATTGGCCCAATCACAAGCTTCGGTTCCACCAGCCCCAGAATGTATTTCTAAAACTGCATCGTTTTTATCATATTCATTATTAAGTAATATTTCGACTTCTACTTTTTCTATTTCTTTCCCAATATTTATACTTTCTTTTTCTAACCATTGTAGACTATTTACATCGTCTGGATCAATTTCTATTGCCATTTCTAAATAATCTTTAGTTTCCGAAAGTAAATTTTTAACGTTTTCTAGTGTTTTCTTTTCACTATTTAAAATTGAAATTACTTCTTCACTATGTTTACGGTCATCCCAAAAATTTGGTAAATTCATTTCTTCTTCAAGTTTTTTTATTTTTTCTTCTTTAGCTTTTGGGTCAAAGTGACCTCCATAATTCATTTATTTTATTTAGGCTTTTTTCATATATATTTATTGCTTCTTTTTTTTCCATTTTTTTGCCTCCCTATCATTAAATCATTATATCAAATTTTTATATTTTTTTAAAGTCACTGCTTGACTTTTTATGAAAGCTATTTAAGTTAAAAAAGAATGATTTACTTTAAACCATTCTAATTATTTATTTTTATCATTTTTCTTGATACAATTATTGCTAAACTAATAAATATAATTCCAATTGATGCGATTATTATTGATGCTTTTGCGGAGGTAGCTGGAACTTCAACTATTTGCGGGTTGTCTGTTTTACTATTCTTATCATCTTTTATAGTATCTTTTATAATATCTGTTGCATTGGCTTTTTTATCATCTACTTCATCATCTTTTTCATCATCTTTTGGTGCATATAATGTATATGGACTTTCTTTAGTACCTTCTCCTTCTAAAGTAGTTTCACTTGATATATAGAAGGCTGGGCGAACGCCTAATGTAGATGTTGCAACATTAAAGTCAATTACTCCTGTTAAAGATGAATTTGCTGAATCAAGATGAAGGTTATCCTGGGAATAATAAGGATTTGATATTGGATTTAAAAACCATGGAGAGATTTTTGAATACAAATAATTATGACTTGTTATGTTTTTATGACAAGACTCTTTGGCTTGATAATTTCTAAAGGCTGCAAATCCGTTACATTCAGGGTTTGTGCTTGCTTTAATATAATCAGTTACATTCATTAAAGCTATTTTGCCTTTCCATTTATATGTAGCTTCCTCATTTAAAGTTTCACTTACTGGAGCATCACTTTTTACGTAGTAATAATCTACACTACCTATATTCCAAATATAATCTACTATTATTTTTTTAATATCATCAGATAGGCTATTATACCAAGTTGTATTTAAATATGTATTTAAACTTGCCTCTTTATCTGGCAAATTATATAGTTTATCACCTATTCCTTTTGGCATTTGAGTTACATTATTACTGTTTGAATCTAGTGTAGTTGTATTACTTCCCCAGACATTACATCCATAATCTGAATTACAATAGTCTTCGGAATTTGTGGATTTTCTATTTTCTTTTGTATCAAAATTGGCAGATGATGAATTATATACTGTACCATTAGCGTCATTTTTTACTATTTTCATTTTACCATCTACTTCAATTGATATTATTCTATATAAGCTATTATTTAGTTTTAAGTAATTATTTGGACTACCACCTTTATAGATATATCTCCCTTCTTCATCATTATCTATATAAAGCCCATCTCCTGATGTCACTGTATTTAAAACTAGGTTTCTGGAAGTAATGCTTTGAGCTTTTACTTGTGTATTTAAAGTTAGAGGTATTCCAATTAAACCTAAATAAGTCAAAATATTTTTCATAGGTTTTCCTCCTATTATTACTATACCCATAATACTTGAAAAGTTAATTAGAAAATAGCAATTAGATATATAAAAAAAGATATCATTTTTATTTACTGATATCCTTCTTTTTAAATACTTTTAAATATAAGTATCCACTTACTGCAAGTAATATGACTGCACCTACTATTACAAATATTGATGTGAATAATGAAGTTGGTGGTACATCTACTATTTGGGTAATACTTGATGTTATATTATTTGAATTAGCAGATCCTCCCATATTTGATAAAGTATATGGACTGTTTTCGCTTCCTTCTCCACCAGTTATACTAATAGATGAATTTAAATGAACAACTGGTCTTATTGAGAATGAATTATAATATACTGCACCAAAATCTTGGTAAACATATTGTGGGTTTAATCCTTGATTTGAGGCTGAATACACAAGTTCATTACTGTTATAAACTGGTGTGATTAATAAATAATTATAATCAGTAAATTTGTATGTCTCAGGTGGAATTAAATAATTTGATTTATCACAATTATTTTTTAAGGTTGGGTATCTAAATTTTGCATATGTACCATATTTTTCACTTCCATCTACTAATTTGTCATCACTCCAACTATTAGCACATCCTCCCCAATTATCTTTTTGTGTGCATTCTCCGTTAGTATTAACTAATGTCATCGTTCCACATGTTTTTTCATCATTAGTTGCTTCAAGTACATCTGTTAATGTTGGCATAGCAACATTACCATTCCATGTATATTTACTTTCTTCTTCATTATTTTCTTTTATAATATTATTAATTTCTGTAAAATAACTATCATAAGTAGGTTTTAACTCCTCCATTTTTTGCTTTTCTTTTTCCATTTGAGATTTATAATATGTTGAATTAGTACCACTTGGATCATTTTCATAATTTTTTTTATTTGTCTCATAAAAATCTTTAGCACCCAAGTATCCTACCACTTTTTCTTCATATACTTTATCTTTTAAAGATACACCACCAATATTATAATTGTATTTTACGATTTGATTTTTGGCATTTTCTGATAGCTTTTTATAATAATCATTATTTAAATAATCATTAATATCTGAGTTATTTTCAACTTTACCTTTTAATTCAAACGTTTTGTCATATTGATCATAATCTAAGCTATTGGGCCCGCTATAGCCACTAAGACCATTTTCTGTTACACCTGCATAGACACCGTTACTGAAGCTATCTGTTTTAGCCCAGGCATTACATCCAAATTGGGCATAATCACAGTATCTATTCCCTGTTGGTTTTTGCTGATCAATGTCAAATGTTGCATTATTATCTAGGGTATTTGATCTAATTATTTTTAATGTTCCATCTTTTTCGATGGCCATTACTCTCCAAAGTTCATTATTGAATTTGATATAGTTATTTGGATTTGCTCCTTTATAGACATATCTGCCTTCAGTTACTTCATCTTTGTAAAGTCCTTCACCTTCAGTTACTACTTTACTTTTTAAAGTTTCTGAAGCAGTACTTGCGGCGTTTACCTGTGATATCATAGTAAAAGGTATACTAAATAAGCTTAAAAATAATAAAAATTTTTTCATTTTTCTCCTCCTATTTTTACTATACCCATTTTAGCAAAAAAAAGTAATATTTTTGATGGATAATTTACACTTGTTTTGCTTTGTTTTGAAGTTTTTTTATTTGATTTTCAATAAGTAATATTTTAAACTTATTTTCATTAATTTTAAAGTTTGATTTTTCAATATTTTGCAATAATTTCATTTTTTTATTGTTAAGTAAAAAGTCTTTGCCGATGCTTACTAATTTTGGAAGATAAAATTTTTCAATACAGGCATTCATAGCAATGAATTCATCACCAACAGTTTTTAAATTAGGTTTATTTATTTCTTTTAACTCTCCATTACATATTAAGAAGGAGTTTCCTACTTTGGTTAGGTTTGGAAAATTTATTTTACTAATGTTTGAATTACAATAGATGAAATCATTTCCTACTTCTTTTAAATTTGGTAATGATATTTTTTTCATGTTATAGTTATAAGTTAAAAAATCATCTTCTATTTTTTCTAAGTTTGGCATATTAATTTCTTCTAAATATTCACTGTGGTATAAAAATTTACTACCTATTTCTTTTAGGTTTTTATTTTCGTAAGAGATTAATCTATTTTGATTATCCAATGTTATTAAAGTTTCACCCTTTTCAGTAATTAACGTTATTAACTTTTTTTCTTTTGTTTTACTTATATTAATTTTTTTAATATTTTTTAAATTATCTAAAAAAGAATTTTCTGCTTCTTCATTATAAGTATATATTTTTTTATTTTGAATGTCTAAGATGAATTCATCAAATAATATATAGGAATCTTTTTTATAAGTGATTACTTTATCACCATCAATTATAATGTTGTTTGGACAGTAAAATATACCGTTTATTTCAAGGTTATACTTATATAATTTACCGTTTTTATCCTCAATGTATTTTTCTAATCTTAATCCTTCTTCAGGATTTGTTTGGGTAAGACCATATGTTGTTTCAAAGGCATACGTAAGTCCTGGAATGATATTTTCTAAATTATTACTAAAAGTTGCGTCTGGATTATCTACTGTATGATTATATCTATTTTTTATTGATAATGTTTTATATTTATCTTTTGTAAATTGAATACTGATAACTGATGTACCGTATTCATCTTGTCTTTTTGGATCATTAAAGTTTTCTCTTTTTATTTCATTTACGTTTTTTTTAATGGCCCAAAAGACATGGCATCTTTCTAATCGATTACTGTGAAATGAACATAATTCTTCATTTTGAGTAAAATACCTTTTAAAGCTTTCAAGCTGTTCTTCAGTATGACACTCATAAAAATCATAGCCTGCTTCTTCTAATAATTCTTTTGGGGTTTTATCTGTCTTTGTTTTAGTTATTACATTTTCAACTTTACTGAAGATAAATTGTTTGAAGGTATTTGTTACGCCAGCTGAGATGATATCATCATAGAGGTATTTATTTTCTTCGAAATTTTTTTCTAATATTTTAGGAAGTAATCCTTTAGTTTCTAATATAGTTGAAAAAAGTTCTCGGCAGAGATGCATCATTTTTTCCCCATATTTTTTCTTAATCCATTTTAAATCATCATTCATATATATCATCCTTTATATTCTTTGAATGGTTAAACTTGTTTTGGTTTTTCTTCAATATTTTTGTTTGTATTTATAACGGCTAGAACAAACCTATAGTCATCTTTTATTATTTTGTATTTACTATTTACTTGAATTTCTTGTTCTTTATTTAATAGTTTTTGCATAAACTGATAAGGAACACTGCTTAGTTTTGGTAAATTAATACTTTCTAAAACAACATTACAGTATAGGAAACCACTTCCAAAATCTGATAAATTTGGGAAATCAATGTTTCTTATTTCTCTATTTTGGAATAGGAAATCTGATCCGACTTTCGTTAAATTTGGAAGATAAACTTCTCTTATTTTTTGATTAGATTTTATAAAGTTATATCCTGCATCTTGTAGACATGGGGCATATAGCTGAGTTAATTCTTCATTTTGGCCTAAAAAGTTTCCTTTTATTTCAGTTAATTTTGGAATATTAATATTTCTTAGTTTTTTATCTGATTGAAGGAAACTTTCACCAGCATAAATTAAATTTGGGAATTTTGCTTCTTCAATTTCATTATTAAAGCCTAAAAACATATCACCAGATACTTGTAAATTTGGAAGATTTATATTATTTAATATTTTATTATAGTATATAAAATAATTGCCTACTTTTTGTAAATTAGGGAAATCTATTTCAGTTAATTCTCTATTTTCTTTTAAGAAGTTATGGCCAATTTCAGTTACATTTTGCATGCTTATATGTTTTACACATTTAGCATTTTCTAGGTAATTATTTGGAACTATTTTAATATTTTCATCTGTTAACCCAATTATTCTATTTTGTTTATTTAAAATCACTTCAACGATTCTATCTTTTAATTCTATGATTATTTTTTTATTATCATTTTCCTTTTTTATATCTATTTTTTGAATATCATTTAGTGTATCAACGAATCCGTCATAAGATAAGGGATCATAATTGGTTATTTTTTTATTTTGCAAATCCAAAATATAATTTTCAAATATTAAGTAATTTTCTTTGCTGTATTTTTTAACATTTCCATTATCAACTATGACATTGTTTTGGCAGTAATATATACCATCGATAGTAAAATTATATCTATAAAATTTTCCGTCTTTGGCTTTTATGTAATTTGGAATTGCAAATTCTTCGTCTTTATTTGTCTGCTTTAAACCATATTTTTTCCCAAAGGCATCTGTCAGTCCTGGGATGATGTTATCTAGATTATTGGCAAAAGTCGCATCTGGATTATCTACTGTATGATTATATCTATTTTTTATTGACAAAGTATTATAATTATCTTTGGTAAATTGGATACTTATAACCGATGTGCCATACTCATCTTGTCTTTGGGGTTTTTCAAAATTCTCTCTTTTTATTTCGTCTACATTTTTCTTAACTGCAAAGAAGACATAACATCTATTTAGACGTCCCCCTTGAAATGTACATATTGCTTCATCTAAAGCATAATATTTTTTAAAAGACTGGATTTCTTCTTCAGTTTTACATTCATATAAATCATAGCCAGCTTGATTTAATAATTCCTCTGGGTCTTTATCTGCTTTTATATTTTCATCATTTAAGCTTGCTTTATTGTAGATAAAACTTTTAAAAGAATATTTTAAACAATTATTAATAATATCATCATATAAGTTTCTATTTTCATCAAAATTTTCTTCAAATATTTGGGTAAGTAAACCTTTTTCTTCTAGGATTGTTGGGAAAAGTTCTCGGCAGAGATGCATCATTTTTTCCCCATATTTCTTTTTAATTTTTTTTAAATCTTCATTCATTGTTTTCACCTATCCATAATATCTTTTTAATTTCATTTTTTTAGTTTTGGTTATTACTTCTATCACATCAGCATCATTTTCCTTGACATTTTTACCATATTTACCAGATAATGGGCCAAATGATAATGGTATATGTTCATCGAGTAAATATTCATCCATGATTATGGAATCTTCTGATTTAGGATCTTCAACATCATAAAATTGCATGTTTACGCTATAATCATTATTATTTTCATCTTCTAAAATATAGTTATAATCTTCAATGTTTTTAATTGTTAATTTTTTCATTTTATCTCCTTTTTCTTTTGTTTTTATTTTTATCTTCAAATTTTAATATTAATAATTTTGCTTTAGTATCTTTTTCTATTTTATAATTTGTATTTCTTTTATATTTATCTCTTAGAAAACCGAATGGGAATACTGTATTTTTCCCCGGCTTTAGTTTTAATGTAAGACTTTCGATAGTTTGATTATGATCGAGAAAGTCATTACCAATAATTTCAAGATTTGGGAAATATAGATTTTTAATGTTTTGATTGTTTTTTAAAAAATTACTACCAACTTGAGTTAAATTTGGGATATTTATGCTTTCTAAATTTTGATTATATCCTAGAAAATAATCTCCTATTATTCTGACATTTGGCAGGCTTATTTCTTTTAATTGGTTTTTGCAACCTAGAAAATAGTCTCCAATTATTTCAACATTTGGCATATTTATTTTTTCAATATTTTCATTTTGCATATTGAAGTTATTACCTATTTTTTTTACATTTGGTAAATTAATCTCTTTTAAGCTAGAGGCTAGTGTTAGAAAGCTATTTCCTATTGTTTGTACATTTGGTAAATTTAAAAACCTTATTTTTCTGGCAAAAGGTAAAAAACTATCACCAATTTCTTTTATATTTTCATTACTATAACCTACTATTTGGTTTAAATTGTCTAAATATAAATATGACTCTTCATTATCTTTAGTTTTAAACTTAATTATTTTAATATCATTTTCTTTGATTATATCAATATTTTTTATATTAAATAAAATGTTTTTAAAGCTATCTCGTCTTCTTTCATTATACTGATAGATTATTTTCTTTTTTAAATCAAGTATTAGGTCATCGAAAACTATGAAAGAATCTTTATCAAATTTGTGAATTCCAGTTTTTCTACTATAAGTACTTCCTTTATCAATTATTATATTATTTGGGCAGTAATAAATACTTAGGTGTTTGAAATTGTATTTATAGTATCTTCCATCATTTGCTTTGACATATTTTGGTAGGTTAAAAGGTTCATCTGAATCATTCTCATAAATACAGTATGTTTGTTTAAAAGCGTTTGTTAGCCCTGGAATTATGTTTTCTAAATCGTTACCAAAGGTTGCATCTGGATTTTCGACGGTATGGTTATATCTGTTTTTTATTGATAGTGTATTTGACATATCTTTGGTAAATTGAATACTTATTACAGATGTACCATATTCATCTTGTCTTTGGGGATTAGTGAAATTCTCTCTTTTTATTTGATTTACGTTTTTTTTAACGGCAAAGAAGACATGACAATTATTTAATCTTCCTCCATCAAAGGTACATAATTCTTCGTCTTCTTTAAAGTATTTTTTAAATTTTTGGATTTCCTCTTCCGTTTTACATTCATAAAAATCATAGCCTGCTTCTTCTAATAATTCTTTTGGGGTTTTATCTGTATCTATTTTTATATTATCTTTGATATCTGTTTTACTGAAAATGAAGTTTTTAAATGAAGTTTTTATCCCATTTTCTATGATATCATTATATAAAAATTTATTTTCTGCAAAATTTTCCATTAGTATTTTAGGAAGTAATCCTTTTTCTTCCAATATTGTTGGGAAAAGTTCACGGCATAAATGCATCATTTTTTCGCCATATTTCTTTTTTATTATTTTTAAATCTTCATTCAATTTTATCACCCCACTTTTTTGGGAATATTGGTTTCATTTGTATTTTGATTATTATCAATAAGAATTAATTCAAAATTACTATCTCCCCTTTGTAATTTATATTTCGGACTTATTTTTATTGATTCATATTTTTTATACAGATTATATAAAAATAAATATGGAACTTCTTTTAGATTTGGTAAGTATACTTCATTTATTTTTTCATTACTATAAAAGCTACCGCTGCCCGCAATTTCTAGATTTGGTAGTGATAAATTTGTAAGTTCATTATTTGACTGCATAAAATAAGAACCAACTCTTTTTATATTAGGCATATTTATTTTTTCCATTATTTCATTATAACGTAAACTATTATGACCAATTGAAATTATGTTTGGAAGGCTTAATTCTTTTAAGCCTTGGTTATACATAAGAAATCCGCTACCTGCAGTTTCTAGATTTGGAGCGATAAATGTATCAATGATTCGGTTACTATTTAAAAAATAATTACCAACTTCTTTTAAATTTGGTAAATTTAAATACTGCAATTTTTTATTAAATTGCATAAATGAATTTCCAACAGTTTCTAGATTAGGTAAATTTACTTCATTAACTGATTCATTAAAATATAAAAAGTTATCTCCAACTGTTTTTAAATTAGGAAAATCAATTTCTTTTAAATAAAAATTTCGAGTAAGAAATCTATTCCTAATGTTTTCAAGATTAGGAAGCTCAAGTTTCTTTATATATTTATTTTCGGTTAAAAAATTATCATTTGCTTCTTTGATATTTTCATCTTTTAAGTATATCATTCTACCGAGTTTATCTAAGGTTATTTCTATAACTTCATTATTTTCTTTGGTTATAGTTATTGTTTTAGTTTCTTTATCTTTGGTTATATCAATATTTTTAATATTTTGCACTCTTTCTAAAAAAGATTCTTTTATGTTTTTATCATATGTTTTAATTGTTTTTGATTTTAAATCTATAATAAAATTATCGAATAGTAAATAAGATTCTTTATCAAATTTCTTTACTTGATCATTATCAATTATTATATTATCTTGGCAGTAAAATATATCATCAATAACAAGGTTATATCTATATAATTTTCCATCATTTGCTTTTACATAGTTTTCTAAATTTAGACAATCCGATTTTGTAGTTGGATGGGTAGCATTATAGCCAAAATCATACACTATATCTTTTTCTTCCTCTTTTAAAGATGATTGAATTAATCCATATGTTTTTTCAAAGGCATGTGTTAAACCTGGAATAATATTATCAAGATTATTACTGAATGTTGCATCTGGATTGTCGGCTTTGTGATTATATCTATTTTTTATTGATAGGCTATGATAAACATCTTTGGTAAATTGAATACTTATAACGGATGTACCGTATTCATCTTGTCTTTGGGGAATACTAAAATTTTCCCTCTTTATTTCATTTACATTTTTTTTAACGGCCCAAAAGACATAACATCTATCTAATCTTTTTTCTTCAAAGGTACATAATTCTTCACCCTCAGCATAATATTTTTTAAAAGATTGGATTTCTTCTTCAGTTTTACATTCATAAAAATTGTATCCTGCTTCTTCTAATAATTCTTTTGGAGTTTTATTTGTTTCAATTGTTTTATTTTGAATGTTTGCTTTACTATAAATAAAATTTCTAAATGAATATATCATATTTTGGTCAATGATATCAAAATATAGTTGATGACTTATTGCGAAATTTTCTTTCAGTATTTTTGGTAATAGTCCTTTTTTTTCAATTATTGTGGGGAAATTTTTTCGGCATAAATGCATCATTTTTTCGCCGAATTTTTTCTTTATCCATTTTAAATCCTCGTTCATTTTTACCTCCGATTATATTTTCTTTTCATATTCGTTATTTTCTTTCTTGTTTTTAATTTCTTTATCAATAACCATTAATTCAAAATTGTAGTTTCTTCTTTCTAGTTTATATTCATGACTTATATTTATTGTCCTTTTTGTTTCTGATAATTCTTGCAAGAATCCAAAACCAATTTTTCTTATTTTAGGTAAATAAATTTTGTTTATTTTTTTATTTTGGCTTAAACTTTCTGTACCTATTACTTGAACATTTGGCAAGATAAGTTCTTTTAAATTTTCATTTGCATAAAGAAAATATGCGCCAACTTCTTTTAGATTTGGTAAATTAATACTACTTAATTGTTTATTACTTTCAAGAAAATATGAACCTATTATTTGAATGTTTGGCATGTAAATTTCTTTAATATTTTTATTTTGTAGTAAACAAAAATTATCTATCTTTTTAGCACTTGGTAAATTTAATGATTTTAACTTTACATTTGTGATTAGAAATTCTTCACCAATTGTTTGAACATTTGGTAAATTTATTTTTACCAAATCAAAATTATTATTTAAAAAATTATTACCTATTCTTATGACATTTGGCAGATTTATTTCTTTTAAATGTTCATTTTCAATCAAAAAATTATCATCAAGCTCTTTAATGTTATCATTTTTATATCCAATAAAACGATTTTGTTTATCAATTGTGATTGTTGATTTAGTCTTATCTTTTAAGGTTATAACGATATCTTTTGTTTCTTTATTTTTAATAATATCAATATTTTTGATATCTTTATATAATTCGGAAAAAACTCTTTCTAAAAAAGGATCATATGATTTTAATATTTTATTTTTTAAATCTAGTATGAAATTATCAAATACTATATATGATTCTTTTGAAAATTCAACGACTTCACCACATTCGATTATAACGTTATTTGGACAATAATATATATTATTGTGACACATATTATATTTGTATAATTTTCCATTTCCAGCTCTTACATAATTATCTAAATTAAAACGATTATTTTTATTTTCTTGAATCATATTTAAAAAAATAAATCCGTGTTTACTTTTTTCTTTTTTAGATATATCATTATTTTGAATTAAATTATATGTTTTTTCAAAGGCATATGTTAAACCTGGAATAATATTGTCTAAATTGTTTCCAAAAGTGGCATCAGGATTATCAACCATATGATTATATCTATTTTTAATTGATAATGTTTGGTGACTATCTTTTGTAAATTGAATACTTATTACAGATGTACCATACTCATCTTGTCTTTGGGGGTTATGAAAGTTTTCCCTTTTTATTTCATCTACATTTTTCTTAACCGCCCAGAAGACATAGCATTTTTTTAATCTGTTTTCTTCGAAAGTACATAACTCTTCGCTTTCTTTATAATATTTTTTAAAGGCATTGATTTCTTCTTCGGTTTTGCATTCATAAAAATCATAACCAGCTTCTTCTAGTAATTCTTTCGGAGTTTTTTCTGTTTGCGTGATTGTAAAATTTATTTGGGCTTTACTATATATGAAAGCTTTAAAGGATTGGACCATTTGGGCATTTATTATATCATCACATAACTGGTGACTTTCAGCAAAATTTTCTTCTAATAATTTTGGAAGCAATCCTTTTGTTTCTAAAATTGTTGGGAAGATTTTTTTACATAAATGGCTCATTTTTTCGCCATATTTTCTTTTTATTTCTTTTAAATCTTCGTTCATTGCTTTCTCCTATCCGTAATATCTTTTTAGTATTATTTCTTTATCTTCAGTTATTACTTTTATAACATCTTTGTCTCCTTCAGTAACTTCTCTTCCATATTTACCTGATAATGGGCCGAATGAAAGGGGAACATTTTCTTCTAATAAATATTCATTCATTAATAAGTAATTGTTTTCTTTTGGGGTTTCTACTGAATAAAATTCTAAATTTAAGTTATATAGATTTTTGTTTTCATCTTCTAAAATATAATTATATCCATCTTTTTTTATTATTTTTAATGTTTTCATTTTTTCACCTTTTCTAATATAAAATATTTGCATCCATAAGCACAGCTATCTTTTATATATGTGTGGACTTTTTTAAAATCATTTATTTTATTAAATAAGTAGTTTTTAGGTTTACAAAAACCTTTTAGTCTTAATTTTCCATATGACCAATCACCTAATATATAATCGTAATCTTTAAAATAATCGGTTATAATTTTTTCAATTTCTTCTTCTTGAAAAGCATCTTTATAATTTTCTAATAATTTATAGTGATTTTCAATTAACTCTATATTATTTTCCATAGCATCACCCGCTTTAATTATAACATTATTCGGATGGAACAGCAATATTAGGGGTTACTTCAGATTTACCATTTACATAGTAATTTGGCACTGTACCAGTAACTATTTTGATACCTACTGGTATTTCTTTGGATATTTTGATGTCTTCACTTAAAAAAGGAAGGATCATTTTCTCATTTACTTTTATTTCTACATACACTTGAATTACAGCATTGTTTATTCCATAGTTTTTAATATTTGTTTTTATATTACTACTTACATTCCCAATCAGAATTATTTTAATCGGTATTTTAGGTCCAACTGATGATAAAACATTATTGTTAAAGGCAGCACCCATACTAAAACGATATATTATTCCCTTTTCTAAATCATTTTTATTATAGTCATTAAATATATATTTTTTATACTTTAAATTATCAATATTTCCTGATTGGATATTCTTTATTTCTTGCTGGATATCAGTTGTCGTTTGGGTTAATAATTTATTTATTATATTTGAATTATAATCAATTGATTTTATTTCACCGTTACTATCGTTAGTTACTTTAAATAACTCTTTTTCGGTTATTTTATTTGATATATTTTCTTTAACAGCTTCATTTATGATTATATTTGATATTTTTTTTGCTTCTGATTTTGAGTATGAAAATACAATGGGACCAATTTGATTACTTAAATGTTTAATCATTAATACTACACTTAAAGCAATTATTAATAATGTGATTATTATAATTTGAAATTTATTTAACTTAATTTTTATTTTTTTCTTTAATTTAGCTTTTTTCATATTTAAATATATTAAAAAAAGAATTATTAAATTCTTTTTAAGCTGTTTTACGATATTTAAATTTATATGTTACATCAAGTTTTTTATCTTCTCTGTAAGCAAAATCTGGGAGATCCATTTTAACTTTTTCTTCAAATTCATCAAGTGGTAATGGTTCTTTTAAAACTTTTAAAGATAATATTTCATATACTTCTCTATATCTTGTGACAGTTCTTGTTTCTTCACTACGATAAATTTCATTAGAACCATTTACTTTACTCTCATCTTCCCATGATGAGAAACTACCATATGTTGCGGTATCTTCATCCTTTAAGTTTAAACCTACTGGAGCATAAGAATATAACATACTATATTTTCTTTTTTGACCATTATACCAACGCCATTGTTTATCTCTATATCTGTATAATTTGGCGGGATCTGGTTCTTGCATATTATATTTTGTTTGATCTACTTCCTCTGGATTAACATATTGACCACTTTTATAATAAACTTTTTTGCCATTTTTATCTTCATAATAATATCTATATCCATCTACTGATTGAATTTCACGGTATGATTTAGCTTCTGGAGAATTTTGTGAATAATCTGTCCAGTCAGTGTATACAGATACTTGTTCATCTTTGTTTGCATATCCATCTGGCATTTCAGATGAATATTCCGAATAATCGCCTTCAATATCATACCAGTTCCACATTAAATCTTGATATCTGTATTGAATTTTATCTTCAGTTTCAATATCAATTATTTTACCTTCTTTTGGAACTATTGGTAGTGTATCTTCATCTTTTGGAAGATATACTCCATATTTAGATTCTTTATCAGATATTTGGTCCTGGGTATAGTACTCTGACCATGCGGTATTATTTATTTCTTTTTCATAATAGTTATAGTAAGGAATAACATCTATTATCGCGTGACTTGATGGATATGCAGAAGTTTCATTACTCCAATCTCCATATCTTATGTTTGTAGAACATTCTTTGCATCCTCTTACATCTAAAGTATAAAGATAAGTTTCTTTGTATTTCGTTACTTTTACAGTACCAGAGCATCTAATATCGTTGGTTTGTGAACTTCTTAAGAATCCATCATATAATTTATCAATGTGAACTATAGTGTTTTCACCTTCTATTTCTGGTAATTCTTCTCTATCCTTTAAGTAATTTAATGCGGATTGTTCGATAGCTTTATATATTTTATCACAAGTGTTATTTTGAACCATTGTATATATGATTAATCCAATTATAATTAAGGGAATAACTGTACCAAAAAGGAAGAAACACGCTAAAAGTGGTTTCTTATTTTCAAATGATTGATTTACGACATTTCCTGATTTATCCACATATGTAGGTCTTTTCATGAATATCCCCTCTATTCTAATTAATATTTTAACATAGATAATTGTTTTTTTAAAGTATTTATTGACGAAAAAGAATTAACACTTTTAGTTAATTCTTTAAGATAATATCATCTTTTTTAAATCCTTTTATTTTTTGTCATTTTTTTCGTAATTATTACAGCTAAAGATATAAATATAATTCCAATAGATGCGATTATTATAGACATCTGAGCGGATGTGGATGGTACTTCTACTAATTGCCTGTTATCTATATCGACTTCATTATTATTTTCTTCATCTTTTGTTTCTTCAACATATTTTGAAACTGTATATGGATTAGTCTCTGTACCTTCTCCATTTAGTGTAGTTTCAGAGGATAGGTAGAATGCGGGACGGACATACATATTAATCCATGTGTGTTGATAACCTAAATATCCTCGACCAGTTGTAATACTTGAATTATATCTATTTGCATTCTCGGAGTAGGAAGAAATCGTCCATTCACTATTCTTAGGATATAAATAATTATGCGTTTCACTATTATTGTAACACGATGAATTTCCATTGGCATAGTAATAATCTTTTATACTTATGCAAGCACTATTATTAGAACCTTTAATATAATCTATAGCGCTAATCAAAGCTACTTTACCTTTCCATTTATATGCTGTTTCTTCTTTTACACTTTCTTTTAAATCTTCTTGATTATAATTTATTACTCCTACACCCCAATATTTTTCCTTAATGTATTCTTTAATATTATCACTTAATCCGTTATAAAAATCATTATTTAAATATGTATTTAATGTTGACTCCTTTTCTGGAAGATTCTTTAAGTTCCCTCCTATCTCCCATGACATTTGGATTACTTTGTTTCCACTCTCATCTAACATAGTCTCATTACTTCCCCAGACTTTGCAGCCAAGTGAACCAGTTGAATAGCAAAAATCATCACCAGCCTTCGATGGTCTTGAATCACCCTTGTCCCAAGGCGTTTCCCCAATACTATCTTGTTTTACTACTTTTATAGTTCCATCTTTTTCTACTGATATTATTCTGTAAAGGTCATCACCTAATTTAATATAGTTATTTGGATTCCCACCCCTATAAATATATCTTCCATCTATAGTGGAATCTACATATAAACCATCTCCTGACGTTACTACATTTTTCTTTAAGATATCTGCAGTTTTTTCCATAGCTTTTACTGGATAAAAAGATATACTTAAAAGAATTACTGAAAGTGTAAAAAATAATTTTTTCATATATTTAATCCTCTCCTACTTTACTATACCCATTTTATCAAAAAAAAAAAAAAAAAAACAAGTAATATTTTTGATAAATAAATTTACTTGTTTATAACTATTAAATATATATTTTACTATTTTTTTCTGGTCCCATTTTTGTATCTTTATCTTGCATATATTTTTCTATAACTACTGTTTTCCCTTCTTTTAGGGATTTTTGTACATCAATAACCCTTTGGTTTCTAGAACCTCGGAAATATATATTTAGACTTCTTTCAGCTAATATGAATTTACCATCTATTAAAACATCAACGTGTTTTAATAGGTCTAACATTGGTTTTCTTTTTAGTAAGTCTTCATATGTAAATCCTGTGTAACACCAAACGGTAAGTCCAATTTCATGAGCATGTTTGGCGATTTCAGCGGATGCTTGCGGTTGGAAAAGTGGATCTCCTCCGGATAAAGTTATACCATCTTGACCTTCTAATTTGTCAAGTTCTTTATTTACTTCATCTGTGTCGGTTAGAAATCCACCATTAAAATCCCAAGTCTCAGGGTTGTGACATCCGGGACATGCATGAGCACAGCCTTGAGTCCATATAACTGTTCTAATACCTTCACCATCAACTATACTATCAGGTTGAAGGGTACTAGCTAAACGAATTTTCATTATTTTGTAATGCCAGTAGTGTCGTGTTTTACTCTATCATGTTCTTCGGCTTTTTTTCCATTATTGAATTTATCTGTAGTTCCAACTAAGTAACCTGTAATTCTTCTTATTCTTTCAAATTTTACACCTTGTCCAACTAATTTTTCTTTTTCCATAATAAATTCCTCCTATCTTCCGCAGCAAGTTAGGTCTGCGTTTTTTACTCTTTCTATTGGTACGCCTTCACAATCTCTTCTACCACATCCTGGGCAGTAATCTCCAATTACTCCATTAAATCCACATACTGGATCACGGTCTACTGGGTGGTTGATTGCAGCGTATCCCATTTTATTATCGTGCATTAAGCGAACGATTTTTTCAAAAGCTTCGACATTTGAAGCAGTGTCACCGTCAAGTTCGATGTAACTGATATGTCCACCATTTGTTAAGGCATGGTATGGACCTTCTATTTTTAATTTATCCGCGATTGAGATATTGTAATATACTGGAACGTGGAATGAATTTGTATAGTAATCTCTATCAGTAACACCTTTTATTTTTCCATAAATTGCTTTATCAATATTTGTAAATCTTCCTGACAATCCTTCAGCAGGAGTTGCGATAAGTGAGAAGTTTAAGTTATATTCTTCAGCATATTTATCAGTTTTATCTCTCATGAATTTAATAATTTTTAATCCTAATTCTTGAGCTTCTTTACTTTCACCTTGATGCTTACCAATTAGTGCTTTTAAACATTCAGCAAGTCCGATGAAACCAACTGTTAATGTTCCGTGTTTATATACTTTTCTTAATCTGTCATTTGGTTTTAGTTTATCACTATCTATCCAAACACCTTGTCCAAGTAAGAATGGGAAGTTATAAACATGTTTTGAACATTGAATTTCAAATCTTTCAAGTAATTGATCTTTAACTAAATCTTCAAGTTCTCCTAGTTCTTTAAAGAAGCCATCTAAATCTGTTTTTCCACTTACGATTCCATGTTTTATACCAAGTCTTGGTAAGTTAATTGAAGTAAATGATAAGTTTCCTCTTCCTGGGGTAACTTTTTTACTTGGGTCAACTGTGTTTCCAAGTACTCTTGTACGGCATCCCATGTATCCAACTTCTGTTTCATAATTATTTGGGTCATAACCTTCTAAATTGAATGGTGAATCTATGAATGAGAAGTTAGGGAATAATCTTTTGGCAGATACTTCACAAGCTAATTTAAATAAATCATAGTTTGGATCTTCTTTATTATAATTTACCCCTTCTTTAACTTTGAAAATGGAAATTGGGAAAATTGGAGTTTCATGATTTCCAAGTCCTGCATCTGTTGCGAGTAAATAATTTTTTATTACCATTCTTCCTTCTGGAGATGTATCAGTTCCGAAGTTTATTGAAGAAAATGGTACTTGAGCACCAGCTCTTGAATGCATTGTATTTAAGTTATGAATAAATGCTTCCATTGCTTGATATGTTGTTCTATCTGTTTTAGCAACGGCAATTTCATAAGCTTTTTTGAATACTCTTTCGACTTGTTTTGACTGTTTAATATAGCTATCAAACTCAGTTAAATCAACGTCAATCGATGTTAATTTATCAATATCTTTAGCTATTTTATCCATATTAACAAAGTGATCAAAGCCTGTTAAATCTAAGTAATCAGATATAGCTTGTTTAAATTCTTTTTTAAATGTCATTAATACCCCTGGGGCCATATAGTAATCAAATGCTGGTATTGCTTGTCCACCATGTTGGTCATTTTGATTTGATTGAATAACTATGGCAGCAAGTGCCGCATAACTTATTATTCCTTTTGGCGCTCTTAAATGTCCATGTCCAGTTGAGAAACCGTCTTTGAATAATTTCTTTAAATTAATTTGGCAACATGTTGTTGTTCCCATTGGCAAGAAATCCATGTCATGGATATGAATATCACCGTTTTCATGAGCTTCAGCAAATTTTGGTTTCATTAAATATGCTTTAGCAAATTCTTTAGAAACTGTACTTCCATATTGTAACATTGTTCCCATGGCTGTATCACCATCAACGTTAGCATTTTCTCTTTTTTCATTTTCTTCAGCTGCTGATTTCAATCCAAGATTTTCAATGGCTTTAACAAATTTATGTTGTTTTTTTTCACCAATAAATGCTTGTCTTGATGCATTACGGCGTTCTCTATATTCAGAGAATGTTTTATAAACTTCATTATATTTTTTCTTTAATTTATCTTCAATAATATCTTGAATTGCTTCAATTTTTATTTTTTCTTGATCCTTATATTCTTTTTCAATTTGTTTAACGACTTCATTATATACTTTATTTACATCTTTTTCAGTATATAAGTCTTCACCTTCAGCTTTTTCTAAAGCATCAAAGGCTTTTTTGATTGCGATAGCAATTTTAGCACTATTCCATTCTACTTTTTTACCGCTTCTTTTTATAACGGTAAGATGACTTAACTTTTCTTCTTCAGCTATCATTGTTTTCCCTCCCTTATCTTGCCTCCATTATATACTTTGTGTATGTATTTAGTCAATAGAAAATGTTCGGTTTTTTGAAGAAATTTTTTAGGTGTTTTAAAAAGACTTTATTTTTCAATATTTTTCAAAAAATAAATTTTACGTTTTTGTTGATTTCTTATTTTTTTGATTTTTTATTTTTCTTACTTTTGTTTTATAAAATGTTATTTTCTTTTTATTTTCAATACATTATTTGTTTTTTTCTCGAATTTTACATTTTTTATTTTTTTGGTTTTTTAAGGTTTTTATATTTTTTTATTTTTACAAAAAGTATATTTTTTACATTTTTTATTTTACTTTATTTTGCTTTTAAAAAGGTAAAATGTTCGCTTTTTATCATATTATTTTCGCTTTTTTCATAGACTTATTTGGGTGGATTATATGAACTTGAAAATACCTTTTTTGATTTTACTATGTTTACTTACTTTTGGGTGTGAAAATAAGGAGATTAAAACATATATTAAAGATGATGATTTTGTATCCATTAGTTATCCGGTTACAAACATTAGTTTTTTAGATGAGGCAATAAGTTCTTATATAACTAAAGTTAAAGCGGAATTTGATTTAAATAGGAATAAAAAGGAATTAAATATTTCATATACATATAAAGAGGTTAATGATGATATTGTTAGTGTGGGTTTTCAAACAGAAATTATTACAGATAAAAAGATAAATAAGATTAAAACATTTACATACAACCGAAAAAGTAACAAATTTTTAACTTTAGATGATATTGCGAAGGATTTAAATGTTTTTGATGATGATATTAAAAAATCTTTGCTTAAAGAGTATCAGAATGTGGATATGGAGTATTTAAATGGTATTAGTTATGAATATTTTACGATTGGAGATGAGAATTTAACACTTTATTTTAATCCTACACTACTTAATCTTGATTATGATGAGATTGTTCATTTAGATATTCCTTTAAATAGTTTAGATTTGCTTATAGATATTGATAAAACACAAAGTAATGATTATTATTTTAATATTAAAAAAAGAAATATTGATTTGGATGATAAGGTTGTTGCTTTAACATTTGATGATGGTCCAAGTAGATATACCGAAGGTATTTTAGATATTTTGAAAAAAAATGATGCATGCGGAACTTTTTTTATAATTGGTAATAAGGTAGAATTTTATGGTGATGTTCTTAGAAAAATGCTTGAGTATAATAATGAAATTGGTAATCATACTTATGATCATAAGTATTTAACAAGGCTTTCTGAAAGTGAATTTAAAGAGGAGGTAAATAAGACTCAAGAGGTTATTAAAAAAGAAACTGGATATTCACCCACTTTATTTAGACCATCCTATGGTGGTTATAATGATACCTTAAAAAGTTATACTGATTTAAAATTTGTTTTATGGGATGTAGATTCTAGAGATTGGTCTGTTAAAAGTAAGGATAGAATTTTAAAAAATGTTTTACCTAATGTTAAAAGCGGAAGTATTATTTTAATGCATGATAATCATGAATATGCTTTAAACGCTTTAGAAGATATGATTAAATCTTTGAAGGATGATGGTTATAAATTTGTTACGGTAAGTGAACTTCTGGAATTTGAAAAAATAAGGGATAGCTAATGAGTAATTATGACTTATCGGAAACTTCTTTACTTAAATGGCAAGCTGTTTTATCTTTTGTTTTTATTGGAACTATTGTCATTTCTATTATAATTACTTATAATGAAATTCTAAAAAATGAAGGTAAAGATCCTTTTTTAAGCAAAGATGATGAAGTTATGCTTATTAGACTAAGGAGAAATGTAGCATTACTTATTGCGATTGGTTTTTTGCTTATTAATATTATTGATATGAAAATACATGATAATGAAGATTTACGAAGAGATTATATATTGCAAATAATTTCTGGTATTTTATCGGTAATTGGTTCGTTTATTGTGCTTTTTACTGGTAATGAAATCCAAGATCCAGAGCTTTAAAAAAAGAAGCTTTATTTAGCTTCTTCAATTACTCTTGTTTCACGAACAACAACTACCTTAATAGTTCCTGGGTACTGAAGTTTATCTTCAATACCTTTTTTAATTTCTCTTGCCAATTTATGACTTTCAATATCAGATATTTTTTCAGGTTTGACAATGACTCTAAGTTCTCTACCTGCTTGGATAGCGAAGGCTTTTTCAACCCCTTCTTTTTCAGTAGCGATACTTTCTAGATCAGTTAATCTTTTAATATAATTTTCTAGTGAATCATTTCTGGCACCTGGTCTTGATGCAGATAAAGCGTCACCTATCATAGCTAAAACAGCAATAATAGTTTTTGGCTCACAGTCACCATGGTGGGAAGCAATTGTATTAACAACTGTTTCGTTTTCGCCATATTTAGACGTCATTTCAACACCTAATTCAACATGTGTACCTTCAACTTCATGATCGATGGCTTTACCTATATCATGGAATAATCCGGCTCTTTTTGCTAGAGCGACATTTTCACCTAATTCAGCAGCCATTAATCCGGCAAGATGTCCAACTTCAACACAATGTCTTAAGACATTTTGACCATAACTTGTTCTGAAATGTAATTTTCCAAGCATTTCAACAAGTTCTGGGGCAACTTTTGTGATACCTAGTTCAAATAAGGCATCATTACCATACTCCATAAGTTTTGATTTCATTTCCTTAACTGTTTTATCATACA
Source organism: uncultured Erysipelotrichaceae bacterium (assembly GCA_902783895.1). GTDB lineage: Bacteria > Bacillota_I > Bacilli_A > RF39 > UBA660 > Coprosoma. Next base: position 92,113 of record CACZST010000034.1, read on the forward strand.
CTTCTTCAATACGACCTGGATGGATTCTTCCATCTTTTATTAAGGTATCTAATGTTAACCTGGCTATTTCTCTACGGTATGGGTCGAAACTTGAAAGTACAATTGCTTCTGGGGTATCATCGATTATTAAATCAACACCTGTTACAGCTTCAATTGTTTTAATATTTCTTCCTTCTCTACCAATTATTCTACCTTTCATTTCATCGTTTGGTAAAGTAACAACAGTTACAGTTTGTTCACCTGAAACATCACCAGCATATCTTTGCATAGTAGATACAAGCATTTCTTTGGCTTTTTTATCTACTTCTAGTTTTGCTTCTGTTTCACGGTCTTTAATATACGCTGCAACTTCTAAATTCATCATGTTTTCTACTTTTTTCATGATTTCATCTTTTGCTTCTTCTTTAGTATATCCAGCTATTTTTTCAAGTAGTTTTATTTGTTCGGATTTGGTATTTTCTAACTCCACTTGCTCTTTTTGAATTTCTTTTTGTTTATCGATTAAATCTTGTTCTTTAGTTTCTAATAGTTGTTCACGGTTTTGCAATGATTGATCACGGCGATCAATATTTTGCTCACGGACAAGAAGACGATTTTCGGTATCTTTTATGCCTTCTTTTTTTTCTTTTATTTCTTCATCTAATTCTGCTTTTAATCGTTCATTTTCTTCTTTGGCTTGTTTGATGTTTTCATTTTTTATTCTGTCAGCTTCTTTGTTTGCGTTATCAAGAAGCTCATCAGCCTTTTTGGTGGCTTTTAAGACTTTTAGGGAATTAAGAACCATCATTACAAAAATACCAACAAAAAGTCCAGTTAAAACTAGCAAAATGGAGAAAATAGTTTGATTTTCCATATTTACCTCCATTACTATTGGGAACTCACATCCCTATTTCTATTTTAATGGTAAAGATTTAATAAGTCAAGTATTAAAAAAATAGGTTTATACCTATTTAATGTTTACTATTTGTACTTTATAATCACCATTTGGACTTGCGACTACAACTGTATCATCTTTTTTATGTCCAATGATTGCTTTAGCTATTGGTGAAGCATTGGAAATTTTATTAGCGAATGGATCTGCTTCTTTAACACCAACGATTGTATATTCATCGATTTCACCGTCTTCTAGATACTTTATTTCAACAGTGTTTCCAACTGATACAACATCGTTTCCAGCATCTTTGATAATTACGGCTTTTTCAATCATTTTTTCTAAAGTAACAATACGATTTTCAGTATCTGATTGTTCACTTCTAGCAGCATCATATTCAGCATTTTCGCTTAAGTCACCTAACGCTCTTGCTTCTTTTAAAGCAGCGATAACTTTAGGACGTTTTTCCATTTTTAGATAATCTAATTCTTTTTTCATATCTTCTAGTCCTTGTTCAGTGACATAAAATTCTTCTGTCTTATCCATGTTTTTCACCTCTGCTTTCTTAATTATCACTTTCAAAATGATACTACAGTTTTAACCCTTTGTCAACATATTTTCATCATATAATCTTTGGCAACTTTGAATGGTAATTTTATATAAATTATTTGTTTTGGATGCCTTACAATATCTATAGGGTTCATGTCTTCATCATATATTTCAGTGATAGTAAAAGTATATTCATCCTTTGGTCCAAATATTTCAACTTTATCACCTTTTTTGAAATAATTTCTTTGCTCGAGTTTAGCAATTTTTGTATTTTCATCATATTCTAAAACTTGGGCTAGAAAATCTTGGTTTGTGGTTTCTTGTCTTCCATTATAATACTGAACGTCTTTGCTATAGTTACCATCAAAGAATTGGGGTATATTATCACGATTTGCGACTCTTCTTAATACTTGTTCATATTTTGGATTATATTCATATGTTTCTTTATTTTCAAAATATTCATCAATCATTTTACGGTATGTTCTTACGATAGTGGCAATATAATACGCAGAGCGCATTCTTCCTTCAATTTTAAAGCTATCAGCACCTGTTTCAATTAAATCTTTTAAATATTTAGCCATTGATAAATCTTTTGTACAAAATGTAAATGGTTTTTCACCTTCTAAGTGTTCTTCACCATCATATAAGTCAAAATCCCAGCGGCATATTTGACTACATCCACCTCTATTAGCGTCTCTTCCAGTTAAGAAGTTTGAAAGTACACATCTACCACTATATGAAGCACACATAGCTCCATGGATAAACACTTCAAGCTCTATATCAATACTTTTTTTAATATCTAAAATATCTTCTTTTGAACATTCCCTTGCTAAAACAACTCTTTCGATGCCTTGGCTTTTCCAAAATTCAATCGCTTCTTTATTTAGTGTTGAAGTTTGAGTTGATAAATGTAAATTTAAATTAGTATACTTTTTAGCAATTGGAATAATTGCTGGATCAGTAATTATAATCGCATCTACACCGATTTTATCTAATTCTATTAAATACTGTTTTATTTTATTTAACTCTTTATTATGCATTGCGATATTAACAGTAACATAAACTTTTTTGTTTAAATTATGGGCAAATTCAACACCTTCTTTTAACTCTTCTTTTGTTAAATTATTAGCGTTTGCTCTTAGGTTAAATAAAGTTCCACCTAAGTAAACAGCGTCAGCACCATAAGTTAAAGCTATTTTTAATCTTTCTAAGTCTCCAGCTGGAGATAATAATTCTGGTTTTTTCATATTACTTCACCTTGTATATTGTATCTTCAAATAAGAATCCTAATTTTTTAGGATATTTATTTGGTTTATTTTCTTTATAATCTAATAGAACTTGTTTAAAGTCATCTGTTTTAATAAAATTACTGTTAAATACTAAGTAATCGATATCTTTAAAGTCTTCTTCTGTAGCGTTTAGGATATATTCAGAATATACTGTTGTTCCACTTTCCTCATCTTCAATAATATATTTTTTACCTTCTTTTCTTATTGTTTTTTTGTTTTCTTTTTCGTTTATATTAAATGTTTCAGTATAATTTTTAACTAGATGTCTTTTTGATGTAAACATTGGAATATATCCAAAAATATTAATCATTAATTTAGCTTTACTATTTTCTTTTATTTCCATGATTTCTCTTTTGGTTATTTCTGATGATAAATAGGCAAAATTTGCTCCATTATCATACCAGAAGTTAACAGTACCATAATTAGTTGATAAGTGTTCCTGAGCCCATACTAATGGTGTTTTTAAGTTTAATTTTTTCTTTAAGTTTATAATCGAAATATCATAGAAAATTATTCCATTAATATCAAGTTTATCTATTTCCTCTAGGGTTTCTTTTAATTTATCAAGCATATTATTGTGGATATTTTTATTAATTGATACAAAAATTTCTTTATTTAATTTTTTCATTTCTTTTATTTGATTTATATTAAAGTAATGATGGTAATTCATGCTTAAATCCTTTAAAGGAACAATATATCCATCAGTTAAATTACTTATTTGATTTGCTTCATCTAAATCATTTATTATTGAAAGAATTTTAGACATAATATCCCTCCTTTGTGTTTTATAATTATAACATTTATATTTTTAGATGTAAATTTGTTAAAAAAAAATAATTATTTTGAATTAATTATTTTTCTTTGTCATGTATTTTATAACTAAGATAGATACACTTATAAATATAATTCCAATACTTGCGATTATGATTGAAATTTGTGCGGATGTGGATGGTACTTCTACTACATCAGGAGTGTTTGTATCCTTATTTGCTTTACATGTTCCATCATCATCGATTGTTGTTATATTTCCATTAATAACAACATTTGTACATTTCGAAATTCCATTTAAAGAGATTACTTCGTAGTTTGATACTATGTCTGAGACTTGAATGTTTTCACAAGCTTCTTCTCTTTCGGAATTTGAACATTGCTCGCCATTTGGGGCACCTGTGAATTTACACATTCCTGCAGTTATATTGTTATTATTAATATCAATCCAATTTTTTTCATCTTTTATTTTTAAGGTTTTTATCTCGGGATTTACATTAATATTAAATCTATTTTCATAAGCTATCATAAAATCTTTATCTAAAATTAATGAATCACTATTTGTTTTCGTATTGTATCCTTTGTTTATATAAATACTACTTGATAATTCCTGCATTTCATCAAGTGGGCCTGTTGCAAGACCTCCTGATAGTTCTAATGTTCCTCCATTTATATAAAATAAATTTTTTGTTGCAAAAATTTTTTTAACTACATCATAATCCGCACCACAACCAGGCCCATTACGGGTAGTAATATCAGATGAATATTTTACATAACTACCATCATTTATTTCTATTGCATTGCCTTTTAAACTTTTAATTGTAGAATTGGAAATATTAACTGTACTGTTGGCTGCAGTTATTGCGGTACCGACTGCATATATTCCTTTATCGCCAAAAAATTCATAGTCATTATTATCTTCGTCATAACATGATTCAATTTTTACTTTACTATTGTTTTTTGCATCTATCGCAGTTTCTCCGGCAGCTATTAAACTTGCTTTTACTGTAATAGTTCCACCATTTGCAACAATTGCTTTTCCACCTTCAATAGGAGCTCCATTATCCCATTTGTTGGCGGCTCCAACTAAAGAATCAGTAATATTTAAAGTGCCTTTTTCATTTACAATTATGGCATTATCACCTGCGACAATATTTGATTTATTTATTAAATTAACTGTTCCTCCATTTATAACAAGGGCCTTGCCACCTTTTATTTCAGAGTACTCTTCTTTTACTTGTCCAACAATTAGTACTACATCTAAATTAACTGTTCCCCCATTTACTTCAATTAAAGTTTTGTCGGCATTAATACTTATAGAACCAGTTAATTTTTTATAATACATAGTGACCCCCGGTTATTATGTATTTTTTATGAAATGATATATAATAACGAGACAAGAAAGGAGGTGAAG
>CACZST010000035.1 GCA_902783895.1 uncultured Erysipelotrichaceae bacterium
AAATAACCTCCGTATTTTCGTCATGGGATAATTTATGTAAATAACAGTTAAAATCGTATTCTTTATCAACCTTATTTCCGTTTATTTCTACAAAAAGGGCAATAAATTTGAAAAAGAAAAAAGTTCGTAAAAAAACGAACTTTAGTCTAAAAATTTACGAAAAAATATGCAATTTAGGTTATAAAACATATATTTTAACCATCAAGGAATATAGTTTATTAGTTATTAAATAAGGAGGGATATATGTTAGAAATAAAAATTAAAGTACTTGAAAATTTAAATAATGCCTTATTTGGAAAAATGGATATACTCCTAAAAATACTTATTTTCTTTATAGTTATGGACTACTGTACCGGAATAATGAAAGCAATAATAAATAAAAAATTATCCAGTGAAATAGGATTTAAAGGAATATTTAAAAAAATACTAATTTTATTCATGGTCGGTATGGCAACGCAGTTAGATGTGATACTTAAAAATGTAGGTATTAGATATATTGTTATAACATTCTATCTTGTAAATGAAGGATTATCCATAATTGAGAATGCTAGTTTAATAGGTTTGAAAGTTCCAAATAAAATAAAAGATACCCTGGAAGTCCTAACAAGAAAAAAGGAAAAGTAATAAAACTAAAAAATCATTTTTGACTTTTAACCCTATATTTGTTATAATTTACACGAAGCAAAAAGGTGATACAAATGAAAATTCAAACAGTTGATTTAGTAATATCCGCTATTAGAAGAAGCCAATATCCAACTGATAATAAACCAGAATATTTATTAGTTGGTCGTTCTAATGTTGGAAAAAGTAGTTTTATAAACACATTAATAAATCGAAAAAATTTTGCCAGAACATCAAGTAGACCAGGAAAAACTCAAACTATTAACTTTTATAATGTTAATAATGATTTCTATCTAGTTGATGCTCCCGGCTATGGTTTTGCTCAAGTAAGTAAAACAAAAAGAAAAAAATTTGGTTTAATGATGGAAGACTATATCATTAACCGAAAAAATTTAAAATGCGTTTTTCTATTAGTTGACTTTCGTCATAAACCAACAAGTGATGATATTATGATGTATAACTTCCTAAAGTATTATAAAATACCAGTCACAATAGTTGGAACCAAAATAGATAAAATTGGAATTACTCAAAGACAAAAACAAAGAAATATAGTTTTAAATGAATTGGATTTAGTTGTTGGCGATGATTTTATTCCATTTTCTAGTGTAACAAAAGACGGAAAAGAAGAAGTATATAAAAGAATTGAAAGAACAATGTAATTTATTCGCACAAAAATAAAATTTTCATACACTAAAATAGGTGATGAAATTGAAAGTTGTCGTTGATAATAATATAATTGTTTTTTTAACAAAGTCATATATTAAAAATATTGACCTAACAAGTAAAAGAGTATTAGAATCATATCTAAATAAACTTATAAACAAAATAAAAAACAAATACGATTTAGATATAACTGGTTTTTATAATGTTAAAATATATATAGATGAAAATTATGGAATAATTATTGATATAATCAAAGAAACCTTAGATTATCCAGAATACTTTACTGACCTAGATATGAATATTGAAGTTATTGAAGATGATTTTATATATATGTTTGACGACATTCCAATACTAAATGAAAATATTTTAATGAAATTTGACAAATATAAATATAAAGATAAAATATATCTTATCCAAATTCAAAATACAAATGAAATAGAACTTGGAATAGTAGTAGAAAATGCTAAAATAATATATGGTAAAAAAGCCAAAAAAATAATTAAGAAAGCAGAGATGGTATTATGAAAAAACCAGTAGTTGCCCTAGTTGGTAGTCCAAATGTTGGAAAATCCACAATATTTAATAAATTAGTTGGAAAGAAAATCTCCATAATAGAAGATACTCCTGGAATAACTAGAGATAGAATATATGGAACAGTAGATTATGGAAAATATCAATTTCATCTTATAGATACAGGTGGTATTGATATCTCAGGTGGAACATGGGATGCTAAAATAAAAGCTCAAGCTGAACTTGCTATTGATGAAGCTGATATTGTATTATTCGTTGTTGATGGGAAAAATGGATTAAATGCTAATGATTATGTTGTTAGGGATATGCTATTAAAAGCAGGTAAAAAAGTTATAGTTGTCATTAATAAAACAGATTCTAAACAATACGAAATGCATAAATATGATTTTTATGAATTAGGATTTGAAACCTATGTTGAAGTATCAGGTGAACAAAGCAGTGGCTTTTATGATCTTTTAGATGATATTACTAAAGATTTTCCTAAAAATGAAGAAGAGGAAGATGATGATACTATTAAATTTTCAATCATCGGAAGGCCTAATGTTGGAAAAAGTAGTTTAGTAAACGCTATATTAAATGAAGAACGAACAATAGTAAGTGATGTTGCCGGAACAACAAGAGATGCTATAGATACTCCATTTAAATATCATGATCAAAAATTTGTCGTAATTGACACAGCTGGTATGCGTAAAAGAGGTAAAATATACGAAAATGTTGAAAAGTATAGTTTACTTCGTTCATTAAAAGCGATTGATAGATCTGATGTATGTGTAATTGTAATTAACGCTGAAGAAGGAATAGTTGAACATGATAAACATATCGCTGGATATGCCTTAGATGCCGGAAAAGCAGTAATAATTGCTGTAAACAAATGGGATTTAATTGAAAATAAAGATAAAACTATGAAAGAGTTTACTCAAAGAATTAGAAATGAATTCCAATTTATGCCATTTGCCCCAATTGTATTCTTATCCGCACTTACCAAAAAAAGAGTTCATACATTAATGCCTGAAATCATAAAAGTTTACAGTAATGCACATAAAGAAATAAAAACAAGTATATTAAACAGTGTAATCACTGATGCATATGCCTTAAATTTACCACCAACATATAAAGATAAAAGACTTAAAATTTACTTTTCATCCCAAGTTGGCATATGTCCTCCAACCTTTAATATAAAAGTTAACAGTAAGGGACTTGTTCACTTCTCTTATAAACGTTACTTAGAAAATAAAATAAGAGAAAACTTTGATTTTGAAGGAACCCCAATTGTAATTAACTTCAAGAGTAAAGGTGAAGAGTAGACAAAATAAACCTCCTACATATACTATTTTAGGAGGTTTTAAAATTGAAATTTACAGATAATTTTTTTAAAAGAGTAGAAGCTAAAACTAATGTTGGTAAAGATACAATTCTAGATTTAGCTAGAAAATTACAAGAAGGTAATTTAAAAAATGAAAATACCTTAAGAGAAGTTATAAGTGAGTTAAGCAAAATGACAGGAAAAGAAGTTCCAAAAGAAAAGCAAGATAAAATCATTGAGGCCGTTATAAATGATAAAGTCCCAAAAGATATTGATAAAATGATTTAAGCCAAATTGGCTTTTTTTTATTGAAGAAACTAAAATAATAATATATAATTTTATAAAAGGAGGATTTACTATGAAACATAATATGCATTTAAAAGAAAAGCCATTTAATCAAATAAAAAATGAAACAAAAACAATTGAATTAAGATTAAATGATGAAAAGAGAAAATTAATAAAAATAGGTGATTTAATAGAATTTTCAAATTTAGAAACAAATGAAATAATAGATACCGAAGTAATAAATATTTATCATTATGATACATTTGAAGAGTTGTATAAAAATTTTGATAAAATATCTTTAGGATATAACGAGAATGAAGAAAAAGATCCAAACGATATGGATGAATATTATCCTAAAGATAAACAATTAAAATATGGTGTTATAGGTATCAAAATAAATGTATTAAAAAAATAACATTAACCAAAACCCTTGAAAATGTTTTTCTTGTGTGTTATATTAAGTTAAAGCAAGTGCGAAAGACGGAAATAACCTAAGTTATCAAAGAGAGCTCCTATCTTGGTGAAAAGGAGTATAACCGGTTATTTTAGATCACTTTCAAGTGCTCTTTATGGATAAGATAAAGACGTTGCCACGCGTTAAGTGAATAAGAGTATGAATATAATATTCATAAATTAAGGTGGTACCGCGGCTAGTTCGTCCTTATGCAGGATGGCTAGTTTTTTTATTGAGGAGGTATAAAATGAAATTTGAAAAACTAAAAAAAGGAAACATAAGTGAAATAGAAAATGACTATATAAATAAGTGGCAAGAAATAGACATTTTAAATAAATGTAATGAAAATAAAAGTGAGGAAGATAATTGGGTTTTCTATGATGGACCGATATATGCCAATGCTAAACCAGGAATTCACCATGTTTTTTCAAAGACAATAAAAGATTCATTCTGTAAATACCAAAGTATGCAAGGAAAAAGAGTAATAAGAAAACTTGGACTTGATACCCATGGACTACCGATAGAAGTAAATGTCGAAAAGAAATTTGGATTTAAATCTAAATCTGATATTGAAAAATTTGGAATAAAAAACTTCTGCACAGAATGTAATATTGAAACAACATCAAATATTGATGAAGTAAATAAAGTTACAAATATGATGGGTCAATTTATTGATAGTAAAAATCCATATATAACTTGTAAAAATGACTATATTGAAACTGAATGGTGGATTCTAAAAACATTAGATGAAAAAGGCCTTTTATATCATGGTAATAAAGTTTTACCTTATTGTCCAAGATGTGGTACTGAACTTGCCTCATTTGAAGTATCTCAAGGGTATCAAGATGATAGTGTAAATACTGTAATCGTTCCTTTTGAATTAGAAGATGAAGATACATATTTATTAGTTTGGACAACAACCCCATGGACACTACTTGATAATGTAGCCGCATGTGTTAATCCTAATTTTGAATATGTCAAAGTAAAATCAAGAGGCATAAATTTCATTGTTTGTAAAACTTTAGCTGATAGTGTTTTAGGTGATGATTATGAAATATTAGAAACTTATAAAGGCTCTGACCTAACTCATAAAAAATATAAACAGTTCATGCCTTTTGCTAAAATAAATGGAAATGCCTTTGAAATAGTTTCAGATGACTATGTCACTGATGAATCAGGTACAGGTATTGTTCATATTGCTCCCGCATATGGTGAAGATGATAATAAAGTATGTAAAAAAGAAAATTTAGCCTTTTCCCAAAATGTTGATAAAAACGGTAGATATACTACTGGACCATGGGAAGGAAGAGTAGTAACTGATAAAGATTTAGAAATTGATATAATCAAATATTTAAAAGAAAATGATAAATTATTCAAAAAACAAAAACTTGTTCATAGTTATCCTCATTGCTGGAGATGTAAAAGTCCACTAATTTATTACGCAAAACCAGCTTGGTATATTGCCACAACTAAAAAGAAAAAAGAAATCATCGAAGCCAATAAGAAGATCGAATGGTATCCCGCATTCGTTGGTGAAAAAAGATTTAATAATTGGCTAGAAAACATGGTTGACTGGGGAATTTCCAGAAATAGATATTGGGGATGCCCAATGCCAATATGGACATGTGAGTGTGGAAATTATGAAGTTATCGGAAGTGCTAAAGAACTTCAAGATAAAATAATAGAAGACATCGATATATCTAAATTAGAATTCCATAGACCTTATATTGATCAACTTCATATAAAATGTAAATGTGGAAAAACAATGAATAGAATTTCAGATGTTTTAGATGTTTGGTTTGACTCTGGCGCAATGCCATACGCCCAGTACCATTATCCTTTTGAAAATAAAGAACTATTTGAAAGTCAATTTCCAGCTGATTTTATCGCCGAAGGAGTTGACCAAACAAGAGGTTGGTTCTATGTCTTACTAGTCCTTTCAACATTAATAAGTGGAAAGTCATCGTTTAAAAGAGTTGTTGTTAATGACCTAATGTTAGATGCAAAAGGTAAAAAAATGTCTAAATCTGTCGGAAACATAATAAAACCAGAGGAAATAATGTCAAAATATGGTGCTGATACAATTAGATTTTATATGATGTATGTATCACCGGTATGGACACCACTTAAGTTCGATGAAGAAGGAGTAAAAGAAGTATACTCAAAATATATTTCAACCTTTAAAAATGCTTATTCATTCTTTGAAATATATGCAAATGCTGATAATATAGATCCAAGAAACTATTACATAGAAGTTAAAGATAGAGAGTTAATTGATAAATGGTTACTTTCTAAGTTAAACAAATTAATAAAAAATGTTAAAGAAGCCTATGATGAATTTGATTTAAATAAAGTAGCTAAACTAATCGTACCTTTTATAAATGATGATTTATCAAATTGGTATATCAGAAGTAACAGAAGAAGATTTTGGGATAGCAAACTTTCATTAAGTAAAAAATCAGTTTATTTAACAACTTATGAAACATTAGTAGCCTTATGTAAATTATGCGCACCTCTAACACCATTTATCACTGAAGAAATATATACAAAATTAACTAAAGAAGATTCTGTTCACTTAGCTAAATTCCCAGAATATGACAGTAAACTTATAAATGAACAAATAGAAAATCAAATAGATTTAGTTAGAGATATATGTTCTTTAGGAAGATTTTCAAGAGAAGAAGCTAAAATAAAAGTAAGACAACCACTAAGTGAAATCATTGTTCCAAAAGAAACGGAAAAAGATATAAAACAATTAGAATTTATAATCAAAGAAGAGTTAAATGTTAAAAATATCAACTATAGTAATGATTTAAGTAAATATCTCGATTATATAGTAAAACCTAACTTTAAAATATTAGGTAAACAACTTGGACCAAAAGTAAAAATATTAAAAGAAGAATTATCAAAATTAAACTCTAAAGAAATAGATAAAATAAAAAATGATAAATTAGTAATTAAACTAGAAGATGAAGCATTTGAAATTACAAATGAAAAAGTTATTATTGATATCAAAGTAAAAGATGGCTATACCGCTTCAAGTGATAATAAAACAGTAGTAGTCTTAAATACTAATTTAACTAATGATTTATTATTAGAAGGTTTAGCTCGTGAATTTGTTCGTACAGTTCAAAACTTAAGAAAAGAAAAAGACTTTGTCATAACTGACCATATAAATATTTATTATAAAGCATCTGATAGAATAAAAGAAATGCTTAATAAATATGAATCATATATCAAAAATGAAACACTTGCTGAAAATATAATCGAAGATGCAAAAGTAAATAATGAATACACCTTAAATGATGAAAAAGCATTTATTGATGTATCAAAAATAAAGTAAAAAAGTATTCATAAATACTTTTTTTCATATTTAAATATAAAAAACATATATTTAACTGAAAGAAAGTAGGGAGAATATGGATAAAATTGATATTATAAAAAACATCACCGAACGAACAGGTGGTGATATATATTTAGGAGTAGTAGGAGCCGTCAGGACAGGTAAATCAACTTTTATAAAAAGATTTATTGAAAATATAGTTGTCCCAAACATCGAAGATGAATATGAAAGAAAACGAACCCTTGATGAAATACCACAGTCAGCTCAAGGAAAAACAATTATGACAACCGAACCAAAATTTGTCCCAAGTACTGCCACAAAAATCAAAATAGATGACTTTTCAGCCGATGTTAGACTAGTAGATTGTGTTGGTTATGTTATTGAAGGTGCAAAAGGATATGAAGATGAAAACGGTCCAAGAATGGTTCACACCCCGTGGTATGACGAATCTATTCCTTTTGTTGAAGCAGCAGAGATAGGAACCGAAAAAGTAATTAAAGACCATTCATCAATCGGAATTTTGGTAACTACTGATGGATCAATAGGTGAATTTAATAGAACGGATTATATTGAAGCTGAAGAAAGAATATCAAAAGAATTAAATGAAATAGGTAAACCTTATATTGTTATTCTAAACTCAGTTCACCCAATGCTTCCAGAAACAGAAAGTCTAGCAGAAAAACTTCAAGATGAATATAAAGTACCAGTAATACCACTTAATATTGACAATATGAGTGAAAGAGATTCCTATAATATTTTAAGAGAGGCCTTATATGAATTTCCAGTTGTCTGTATTAATGTTGAAATGGCCGACTGGGTTGCTTGTTTAGACCCTAATAATTGGCTTAAAAAAGCCTATATTGAAACAATTAGAGAAAGCATCACAGAAATAGATAAATTAAGAGATATCGATAAAATAACTGGAAAACTAGAAAAATGTGAGTACATTGAAAAAGCTTATCTATCAGAAGTAAATACATCAACCGGTGAAGTTACTGTAACTTTAAAAACACCAAGTTATTTATATAATGAAGTATTAAAAGAAATAATAGGTATTGATATTACAAGCAAATCACAGCTTTTAAGTTTATTTCAAACATACGATGAAGCAAAAAAACAATATGATCAAGTTAAAGATGCTTTAAAAATGGTCAAAAAAACAGGTTATGGAGTTGCTTCACCAACACTTGCTGATATGAGTTTAGATACCCCAGAAATAATTAAACAAGGTAGTAGATATGGTATAAAATTAAAAGCAGTAGCCCCATCAATTCACATGATTAGAGTTGATGTTGAAAGTACCTTTGAACCTATAATTGGATCAGAAATTCAAAGTAAAGAATTAATAAATTATTTAATGAAAGATAAAGATTCAGGAAGTGAAAACATATGGAAAAGTGAAATATTTGGTCGAAGCCTAGATGTTATAGTTAAAGAAGGTATTCAAGCTAAACTATCACTAATGCCAGACACAACCAGGTTCAAATTAAGACAAACATTATCCAAACTTGTAAATAAAGGGTCTGGAAACCTATTTGCCATTGTAATATAAAGAAATATTCCAAAAATTGTAAATTTTTAGTTAACATATATACTTTTTTTAAAAAACCTCCATACTTAAGGTATAAAAATAAGAAAATATATTGATTTTTATAGTCAAATATGATAATCTTTAAATGTAAGCAAGATAGCTTATCATAGAGGAGGTATTACAAATGACAAAACAAACATTAGTAAATTATATTGCAGAAGAAACAGGAATGACTAAAGCAGACGCTACAAGAGCTTTAGACGCTGTATTAAACGGAATCGTTAAAGGATTACAAGACGAAGGAAAAGTTACATTAACTGGTTTTGCTACTTTCGCAACTCAACACAAAGAAGCTAGACAAGGACGTAACCCAAGAACAGGTGAAGCTGTTACAATTCCTGCAAGAACTGCAATTTCAATTAAAGCAGGTGCTAAATTAAAAGACGCACTAAACTAAGGCATTTTCGCCTTTTTTTTATTAAATATGATATAATATAAATAGGAGGAAAGTTCTATGTATGATACTGCTTTAAAACTTTTAAAACAAATAAATAGCTATGGTTATGTCGCATATATGGTTGGAGGTTATCCAAGAGATTTATATCTAAAAAGAAGCTTTACTGATATTGATATATGCACAGATGCTACTCCAATGGAACTTATGAAAATATTTAACGATGTTATTACTACAAACTCCGAATATGGATGTGTAACCGTAATATTTGAAAAAATAAAATTTGAAATCACAACCTTTAGAAAAGAAATAGGTTATCAAAATAGTCGAAAACCAATAAAAGTTGAATATGTTGACACTCTAGAAGAAGATATTCAAAGAAGGGATTTTACAATAAATACCTTATGTATTGATAAAGATGAAAACCAAATTGATATTTTAAATGCTAGAAAAGACTTAGATAGTAAAATAATAAAAATGGTTGGTAACCCTAAAATAAGATTAAAAGAAGATTCATTAAGAATATTAAGAGCCATAAGATTCGCCACCATATTAGATTTTAAGATAGATGAAAGATTAAAGTATTATATAAAAAAATATGGTCATCTACTTAAAAAGCTTTCAAAAGATAGATGTAAGGAAGAACTTGATATAATATTCTCAAGCCCTAATAAAGAATATGGAATAAAGTTACTTATTGATTTAAAATTAGCTGATCATCTAGGACTAAATAACCTCAAAAATATAAAAATTACCCCATCTATGATAGTTACTTATACGCAGTTAAATGTCCTAGATAAATACAATTTTAACTCAATTGAAAAAGAAACTATAAATAAAATAAATGAAGTAAAAAAATTAAATGTTTATGATAAGCATGTTTTATATAATTATGGTTTATATATATGTTCAATGGTTTGTGAATTGGAAGGAAAAGATAAAAAGAAATTAAACGAAATTTATAGTAAATTACCAATTAAAAGTAAACTTGATATTGCTATAAAACCACTTGAAATATGTCAAATATTAAATAAAGATGCTGGAAGTTTCCTAAAAGAACTAATTAAAAATATTGAAAACGAAATAATAGATGGTAATCTTGTAAATACAAAAGAAGATATAACTGAATATATCTTAAATAATATACCGAAAAACCCTTAAAAGGGGTTTTATTGTGGATAAAATTAATATATAATTTATTTGAAGGTGATTTAAATGACTGAAAAAATAATAAACATAATAAAAAGTGGAACTATCACAATTCCTAAATTATTACTAACAAATTATAAAACCTTAAAACTAACTGAACAAGAAGTAATCCTAATAATATATCTTATCGGAAATAATGAATTTGACCCTGAAAGAATATCAAAAGATTTGGAAGTATCTCCCGCAGAAATATTAAAACTAATTGATAACCTTTCAAACAAAGATATATTAAAAATATCTTCAAGACAAGGAAAAGTATATGAAGAATATATTGACTTAGATGAACTTTATAATAAATTAGCCTTAAACGTCATGAAAGACAAAGAAGAAGTAAAAAAAACAAATATTTATGATAAATTTGAAAAAGAATTTGGTCGTACCCTAAGCCCAATGGAATATGAAATAATAGGTGCTTGGCTTGAAAGTGACTTTACCGAAGAACTAATTGGAGAAGCTTTAAAAGAAGCAACATATAATGGAGTATCTAATCTAAGATATATCGATAAAATATTATATGAATGGCACAAAAAAGGCATCAAAAATAAAGAAGATATAAACGTTAAAAAAGCACCTCCAAAGGCGAAAGGAGAAGTATTCGATTATGACTGGCTCAACGAAAATGATTGAAAACTATTTAAATGAACTTTTTCCCAATCCTAAATGTGAATTAAATTTTAATAAAGACTATGAACTATTAATTGCCACAATGCTTAGTGCTCAAACAACAGATAAAATAGTAAATTCAGTTACTGATATTCTTTTTAAAAAATATCCATCTACTAAAGCTTTAAGCACCGCTAAAATAGAAGATATCGAAAAAATAATAAGACCAATAGGTACCTACCGAAAAAAAGCTCTAAACACTATTTTAATAGCTAAAAGATTAGAAGAAGATTACCAAGGTAAAGTACCTAATAATAGAGAATATTTAGAAAAATTACCTGGAGTAGGTAGAAAAACAACTAATGTTGTATTAAGTATAATTTACCAAGTACCATGTATTGCTGTAGATACTCATGTAGCTAGGGTAAGCAAAAGATTAAACTTAGCAAAAGAAAAAGATGATCCTCTTACTATTGAAAAAAAATTAACAAAGTTATTTCCATTAAAGTATCTAAATAAACTTCATCAACAACTTGTTTTATTTGGTAGATATTACTGTACTGCTAGAAATCCTAAATGTGATACATGTAAACTAAAATCAATTTGTAAATATTATAAAGACCACTAGGCCTTTTTTTTTAAAATAAAAAACCCGTTTCTATTTAAGAAACGAGTTTATTATTAACTAACAACAAGTGTTTTAGTAACTGAACCAACTGACGTTTTATTATACTCAACTTTATAAGTAATTGTATAAGTTCCAGCTTCCTTGCCTACTTCTGATGGTTCAACTTCTTTTTTCTCACTATCAGTAATCACCATTGTAATTTTAACTTCAGGGCTATTTGTAATATCCTCACCATCTAAAGTTACCTCAACTGGATCTTTTCTATCGACAAATGTATCACCAAGTTTAAGTGTCATAGAATTTCCTCCAACCAATCTAACTTTAACATCTGAAGCAGAAGCACCTTTATAATCTAATTTAGTTTCAGTACCATTACTTTCAGCTGCTCCAAATATTGAATAACTAGCTTTAACAACAATAGTAGGAGAAGAAACATTAGGAAGTTTAACAGTAGCTGATGTATCAGCAGTTGAAGTAAGAAGTTTTAGCCCATTACCATCTTTATAGTAAATATTATAAACAACATTACCTAAAACTGACCTATTGTATCCCATAACATAAGATAAATATTTATTTTGATCTTTAGCAAGACCAAAACCAGTTTGGATATATGGTTTCCAATAATCTTCATTTAAACCTTCAGGAGTGTTAATTCCCTTAAATGTAATAGTAGCATTATTACCATGAACAGAAGCTTTTAAATCAGTAACATCACTTAGACGATTAAATCTAGCAGATACCTCTGTTGGTTTACTACTTTCTCTAAATAATTCTGTAGTTTTAGCACTATCAGGAGTATTTTCACTTGGAAGTAAGGCCGTACCAGTATTCTTTTCAACTTCAACTTCTACCACATCTGTAGGTTTTGTAAATTTAGAGCCAGATTTAAATAGATTTTTAGCTACCGCATTAAATAATCTCGCATTTTGACTAGAACCAAATTTATTATAATATTGACTTGAATTGTTTTCATAACCATACCAAACAGCAATAGAATAATCAGGACTATAACCAGCAACCCATAAATCATTAACCGCATTATCTGGCAAACGTAATTTTCTTCTAGTAGTTTCATCATAATTAGAAGTACCAGTCTTAGCAGCGAATTCTGCTCCATTAATATTACTATAATTACCTAAACCATTTTGACCAGCATCGATAAGCATATCTGTAACCATATAAGCTGTAGCTGGACTCATAACTTTAGTTTTCTTAACATCAGTTGTAAGAGTTTTATTAGTCTCATCAAAGAATATTTTTTCGACACTATGTGGTTCAACATAATATCCACCATTGGCAAATGCAGAGTAGGCACCAGCCATTGATAGTGGAGATTCACCATCATAACCACCTAATGCATGAGATTCAAATAATTTACCTCCATCTTCACAAGGAGATACCCCATTTGCACTATTACTTTGCGGATGTAAACCCAAGCTACATACAAAGTCTCTAACTTTTCCATTATCTACACTTTGGAATGTTTTAACAGCCGGAATATTACGAGATTCAACTAAAGCTTGTCTCATTGAAATAATTCCCTTATATTTATCATCCCAGTTATTAACCTTAGTTCCATCACTATATGTATGCTCATCATCAATAATTGGATGATCAGTGTTCCAATTGTTATACTCAATAGCAGGACCATAATCATATAATGGTTTAGCTGTCGAACCAATTTGATGAATTGTATTACCAGTACCAGCAACATAATCTTTATAAGAAGTACCAGCCTTTTGATTACGACCAGAACCAACAGCTACAATACCACCAGTCTTATTATCGACTGCTACCACACCGGCTTGAACAACATCATTTTCCCATTTATAAGTTTTACCATTCATAATATCATTAAGTTTATCTTGTTGACTTATATCCATGGTAGTATAAATCTTCATTGAATATTGATAAGGATTAACATTATATTTACTTTGAATTTCATTAACAACAACATTAATAAATCCTTGATATTTATCATTATCAGTTGTTGAAGATTTACCTTTAACAACTATCTTATCAACTGTCATATCTTTAGCAATATTATATTGTTCATCAGTAATATAACCATGACGTTTCATAAGTTTTAAAACAAGTAATCTTCTCTTTTCAGTTTTTTCAGGATATATATTTGGATCATATCCATAAGGTGATTGGAAAAGACCAGCAATCATAGCCGCCTCAGATAAATTTAAATCCTTAGCATGCTTATCAAAATAAGTTTGACTAGCTTGTTCAACACCATAAGCACCACTACCTAAATAATAAGAATTTGCATAAAACTCAAGTATTTGTTCTTTAGAATAGTTAGGCTCAATTTGGAACATTGAAATATAAATATCCGTAAACTTACGTTTAATACCATCAAATCCAGAAGAAACAGTTGATGTATATTGGTTTTTCGAAACCTGCATTGTTAAAGTAGACGCTCCACCAGCATTACCACCTAAGAATTGACCTGCCGAAGCTTTTAAGAAACGAGGTAAATCAAAACCATTATGTTCGAAAAATCTTGAATCCTCAGTTGCGACAATCGCATTAACAAGTTCTTCAGACATCTGATCAAATGAAACTTTTTGTCTCATTGCAGATCCTAATTTAGCAAATACTGTCTTACCATCACTTGCAATTAAAGTACTCGCATCTTTTGAATATAATTTATCAGGATCAAATTTTCCAGCTGTCGAAGCAATATAAATAAAGAATGCAATACATAAAACAATTAATACTAAGAATAAAATCATAAATCCGAGTAAAATCTTTTTACCAAGAGTTTTTTTCTTTTTACTCTTCTTAGCCATATCATCACTCCCTTTTAAAGGTTTACTTTTTGATAAATCTCGTTTTTCAGAAGAAACAACCATATCATCGCCATTTTTAAGCTCTCTGATTTTTTCTCTTTTCTCAAGCTTACTATGCCATTTGAAACATGGGATAAGCCATATTAAATTAATTAAAATAAAAGCGATTAAACCAACAATAAAATTAAATATATAGCTACCTAAAATTAAAATAATTAAACTTAAAACGATAACTATAATATTAAATTTATCCTTTTTTATAAAAACTAATAAATCTTTCATTTACTACCTCCAAAATAATACTTATTAATAATAGAAATATAATCAACCCTTGGGTTATATTTATCAACAATTAAATGTCCTTCTTCTAAAAAATAATCAATGGGAATAGACTTTCTACTATTTTCCTTAATAAATTTATCTATTTTCTCAATACTTAAGAAAAAAGTTTTATTTATGGGGATAAACCTTATTATCAAAAAACCAATACCACCATGTTTGTAAATAGCTCTTAAATGTTTAAGCTGGTGCTCATGAACATTTTGAAGTGGGAAAGAAGTTTTAGAATTTACCTCTTTCGCATCAAAATCAATATACTTACCCTTATAAATCCCATTATAATCGGTTGTAGATGGAGTTTTAAAAAAAGCCTCCCTAATAACCGCTTGTGACCTTGAAGGATAATTAACCTTTGCTATTGTAATTGGGGTAGGTTTTTTGTAAACAACTGCAATATCGTTATTTAAATAAAATATATTAGAAGCTTCAATATCTGCCTCAAGATTCATACCACGATTAGCATAAGTATTTACACTTCTAAAATTTGTTTTAGCCCCTATAATGTTTCGCATACGAAATCACCAATATAATTATACTATAAATAATATAAATTTTCTACTATTTATTTAAACTACCATTTACATAAAAAGTCTACCTTTGTCGAAACTAATGAAAGCAAACAAAAAAAATGATACTATAAACCCAGGTGATGAACATGGATTATATACAAATAAATAAAATATTTAATGATATCTTAGAAGATGTAAAATACATAAATAGAAAATCTTTAACCATTAAAAATACTATTGCAATAACTAAAAAGAAAGAGTAAAATTTAAGTAAAGGTGATGCTATGCAAGATGTATGTTTAAAAGATGTATTTATGCTTTTTATTATATATTCAGTATTTGGTTGGCTTATGGAAGTAACCTTAGTATCAATAAGAAATAAAAAGCTTACCCCAAGAGGATTCTTAATCGGACCTTGGTGCCCAATTTATGGATGGGGCGGAATACTAATATACCTTTTATTAGAAAAATATCATAATGACCCAATCGCACTTTTTGTAATGTCTTTTTTAATCGGATCAATAGTTGAATATTTTACAAGCTACATCATGGAAAAACTATTCCACGCCCGCTGGTGGGATTATTCAGACCATAAATACAATATAAACGGAAGGATAAGTTTAGAAACCTCATTAGGATTTGGTGCCTTAGGAACTATCGCTGTATACTTCGTAAACCCACTAATTATAGACTTATTAAATAAAATTCCAAGTCATATATTCTTAATCATGAATATTGTCATTGCTATTTTATTTATAACCGACAGTATAATTTCCTTAAAATTAGTTTCAAGCATTAAAAATGCTAAATTCCAGAAATTTAAAGATTCAACCCAAAAAGTAGACGAACTTGTCAAAGAAAAACTAAAAGAAACAAAACTAGGAAAACGTTTAGTAAATGCCTTTCCTAATTTAAAAATAAAAATAGATGAAATCAAAAAAGAAATAAAAGAAATAAAATAAAAGGAGGCACACCCATGAACAGAAAAAACTTAAATTATAAATCATTCCCTGAATTATCAAGTCAAATGGCCGAAGGTAATACTTCGGCTATGGCTATAATTAATGAACTCATAAAAAATAAAGGTGAAAATATGACTTTAACCTTATTATTAATATTAGATGATATTAATATAAGAGGTATTCAAATCGTAACCTTATACAAAATGGCTGACAAAAACATCGATAAATTATATGAAAAAATATTAACAATTGATAAAACAGATATTGATAAATTAAATAAAATCAATCTATCTTTAACTCCGCACAAAGCTGTATTTTCAGGTAGCAAAGAAGATAGAATGAAAAATCCAGATAAATACTTATTTAAACAAATTGAAGTTCAAAACATTAGAAAAGCTAAAGAAAGAAGTATAGTTGAAGAACTTCTAAAAGTAAAACCAATAAAAAATATCGAAGAAATGCCCGTAAAAAAACAAACACCAAAAGAAACAATTGTTACTGAAAAAATAGAAACATTAACCGAAATAAAAGAAGAAAAACCAAAATTTTATACAAAACCAGAAGTTAAAGAAATTACAGACTTATACCCTAATATAATGTCTCATGATGCCATTGAACTAATAAATAAAAATGGTTTCATTTGTGGATATGAAACAACTTACAAAAATGAGGAAGGGAATCATGAAATATATAGAGTATTTTATAATGACAAAAAAGATATTTTATATGTTCACTCACTTCAAGAAGGAGATTTATTCCTATGGGGTGATTCTAAACTTAATGTTGTAAGACAAAGTGATAGAAGCAAATTCCAAAGTATGGCTAACACATATACAAATATAAAAGGAGTAAAAGGTTATAATATCGAATTAAGAGACTGCCCATTTGAAAAACTAAATCAAATAAATAATGCAAAACTAAAACCAATTAATGATTTAAAATATGATTATTATGACAATAATTTAATACCAATAATCGAAAGCGTTGGGGCTATGAAATTCAAAAAACATAACCACGATTACAACTCATGTGTCATTGCTGAAATATGTAATTTATTAGTTTTCCCAGAAACTTATAAAAAATTAGATGACGGTTTAAAAGAAATATATAAACCACTATTAAAATGGTCAAATGATAAAGCTTATGATGAAATAATTTATCAATTAAACTTTGATGATGGTATTACTATGGCTGTTAATTTACAAGATGCCTTAGGAATCAAACTAAATCAAGAAAAATTATTAGCTGCCAAAGCAAGATATGATAAGCAAATGAAAGAACATACAGGTAAAAAAGGAATCTTCACAAGATTTATCAAAGACCAAAACAGTAATGAAATTGATAAAAGAATAATGAAAGTCTTAAATCATAAAATATCTCCAGTATATATTACAGAATAAAAGTTTGCAAATGCAAGCTTTTTAATTTATTGATTTCTTAAAAAATATTATATATAATTATGTTATAAAGTAGGAGAGGATTAAATATATGAAGAAATTATTTTTTACAATAACAATATTACTTTTAAGTATATCGTTTTATCCAGTAAAAGCCATGGAAAAAACAAGTGATATACTAAAGAAAAATGTAGTAACTGAAGGTGATGGACTTTACGTAGATTCGACTATAGATGGAAGATATATTTATAAAGGAGGTAAACCAAATAACTATATTAAATTAGGTAATGATCTTTATAGAATAATATCACTTGAAAAAGATGGAACCATAAAAGTCATTAAACAAGAAAGTATTGGGAATATGGCATGGGATGAAGCAAATGCTAGATACTCAACTAATGATGAAGATTTTTGTACAAGTGAATATGGTTGCAACTCATGGGGAAGTAATACAACTACACTTGATTCAAACGGCAATAAAGTAACACAAATGCCATGGGAGGTAAATGGAACACTTAAAAATTTACCCGACAAGGAAGCAACACTTAATACATATTTAAATAATGATTTTTATAATAGTTTAAATAATGATGTGAAAAGCTTAATAGTAGAGACAATATGGAATATTGGGCCAACTGTATCTGGACCAGCCGGAGATACTAAAACAAATCTATCAGAAACTATAAAAGAAGAAAGTGCTTACAAGTGGAAAGGTAAAATAGCTTTAATGAGTGCGATAGATTATGTAAAAGCAACAACAAATAGTGCATGCACAAGTGTATCTGCATATAGAAATCCATCATGCTACAATAATAGTAGTTCATATAATTATTTATATTCAACAAATTATGCATGGACACTTTCGTCTCATGGAGGTGTACATTTTGTATTTGGCTTGAGCAGTTACGGTATGTTCTATGGCCTCGATGCACACCAAGGGGATGCAGTCATTCCTGCATTCTACTTATCCTCTGAAACCACATTAAATGGAGAAGGTACAGAGATTAACCCATATACTATATCTAATTATATAGAAGAATCAAAGAATGAAGAAAATAACAATGAAGTAAACATAAATAATGGACAAATAGTAGAAGTACCATCCACATCTGCTTTTGGATCAATAGTAATTGTTATACTTGGAATTATATGTGTAATTGGATCTATTGTAATAAATAAAAAAATGACAAAGTAAAAGGTAATGAACAATCATTACCTTTTTTATTTATCTAAATAATAAGCATAATACTCTTCTAATGTTAAATCATTATCATGAATAATTTTAGCAGCATTTTTACCAACGTACCTATAATGCCATGGTTCATAAGTATATCCAGTTATATCTTCTTTACCTTTAGGAAATCTTAATATAAATCCATATTTATAAGCATTATCCACAAGCCAATTAGAAGCATCTGTACCTTCAAAAGATGAACTAATATCATTAATATCTGTACATAAACCAGTTTGATGTTCAGAATATCCAGGTCTTGCAGAATAAATATCAGCTGCCTCTTTACCATCTTTTTGAACATATTTATCATATAAGTTTACTTGATAATTGTAACTTCTATAAGCAGACATGTTTTTAAGAATAATATTATCAAGTAAAGCTGCATCAACCATTTCCATAAATGCATTGGCCGCATCTTTTCGCATCATATTGTTAGTTCCACCATTATATTTATTTGTTAAAGTAACTAAATCATCTGGAATATAATTATCTTTTAAATAATAATATTTATTTACTAAAATTAAATTACCCTTATTTAAATCTGCATTTTTAGTATTTGTATAAAATTTATTATCAGCCTTAGAATTAACTAAACCAACAACTTTATCCAAAGAAATATTTTCATTATTTGAATAATATTTTAAATATTTTGAAGTATTATCATAAATATAATATTTTTCAGTTACTAAATCAGCTAAAGTAGAAGTTGGTTCATACTTAGATAAATCATAACCACTATTGACTATTGTAATAATATCCTCCATATCACAATTTTTATATTTAGAATAATAATCTAAATATTTTTTTAAATTTTCTCCTCGATATCCTTTTGCAGAAATAACATCAATTACTTCATCATTTTTACTAGTTGTAACTAAATCATAATCATCAGAAAAAACTTTTTCTTCGATTAATTTAATCTCTTTACCAGAATATCCTAATGTCTCTAGTTTATTTGTAAATAACTTATTTCTAATAGCTCCCCCAAAAATTATCCAAATCAAAATAATTAAAAGCAAAACTGAAGCTATAATAATAATCTTTTTTTTATCCATAATATCCTCACTTTTCTAAATAATAAGTATAATATTCATCAAATGTTAAACCACTATCATATACTTTTTTAGCCAAATCCTTACCTAAATATCTGTAATGCCAAGGCTCATAAGAATATCCTGTTAATTTTTCCTTACCTTCAGGATACCTTAATATAAATCCATATTTATAAGAGTTTTCTTTAAGCCATTTAAATGCTTTAGTATTTTCAAATGTAGTCATACCGGCCCCAGGAGTAAATATATCCAAGGCAAGACCAGTTTGATGTTCAGAAAAATCTGGGCGAGCCGCAAATTGATCCGCATAAGCTTGACCGTTTTTCTCTTTATAGTTCTCATATATTTTCTTTTGTGACTTATAATCACGATAAGAAGAATTAACAATAAGTACTATATTTTCCTTATTAGCCGCAACTGCCATTTCTTTAAATGCCTCATAAACTTCCTTGTTAATACTATTTCCTGGATAAGCATATAAGTTACTCATAGGAACAATATCCTTAGGCGCATACTTATCAGGTAATTTATAATATTTATTAACCAAAATACCATTACCAGCATTCATATTAGTGGAAACCATATGTGTATAGTAATCATAATTATTTCTTGTATTAACCATTGAAACAACATATGAATAATCAACTTTTTTATCACCATATACATCATCTATATACTTAATATATGCGTCGTAGTTTTTCCACAAAAAATATTTTTCATTAACCAAAGCAATAAAATCATCCTCGTATTTATTATCCATCGCATATTTAATATATTTATCATCCATCTTTAAGATTTCATTAATTTCTTTTTCACTATAACCAGCTTTACCTAGTTTGTATTCTGGACTATTATAGTACTTGTATATATTGAAAAGATAAACACATATTAGTGCAATAATAACAATAAGTATTGTAAGAATAATTAATGGCTTTTTCTTAATTCGTCTTTTATAATGCATATACCTCAATCCTTATTATATATTAATTCTATAAAATCAATATATCATATTTTGTCAAAATACGCTATAAATTAATAATTATTTTATAAAAATATTACCTCATTTACATTTTAAACTTTACGGTTTACTATTAAATAAAAACAATCATAAAATAAAAAAGTAAAAGGTAATTTTTAACAAAGATATATACTAAAAAAATAAACTTAATTGTAAATAGGCAAATCATTTACACCATAATATAAAACCCTTATAAAATAAGGGATTATAAAAAATAAGAAAAAAACAAAATAAAATAACAAATTTTTCCCTTTATTGTATACAAAATTAAAAATAAATGGTACAATAATCTTGTAATAGAGGGTGGTTAAGCTTGAAGTATTTAGGATTAGATTTAGGAACTAGGACACTTGGGGTATCAATATCTGATGTAACTAAAACAGTCGCTAGTACTTATAAAACAATTCGTTTTAGTGATGAAGACTATGACAAAGCTATAACTGAACTTGCCACTATTATTGAAAAAGAATCCATTGAGAAAATGATATTAGGTTTTCCTAAAAATATGAATGGAACGATTGGTCCAAAAGGCGAACTTGCTTTAAATTTCAAAGAAAGACTTGAAGAAACATTTCATATTCCTGTGGAAATGCAAGATGAAAGACTATCAACAGTTGAAGCTACCAAATATATGGTTAAAGCTGACGTTTCAAGAAAAAAACGAAAAACAAAAATAGATAGCCTTGCAGCTAATATTATTTTACAAACGTATTTAGATAAGAAGAAAGGGTTGAAATAAAATGAACGAAAACGAAGGATTAAAATTTAAAGCCGTAGATGAAGACGGTAGAACAATTGATTGTGAAGCTTTATTCTGTTATCAATCACCAGAAACAAAGAAAAATTATATAGCTTATACAGATCATTCAATTGATGAAGAAGGTAATACAAGAGTATATGCATCAATCTATGAACCAGAAGATTTAAAATCTTATAGTGATAGTGAATATGCTGCACTACCTTTAAAACCAATTGAAACTGAAAGAGAATGGGAAACGGTTGAAACAATTTTACAAGAAATGCAAAAACAAGTAGAATCTGCTGATAGTAGTTCTGCACAGTAAGGTTAATTGTTTTGAAAAAACGAAAATTATCTTTCAAAAAAATCTTATTATTTTTACTAATTTTAATAATTGTCTTACTTTTTACGCTATTAATTGTTTATAAAAGTGAAATATCGGAAGTTAGTTCAGATACTTCACCCAAAACTTTTATCGTTAAACAAGGAGACAATTATTTTTCACTGGGCGAAAGATTAAAAGAAAATAATTTAATAAAATCTGAAGCATTTTATAAATTATATTTAAAATTAAACAAACCAGACTCATCCACTTTAACAAGTGGAGCGTATGAACTTAATGAAGCAATGTCTGTCCCAGAAATTATAAAAATATTAAGTGACAAATCCAACCAAACAGATAGTCTTACTAAAGTCACTTTCCGTGAAGGATTAAATATTCGTCAAATGGCGAAAATTGTCGCCAGAAAAACAGGTATATCTGAAAAAGAATTTTTAAATAAAGTTTCTGATGAAAATTTCATAAAAACCTTACAAAATAAATATTGGTTTTTAACAGATGATATATTTAATGATGAAATTTATTACCCCCTAGAAGGTTATCTATTTCCCGACACATATAACTTTGACACTCAAAATTTAACAGCAGAAGATATTATAACTAAAATGCTTGATAATACAAATAGCAAGCTTACACCATATAAAGATCAATTACAAAACGGTGACAAAAATATTCATCAAATCTTAACCCTAGCTTCACTAATTGAACTAGAGGCAGTAACCGATGAAGATAGAGCACTTGTATCAGGAGTATTCAATAATAGATTAAAAAATGATTGGTCATTAGGTAGTGATGTAACTACATATTATGCATCTAAAAAAAATCTATCCGAGGTATTAACCAAAGATGAGCTTAACGCTTGTAATGGATATAATACAAGATGTACATCAATGAAAGGATTGCCAGTTGGACCAATCGATAACCCAAGTTTAAGCTCAATAAAAGCCGCTTTAAATCCAACACCTAGTCAATATTATTATTTTGTTGCAGACACAAATAAAAAAGTATACTTTACTAAAAACGCTAATGAACATAGTGCAATAATAAAAAAATTAAAGGATGAAGGAAAATGGGCAGCATAATAGAACTAGAAAAATATGCCGAAGAAAATAATATACCTATTATTCAAAAAGAAGGCATAAAGTTTATTGAAGAGTATATAACAAATAATAATGTCCAAGACATCTTAGAAATTGGTTCAGCAATCGGTTATTCAGCAATTAAAATGGCACTAGTAAATAAAAACATTAAAGTAACCACTATTGAACGTGATGAAAAAAGATATAATGAAGCAATAAAAAATATTGAAAAATTTAATATGCATAGCCAAATAAATATAATTAAAGGTGATGCCTTAGAAACAAATATCGAAGGATATTATGATTTAATATTTATTGATGCTGCTAAAGCTCAATATATAAAATTTTTTGAAAAATATAAAAAAAACCTAAAAAGCAAAGGTGTAATTATTACAGATAATTTAAACTTTCATGGATTAACCAAAGACCCTGAATCCATTAAAAGTAAAAACCTAAAAGCTTTAGTAAAAAAAATAAACCGCTACCATGATTTTCTAATTAATAATGAAGAATTTATAACTAATTATTATAATATTGGCGACGGAATAACCGTTAGCCGCAGAAAAGGGGACTAAAAATTATGGATAGAATTGACCTTAAAAGAAGAGCAATAAATAGTCTTAAATACCATTACGCACCATTAGTTTTATCATTAATAACTATTATCTTACTTGGTATTTCAAGTTATTTTGTAGGCGTAATTATTTATAATGTATCATTAAGCTCTATCTTAGATTTATTACTATTAGGTCTTTTATCAATGGGCCTTATTCAAATCGTTGTTAAAACCTCAAGAAACCAAAAAACATCATTTAAAGACTTTTTCTCAAGAACTGATTTGTTTTTTAAAGCATTAGCTATATCCTTAGGTTTCTTCATCTTTTCAATGTCTTTCAGTTTACTTGAATATATTTCCGTTACTGCCTTAGATGTTTTTACTACATATCAAACTGATCTAAACATGTTTTTATCCGCATTTTTAATACTAATAGGAGTTATTCTAAGCTTAACAATACCGCTTCTTTATTTTATGATTATAATATCATTTTCACAGGTATATTTTATCTTATATGATAATAATAAAATGCCAATAACTCAAATATTTAAAAAAAGTTCGGATATTATGGATGAACATAAAATAGACTATATAATGATTTGGGTTAGCTTTATCCCATGGATAATTCTTGGAGTGCTAACATTTGGATTACTTTATCTATGGCTTATCCCATACATGTTAGTAACGTTTGCTAATTTCTATGATGAAATAAAAAACTAAATATGATTAATTTCATATTTTTTTATTATAAAAAATAGACTTAAAAAGGAGGAATGATATATGAGTATAATACCAGACGTTCCTCCCAAATTATTTTCCTTAAGTGCTGTTGCTGTCGGATATATATTAATTGATGATTTAACCGCTAATGAACAAAATGCCCTAAGTAACTGGTTAATGTTAGTTGCCCAAGTACTTTCAACAAATGCTTTTTATAAACAAGTTCAAACAGAAAGAGAAAATAAAGATCCAAACAATTCAAATACAATTGAAATGATGGAAAAAATGATAAATGCTCTTAATCAGGAACTAGAAAACATTAAAAATAATTTATAAATTATTCATCAAAAACATTCCTTGTTTTTGCTTTTTATTTTTGATAAAATGGGTATAGTAAGGTAGGAGAGGATTAAATATATGAAAAAATTATTTTTTACGCTTTCAGTAATTCTTTTAAGTATATCTTTTTATCCAGTAAAAGCAATGGAGAAAACTGCAGATATACTAAAGAAAAATATAGTAACATCTGGAGATGGTTTATATGTAGATTCAACTATAGATGGAAGATATATTTATAAGGGAGGAAACCCTAATAACTATATTAAACTAGGTGCAGATTTATATAGAATAATTTCATTAGAAAAAGATGGAACAATAAAGGTTATTAAACAAGAAAGTATTGGAGAAATGGCATGGGATGAGCAAAATGCCAGATATTCTAGCAATAGTGAAGATTTCTGTACAAGTGAATATGGTTGTAAATCATGGGGAAGCAATACAACTACTTTAGATTCAAAAGGTAATAAAGTAACTCAAATGCCATGGGAGGTAAATGGAACACATCTAAATTTACCAGATAAGGAGGCCACCCTTAATACATATTTAAACAATGATTTTTATAATGGATTAAGTGATGATGTAAAAGACTTTATTGTAGAGGGAACATGGAATGTCGGACCAACCGCACAAAATCAAACAAACTTATCAGAAAGTATAAAAGAAGAGTCTGCATATAAATGGAAAGGTAAAGTAGCTTTGATGAATGTGACAGATTATGTTAAGTCATCTACAAATAGTGCATGTGCAAGTGTAAGTGATTATAACTATAAACATGCAGGAGGAAAAGAGTCATGTTATATTAATATTAATACACATAATTATTTGTATTCAGATAATTTGCCATGGACAGTTTCGCCTTTCGCCGGTTATGATGCGTTCGGCGTGTCCTATATCTGGGGCGACGGTTATTTTAGCGGCCAGGCCCCGTACTATAGTGACCATGGCATCCGTCCTGCCTTCTACGTATCATCAGAAACCACACTAAATGGAGAAGGTACAGAAACTAATCCATATACAGTTTCAAAATATGTGGAAGAAGTAAAAGAAGAGCAAAAAGATGAAGAAAATAATAAAGATGAAGTGAAAGTGGATAATGGTCAAATAGTAGAAGTACCATCCACATCAGCTTTTGGTTCAATAATAATCGCAGGTCTTGGACTTACTTGTGTTACTGGATCAGTTGTTGTAATGAGAAGAACAACAAGAAAAAAAGTAAAATAATATATACTTAAAAAGTAGAAAATAATAAAATTTCTATTTTTTTGTGCCTTCTATTAAATGTTTAAGATACTACTATAAGTTAACCACGAAATGACTATTATTTATTAACTTTAATTGCTTTTCGTAAGGCAATAATATATAATGAAAATATAGACTAGGAGGAGTGAAAATGAGAAGATTTAATTTATTATTTGGTATATTTGTACTATCGTTATTTGTTATACCAAGTTTTAAAGCAAATGCGGCTACAGAAGTAAGCAATGAAGAGCAATTAAGAGAAGCAATATCTCAAGGTGGAGATATTGTTATAAAGGATAAAATCGAAGTAAAAGATACTTTAGTTATTAATAAAGATGTCAATATTACTGGTTCTATAAGTGATTTTTGTCAATACATAGTGCCACAAATGAACAAAACAAAATTATCGTCTATATGGCGATTTTTTATTTTTTTAAGTTTAGGTA
>CACZST010000036.1 GCA_902783895.1 uncultured Erysipelotrichaceae bacterium
TCCTTTTTTATAATCTTTAATATTTTTACCCTCCTTTCTTGCCCCTTCATAAATATATATACGCGGTCATTTACCTATTTCCTTTTTATTTGTAAAAAATAATTTATATTGTTATAATAGTTTTTTAGAAAAGGAAGAAGTATATATGAGAAAAGTTGAATTGTTGAGTCCAGCTGGAAATATGGAAACGTTAATGGCGGCTATTAAAAATGGGTGTGATGCGGTTTATTTAGGTGGAAAGGCATTTGGCGCTAGAGCGTTTGCGAAAAACTTTGATAATGAAGAACTTAAAGAAGCCGTTAGGATATGTCATTTATATGGAGTTAAGATATATGTTACAGCAAATATTTTGGTATATGAAAATGAAATATCTGAATTTATTCAGTATTTAAAGTTTTTATATTTAATAGGTGTTGATGCGGTAATTATGCAAGATTTAGGGATGATTAGTTTAGTTAAAAAACTTATTCCTGATTTAGAGGTTCATGCTTCTACTCAAATAAATAGTCATAATAAGGAAAGTATTGATTTTCTTAAAAGTATTGGGGTTTCTAGAGTTGTTTTAGCAAGGGAAATGGACGAGGATGAAATTAGAGATTTAAGTAATATTTTAGAAATTGAGGTTTTTGTTCATGGAGCTTTATGTGTTTCTTATAGTGGTAACTGTTTGTTTAGTAGTTTAAATGGTGGACGAAGTGGTAATCGCGGAATGTGTGCAGGTTCTTGTAGACTTCCTTATGATTTATATGATGATAAAGGTAAAGTTGAAACTGATGGTAAATATTTACTTAGTACTAAAGATTTATTTTTAGCTGATCACATAAAAGAACTTCTTGATTTAAATGTAAGTAGTTTAAAGATTGAAGGAAGGATGAAAAGTCCAGAATATGTCGGCTATGTAACTAAAGTATACCGAAGATTAATTGATGAGTATTATAAAAATGGTAATCCACAAATTACTAAGGATGAGATAATTAATTTAAAAAAATTATTTAATAGAAGTTTTACTAGTGGTTATTTCTTACATGATGATATTTATAATATAAAAACACCTAATCATATTGGATATCCGCTTGGTAAAATTATAAAAATTGATAAGAATAAAATTTATATTAAACTTTCTGATGATTTATACCAGGAAGATGGTATTAGATTTAACGGATCTTCTAAAGGAATGATTGTTAATAAACTTTATGATGACAAGGGATTACTTAAGAATAAAATAGACAAAGGTATGATTGCTGTTTTAGATAATAAGTTAGGTATTAAAGATAAGGAAAGTGTTAATAAAACAATTGATTCTAAACTTACTAAGGAGATAAATAAGGTTTCTGATTTAAAAATACCTATTGATATTAAGGTTACCGCTAAAGCTTTCGAACCTCTTAAGGTTAGTTTTTCTGATGGTAAACACATCGTTTCTTTAGAGTCAATTACATTAGATAAAGCCTTAAATAAACCAACTTCTTTAAATGATATAAAGGATAAACTATGCTCTTTTGGTGATTTTCCTTTTAAAGTTAATGAATTAACTTGTGATTTAGATGATGTATTTATTCCTATGAAGTTTCTTAAGGAAATTAAAAGAAATTTAGCTAATAAACTTATCTCAAAAAGATGTGAGGTAAACCGTGAAGCTACATTTAAATACGATAAAGAAATTGATAGTGTTAAGGATATAAATAATTTATCTATACTTGTTCGAAATGAAAATCAGCTTAAAGAAGCTTTAGAATATGCTTATAGAATATATACTGAAGACTTTGAGCTTTATAAAAAATATAAAGAAAATAATGTTTATTTTAAACTTCCTAGGATAATGCATAACTTTCCTGAATATGAAAACGAGAATTTACTTATTTCAGAAATTGGTGGAATCTTTAAATATGCAAAAAACAATCATGTTATTAGTGATTACCCTGTTAATGTGACTAATAGTGAGACTGTTTCCTTGCTTCAAAAATATGGCTGTGAAATTGTTACTTTATCTCCAGAAATAAAAGATTATAGTTTAATTGATAAATATGTTCATAATACTGAAAAAATTATTTATGGTAGACTTGATTTAATGATTTTAAAAGATTTTTATGATAAGGATGATAATATAAAACTTAAAAATAGTATGGGTAATTACTTTCCTATTATTCAAGGGGATTATATAACTATCTTACATCATGAAAATTTAAATATTAAAGATATTTCTGGGAATAGTAGAATAATTCTTTTTAATGAGAAGGATTTAAAAAATATAATAAAAAAATAGTTCGTTTAGAACTTTTTTATATTATTTTGCTGGTTACGGTTACTAGATTAACTTCATTTAATTTTTCTTCTAAATCTTTTTTACATATTTCATAATATTTAGTTTTACTTAACTTATTTAAAGTTTTTTTGATTTCTTTTAAATTTTCTTTAGGATTTTCTAAATATATATATATTAATTTTTCTAAAGCTTTATAAACACCTTGTTTTGAAGCTCTTTTTAGATATTTTATAGCCTTTTCTTCATTTTTATCAAGACCTATTTCATAGCAGCCAGGTATGTAAAAATAAACAGCTAAATTATATAAAGACCAAGGATTTAAAAGTTCAATTGGCACATTTAAGGCTTGTTTAAAATAATGATAAGCTTTTTCTTTATTTACATCTTCTAATATACCATTTAAGTAATACTTCCCTACTTTATTACAGGCCCAGCTTTCACCTAAATTGGCACTTTTTAAGTAATATTCGAATGCTTTTTTATTATCGTTTTTCTTTTCATATATTTTTCCTAGGTTGTTATAGGCATACACATATTCTTTTTTTGTAGCTTTGATGAAATATTCAATCGCTTTTTCTTCATCTTTTTTGCCTATCTTGCCATTTAAATAACATAAACCAAAGGTATTTATGGCGGCTATACTTCCTAATTTTTCGGCTTCTTTAAGATAATTATAACCTTCTTCATAATCTTTTTGTGTTCCACTACCTAATTTATTTTCAAAAAACATTTTTGCAATCAACCAATTTGCTCTTGGATGCTTTTTTAAGGCAGCTATTTTTAGTAATTTATAACTTTCAATATATCTTGGTTTGCCAGTCATTAAACCTTTATATTCCATTTCCCCTAATTCAAAACAAGCATAGGGATTTCCTTCTTTGGCCAGTTTATTTAAGGAATGAGTATAATTTATACCATCTTGAAATTGAAGTTTTAATATTTTTTCAAGTTCATTTATTGAAATGTTTGTATTGTTAAGTAGTGTTTCAATAAGCTCGTGTCTTGTATCGTTTGAATATATTGGCTGAAGTTTATTTAAAACAATATATGTTAATACTTCTTTAAAAAAAGAATAATAATCTTCAGTTTGAATTAATTTATAAATATCTTCCGGAAAAGTTCGCGGAACTGTTTCATCATTTTTAGATAAGTTATATAAATCTAAACTTAATCTTTTTATTTGAGGACTTTTTTTTAGATATTTTTTTAATGTGTTAATGTTTTCAAATGTATGAATTCTTCCTTCTAGTATTGATATTAAACTTGTTACAATGGTTTCAAAATTTTCATAGTTTGTTAGTTTAAATCTTTTATAAATACTTTTATAATCACTTCCGATACTACGGTAACCAATACAATAGTTGTTGACGGTAGAATCACTTATATTATCAATATTAAAAATTGCACAAAAGATATCTGTTTGGCAAGCAAAGGCTTTATTAACTGAATTTTCTTTAATAATACGGCATAAGTTGCCTAAGGATAGTTGATTATCATTATTATTTAATTTAACATAGTTTTTCATTTTCTACCTTCTTCCATTTAGCTTACTTTCATAATCAGCATCATAAATTAAAGCATTATGTTCATCTAGGCTACCAACATAACCGCGGAAATTTTCCATTTTTTGTTTAAGTCTTTTTCTTTCTAATAAAGCATTAGCAATAGCTTCAGTTTCATTTTCGTTTGGATTTAATAATTCTGTTTCTGATGCGATAATATATTTAATTATTTGAGGGTTTTCGGTTTGAGTAAATTCCATATAATAATACTGATTTATATTATTATCAATTTTTTTCTTATCACTTATTATAAAACTAGTTCCATCATCTCTTCGGTAAGTCCTATAATCGCTTGTTATTTGGCTTTGAATACCTATAAATCCACCATTTTTAGTAGCCGCTTTTATATCACTTATGGTTATTATTTCTAGCGGGATATTTTTTTCGATATATATTATTTTAATTTCACCATCTAATTCAAAGTAATATTTATCCATATTATTTAAACTTTCTATTTTATAATAATTTATATTTTCGCCTATTTTATTTGTGATAGTTCTCATTTTATATATTTCTATTTTATTTTCATTTATTTTAAGGATTTTTGCGACTATATTTTCCTCAGATAAAGTAGTAAGATTAAATTTTATTTCTTCTGGTTCGTTTGTAATATTATGAGATTTATGACTATAAAAATTTTTATCTAATCCAAAATATATAAAGGAACAATGATTTCCTTTTTTATTATCGCAGTCCCATGTTAAATCGACGCCTACATATTTATCTTCTAATTTCAAAATATTCCATGCATGAGAATTTTGACGACTTTGATAAAAACAAGGGACACCAATACGATCCATAATTTCTTTGTAAGTTAAAGCAAAGCCAGCGCATACAAATCTTTTATATAATATTCCTGTAAGGTTTCTGATAACTTCATAATCATTATCGTCTATTTTTTCTCTTGCGTTTTCATCATCATATTGGTAATGACATTCTTCTACTATTTTTTTATAAATATATAAACTTTTTTCGGTGTTACTCCAATTATCATTTATGCCTTTTTCTAACTTTTTTAATTTACTTATTACCTCTGATAATACTAGTGGTGAATATATAGTTCTTTTTATATATTTAGTTTCATTATATTTTTTTATTTTTAAATAATCTAAACCACCTAAAACACTAAATTTGGTTTTTGACTTATCTATTTGTTTTATGATATCACTATCTTGATTTACGGTGTTTTTCAAAATCAATATTTTAGGTTCATTATTTTCATTTAGTTTTTTTACATCATCTAAAGTTATTTTACCTTCAACATAATATAATGGAAATGCGGATAATACTTTTATTTTCATTCTTAACTCTTCTGATAGTTTTATAAAGTTAGCCATTTTCCTTACCTACTTTTTTTATTATTTCATTTGACTTTTTTACTAATACTTTATAATTTAGGTTATTGAATAAATTTTCATTCTCTTCATATTGAGCATCAGAGATAGATAATTGATTTACAATTATATTATCGATAGTATTGAAATTTGCTTTAGATAAATCAATTTTATTTGCGATTATTTTAATGTTTGGAATATAAACATTTTTAAGTGTTAGATTATTAACTTTTATTTCATTAATAAGGTTTAGATTAGTACTGTCAAAAACTAGATTATTTAAATTACTAATTTCACCTAAATTATTTATTATCTCACAGTTAATTATATATAAATTTTCTAAATTTAGATTTTTTATTATATTTATTGCTTTACTGTCTATAATGGTATTTTCAATATATAATGTTTTTAAGTTTTTAAAGTTTAAAAGTTCTTCAAAGTAAACTTTAGTTATTTTATTTTCTTCAAAACTATTAATCATAATTTCAGTTATGGGATTTTGAAGCTTTATACTGTTTAAAATGCTTAGTGTTTTAATCATGTTTTATCTCCTTTTATATTAATATTTTATCACTATATTATAATTGATAGCAACGATTTATGGGCATTTTGTGAGTTTTTTGTTTTTAATTGAGTATTACTCGTTATGGATATTTTATTTTGGCAAATATATAATTACTTTGGAGGGAGAATTTATGAAAAATTTATGGAAAAATTATAAGCAAACAATTATTTTAGTTATTTCTATTATAATTGGAACTATTGCAGGTTTAATTTTTAAAGAAAAAGCAGATATTGTTAAACCTTTTGGTGATTTATTTCTTAATTTAATGTTTGTGGTTATTGTACCTTTGGTATTTTTAACTGTAACAACAACAATTGCGAAAATGAAAAGTCCAAAAAGACTTGGGAAGATAATGGCATCAATATTATTTGTATTTATTATAACTTCACTTGTCGCTGTACTTGTTGGAGTTGGTACAACATTTATGACTAATTTGGTTGATTCTGGTGATAAGGTTTCAATCGAAAAAATGTTTAGTTCATCTGATAAAGTAAGTGATAAGCTTAATTTCTTAGATAGTACAGTTAAACTTATTAGTGTTGATGATTTTAGTGGTTTACTATCTAAAGAAAATGTTGTAGCAATATTAGTATTTGGAATTTTATTTGGTTTAGCAATTAAAATGAGTGGTAAAAAAGCTGAACCTGTTGTAAATTTCTTAAATGCGGCTAATGATATTACATTTAATCTAATCAAGATTATTATGTATTATGCACCTATTGGTTTAGGATGTTATTTCGCAGCTTTAGTTGGTTCCTTTGGAGCATCTATTGCAGTTGGATTTGCGAAAACATTTGTTATTTATACAGTAGTCGCAGTACTTTATTACTTTATTATATATAGTATTTATGCATTTATATCAGGGGGTAAGGAAGGATTTAAAAGATTTTGGAAAAATATTGTACCTCCTACCTTTACAGCTTTAGCTACTTGTTCTTCTGGAGCAACTATTCCAGCTAATATTGAGGCTTCTAAAAAAATAGGTGTTCCTGATGATGTAGCAGAAACTGTTATTCCACTTGGTACAAGTTTACATAAAGATGGAACAATTATTGGTAGTGTATTTAAAATAATGTTTTTAGTTTATCTATTCGGTATGGATATGTCTAGTAATATTGTTCAAATAATGGTAGTAGCAATTATAGCTAACTTACTTATAAGTGCGGTACCTATTGGTGGTGGTACAGTCTCTGAAATGATGATTATTTCAATGATGGGATTCCCTGTAGCTGCCTTACCTGTGCTTACAATGATTGCGACAATTATTGATCCACCAGCAACTATGCTTAATGCGGTTGGAGAAACATCTTCTTCAATGTTAGTTGCCAGAGTTGTTGATGGTAAAAAATGGCTTAACAAAAAAAGTTAAGTCTTTTTTATGAAATGTGTTTTGTAACTATTGTTTTTTCTTTTTTAAAGATATATGATAAAAGTGAAAAGGAGATGATGCATTGTATATGAAGGAAGAATTTAATGTTGGAACGCCAACAAAGGAAAATATTGAATATGCTTTTAAAAATTTAATATTTTATGTTACTGCTTCAGTGGATTTGAATCTTTATAAAGTTTGGCATAAAAGATTTGAGAATGTTTTGAAAAAAATTAATAAAGTTTTATCAATATACATAAATAATGGAAATCTTATGTCTATTGATGAAAAAACTTTGCAGAATATAAAATTTGACTTGATTGATTTAGATACCCAAACAAAATCTTTAAAATCCTATTTTGCAGAATGGTCACTACTTTGGCTTGATGCAATCATTTCTTTAAGATTATCAGAAATAAAGATGCATAATCAATTATAAGTATATCTTATTTAGTGCTAACTATTAGAGTTATTGGCGAAAAAAGGCTTAACAAAAAAAGTTAGGTCTTTTTTATTATAAATAACTCTTTTTCTTCATATTATTAAATGGTGATACCATGTTTTTTAAAAATATTCACATTAGAATGAAAATAGCGCTTCTTTTAATTACTTTGGTTTTTATTATTATAATTTTTAGAGTATTTTATATTCAAGTTTTCGATTATAAAAAATTAAATAATTATGCGAGTAATTTATGGAGTCGTAATTTACCTATTAAAGCTGATAGAGGTTTGATTTATGACCGTAATGGAATTGTTTTAGCTGATAATGTAACAACTACATCTTTGGTTGTTATTCCAAATCAAATTAAAAATAAGAAAGAAACTGCGACAAAGCTTTCCGAGATATTAAACGTTGATTACGATACAATGTATAAACATGTTAGTAAAAGAACTTCTATTGAAAGGGTTCATCCTGAAGGCCGTAGACTTTCTTATGAGATTGCGGACAAGATTAAAGATTTAAAATTAGATGGAGTTTATTTAGTTAAAGAGTCACAGAGGTCATATCCTTATGACACTTATATGGCCCATACATTAGGATTTGTGGGTGTTGATAATCAAGGACTTTCTGGTATCGAACTTACTTATGATAATTATTTAACTGGTCAAGATGGAGCAATTAAATATTATAGTGATGCGAAAGGAAATAAGCTTAAGCTTAATGAAGTTTATCAGCAGCCTCAAGATGGGATGAATATTACATTAACGATTAATAATGAAATTCAAGCTTCTTTAGAAAGAGAGCTTAATAATGCGGTTACTAAATTTGATCCTGATAGAGCTATTGGTCTTGTGATGGATCCAAATAGCGGTGAAATTTTAGCTATTTCGGCTAGGCCAAACTTCTCCCCTAGCTCATATCAAAAATATAGTATTGAGGAAATTAATAGGAATCTTCCTATTTGGGCAACTTATGAGCCTGGTTCAACTTTTAAAATTATCACTTTAGCGGCGGCTTTGGAGGAAAAAAAGGTTGATTTAGATAAGGATACCTTTGTGGATACTGGTAGTGTTAAGGTTGAAAATTCAACACTTCACTGCTGGAAACATGGTGGACATGGACATGAAACGTTCTTACAAGTTGTTGAAAATTCATGTAACCCAGGATTTGTTGAATTAGGTCAAAGGCTTGGAAAAAATACTTTATTTAGTTATATTAATAAATTTGGCTTTGGAAAAAAGACTGGGGTTGATTTAAATGGTGAGGCTTCTGGGATTATATTTAATTTAAATAAGGTTGGTCCAGTTGAACTAGCAACTACGGCTTTTGGTCAAGGGGTTTCGGTTACTCCTATTCAGCAGGTAACTGCAGTTTCGGCAGCTATTAATGGTGGAACATTATATAAGCCATATATTGTTAAAAGTATAAATGAACCTGAAACAAATACAATTATTAAAGAAAATAAAAAACAGGCTGTAGGAAAAGTTATTAGTGAAGATACAAGTAAAGAAGTTAGAAGAGCTTTAGAAAGTGTTGTCGCAAATGGTAGTGGGCGAACATCTTATATTGATGGTTATAGAGTTGGTGGTAAAACAGGAACGGCTCAAAAGGTTTCTAATGGTAAATATTTAGCTAATAATTATATTTTGTCGTTTATAGGATTTTTACCTGCTGATGATCCAAAGGTTGTTGTTTATATTGCAATTGATAATCCTAAAGGAACTGTTCAATATGGAGGAACAACTGTTGGACCAATTTCTAAGGCAGTTTTGCAGGACAGTATTAAAGCATTAAATATTGAAAAAAGAGAAGATGGTTTAGATAAGAAGTATAAATGGCCTGATCCTAAAACTTTGAAGGTGGAAAATGTTGTTGGTATGGATGTAGAAGATGCGAAAGATAAGTTAAAAGGATTTGAAGTTATTGTAGAGGGAAACGGTGATAAGGTAATTCATCAATCACCTGATGAAGGAACTACACTTGATGAGGGAAAAACTGTAAGAATTTTTACAGAATAGGAGGAATTATATGCTGATACTTACTAAATCTGTAATGGCTATGATGATTGGGTTTATTTTTTCAACTATTTTGGGTCTTATTATCATTCCTATTTTAAGAAAATTACATGCCGGACAAACTATTAGTAAATGGCTTAAAAATACACACAATTCAAAGCAAGGAACACCCACAATGGGTGGTCTTATATTTATTGTTCCTTCTTTTTTAGTAATGATTTTACTTTGGTTTTTAGGAAAAGTTAGTTTTAACTACTCTCTTGCGATTATTTTATTTACATTTATTGGTTATGCGGTAATTGGATTTATTGATGATTTTCTTATTATTTTAAAGCATGATAATAAAGGTCTTACTAAAAGTCAGAAATTTATGATGCAAGTTTTTGTTTCGATAATATTCTTTTATTTATTTATGAAAGGTGGTAATGAACCCCTACTTTGGGTTCATGGACTTCATTTCAAACTTAATATAGGATGGATGTATGGACTTTTCATTTTGTTTGTTTTAGTGGCAAGTAGTAACGCGGTTAATTTAACTGATGGTTTGGATGGTCTTGCTGGTGGGCTTTCTGTAATATGTTTTTTAACATTTGGGATTATTTCTTGGAATACTCAGTGGCTTTTAGGATATGAAGAGCTAGCTTTATGGGCTTTTTTACTGGTTGGAAGTTTACTTGGATTTTTAGTTTATAATACTAACAAAGCTAAGGTTTTTATGGGTGATACTGGTTCACTTGCTTTAGGAGCAACACTTGGAGCATATGCGATTATGACAAGACATGAACTTTTACTTGTTTTAATTGGTATTGTTTTTGTAATAGAAACATTAAGTTGTATGATTCAAATATGCGTGTTTAAATTAACTGGTAAAAGAGTTTTTCCGATGACTCCTATTCATCATTCTTTTGAGAAAAAAGGAATGAAAGAGACGGATATTGTAAAATTATTTTGGACTGTTGGTTTAATTGCTTCAATGATTTCCTTAGTATATGGGGTGTGGCTATGAAGAAAATGGATATTGGACTTTTTTTAGCAGTAATTATTTTATCTCTGTTTGGACTTTTAATGGTTTACTCTTCTTCAGCAATTTGGGCAGATTATAAATTTGATGACCCTTTTAAATATGTGAAAAGTCAAGGAATGTTTTTAATTATTGGAACTATTTTTATGTATTTTTTTAGTAAAATAGATTATGAGAAGTATTATGATAATAGTAATAAACTTTTTTTAATATGTTTTTCCTTGCTTATATTAGTTTTATTTTTTGGAACTGAAAGAAACGGTAGTAAGAGTTGGTTTGGGATTGGGCCTTTTGGTATTCAACCAAGTGAATTTATGAAACTATCAATGGTTATTTTTACTAGTAAATATTTATATAATAATAAAGCTGATATTACAAATATTAAAAAAGGAGTTATTCCTATTTTATGTCTTACTTTACTTATATTTGGGCTTATAATGATGCAGCCGGATTTTGGAACTGGGGTTATACTTGTAATTGGAGTTATTGCTTTATTATTTGTTGGTGGAGTTTCAATTAGTTTTTTCTTAAAAATTGGTGTGGTTGGAATTTTAGGGGTTATTGGTTTAATTTTAGCTGCCCCTTATAGACTTAAAAGAATATTATCATTTTTAAATCCATGGAGTGATCCTTTAGGGGCTGGTTTTCAAATCATACAATCACTATATGCGATTGGGCCTGGTGGTTTATTTGGATTTGGTCTTGGTGGTTCCAGACAAAAACACTTTTATCTGCCTGAGCCGCAAACTGATTTTATTTTTTCAATTATAAGCGAAGAATTTGGATTTCTAGGAGTATTAATTGTTTCATCTTTATTTTTAATTATAATTTATAAATCTATTAAAATTGCTTTAAAATGCCAAAACTTATTTGGTAAATATTTAGTATTTGGGATTAGTTTTATGCTTAGTTTTCAAGCATTACTTAATTTAAGTGTTGTGATTGGTCTTATTCCAGTTACTGGTGTTACTCTGCCCTTTTTAAGTTATGGTGGTTCTAGTTTACTTATTACTTTATGTAGTATGGGGATTATATTAAATGTTTCAAGGCATATATAAAAAGGTAAGCTATATTTGCTTACCTATTACTAGTCTGAAACCATCGCTTTTATTATTTGTATAAGTACATGTTTGAAGGATAATAATTTTAGAGTCTTTATTTATTTCAATATTGGTTTTATAATCCGAATTATTTTTTAATCTATTTAAATGCTTTTCATAAGTAGTATTAAAATCTTTTAAATTAACATAATCAAAGTTATCATTTTCTTTATAACTTGAGAAAATATCAAATTCTTTTTTACCATCTAAAGTATATAAGAATATTTTAGGATGTTTTTCATAATACTGTTTACTACTATAGTAAGTAAGCGTTCTAAATGGTAATACACTGTTTAGATTGTTGTGACCATAAATTATTATTTTGTTATAGTCATTTAAGTTAATTCTATAATCAAGAAATATAGCTCCATCTTTGTTTTCTTTTTTGTATAAATCATGAGTTAAATAATAGTTGTTATCTTTGGCTTGGGTAACCGGTTCTTTTAAAACACCAGGTATTTCTAGAATGGCTACTATCTCATCAT
Organism: uncultured Erysipelotrichaceae bacterium; assembly: GCA_902783895.1. Classification (GTDB taxonomy): domain Bacteria; phylum Bacillota_I; class Bacilli_A; order RF39; family UBA660; genus Coprosoma. The sequence continues at coordinate 12,159 of CACZST010000036.1, forward strand.
TATTATACTGTTTTCTTAAATTTTCAATTTCCTTTTTATAATCATATATTGGGATATCTACTTTTTTTTCTTCGTTTAATGTTTTGGTAGTACTTTTAGAAGTACTTATTAAAAGTGGGTACATACCTATCACGATAAATATAATTCCTAAGGCAATTAATATTTTTTTCACTTCTATCACCTTTCTTTGGGTATATTGTAACAAACGTTTATATGAAATGCAAGAAAAAACATACCTCGGTATGTTTTTCTTAATTTACTTTTCTATAAGCTAATCCTAGTGATAATAATCCTAATAAGATAAATAATATATTTGAATTTGTATTAACATTACCTGTTTGTGGTGGGATTATTTCAGTATTTTCATATTTTTTAGTTAAAGTGTTTATAATATTAAATCCATCATATGATGTTTCATAATTTTCCACTTCTTCTTCCATAACACTATAGTCTATAAGTTTTCCAGCTGAGTATTTTGGAAGATCTTTGAATGTATATGTCCATCCCATTTCTTTGGTAATTATTACTTCTTTAATGATTATTCCATTAGCTTTTAAATATACCTTAATTGAATTTGGTCTTTCAGCACTATTATCGTCATTCCAAATTTTATTAACTGTGATTTCAGTTTTTTCAATTTTGTGAGTGTTTGTGATAACTGATGAGATATTATTATTTTCATCAATTGTTCCAGATTCAATAGTTGAAGTATATCCTTTAACTTCAGATTCGATTATTTCATATTTGATTTCTTTTCCATTTTCATAACGTGGTAAGTTTTCAAATGTATAAGTCCAGTTATTAGCTTCTGATAATTTAACTGATTGAATAATATTTCCATTAGCTTTTATAGAAACTGTAATTTCATCTGGTCTTATATTATCATTATTGTTATTATCATTCCAGTTTTTAGTAACTGTATACGTAAGTGTTTCAGGAGTGTGGGTGTTAGTTATATTAAAGTCTATTATTTCTGCTGTATATCCATCTACATCTTCTTCAGTTACAGTATATTTGATTTCTTTACCATCTTTATATTTATCTAAATTTCCGAAATCAAATTTCCAATTATTTTCAGCAGTAACTTCTACTGTTTTAACTATACTTCCGTCAGCAAGTAAATTAACTGTAATTGACTGTGGTCTTTTACCATCTTGATCATCATTATCATTCCATGTTTTTTGACCTGATATATTAACTTGTTCATTACTATGAGTATTTGTTATATCAAAACCATTTTCAGTAGATTTAATTTCAGTACTATATCCTTCAACTGCATTTTCAGTTACAGTATAATTTATAAGGCTTCCATTATTATATTCAGGTAGATTTTCAAAGTTATATTCCCAGTTTGTCTTTTCAGAAACTGTTTGTGTTTTATTTATAACTTCATTTTCGCCTACTTTACCGCTTAAAGTTACAGTAATTTCACTTGGTCTTATACCATCGTTATTATTACTATCATTCCAGATTTTTTTACCAGAAATTGTTTTTTCACTTGGACTGTGAGTATTAACAATGTTGTTTTGATCATATGATACCTCATATCCGTCTGCGACATTTACTTCTTCAAATGTATAAACAATTTCTTTACCATCTTTGAATTTATCTAAATTATCAAATTTGTATGTCCAGTTATCTGCGGCTGTTATTTCTTTTGAATCAACTTTTTCTCCATTGGCAAGTAAATTAACTGTGATACTATTTGGTCTTATACCATCTTGGTTATTACCATCAACCCATGATTTTTGAACAGTTATTGAAGTTTTAATTGGTGAGTGTGTATTTGTTATATCATATCCATTAACATTTCCAGTATAACCATCTACTGTGTCTTCAGATACTGTATAAACAATTTCTTTACCATCTTTGAATTTATCTAAATTATCGAATGAATATGCCCAGTTATCTTCCTCTGTTACTTCTTTGGAATCAACTTTTGTTCCATCAGCGTATAAGTTAACTGTGATACTATCTGGTCTTATACCATCTTGGTTATTATTATCATTCCATGTTTTTGTACCTTCTACTGATACTTTTTCTATTTCGTGAGTATTAGTAATGTTATATCCGTTTATTTCAGAAGTATAACCACTAACATTTTCTTCTTTAACTGTATATTCAATCTCATAATCATTGTCATTTTCATGACCTTCTTGATATTTATTTAAATCATCGAATGAATATTCCCAGTTATCTGTAGCTGCAATTTCTTTTGAAGCAATTCTTGTTCCATCAGCGTATAAGTTAATAGTAATACTATTTGGTCTTATACCATCTTGGTTATTATTATCATTCCATGTTTTTGTACCTTCTACTGATACTTTTGCTTTTGGAGCAATTTCGATTGTTACTGTAGAAGTATTACTATGAACGGTGTCATTACTTCCGTTTGTAGTAACTATTGTATCTACTGAGTATGTAAATTCCACATTACCAGTTACACCAGGTTCTGGAGTAAATGTAAATTTACCATCATTATTTATTGATAATGTTCCTTGAAGAGTTCCATCTTTATAAATTGAATATGTTCCGTCACTGTTTTTCTTAACGCTTTCATTTTCATTTATAATTAATGTATCAGAAACTGTTAAATTATCACTTGCATTTTCTTTGTCAGTAAATGTGTTTTTATTTAGATCATTGTCTAAAATAGAACCACTAACTGCCTCTCCTTCATAAGTACTATAATTATCATCTTTAGTAATAGTTGGCACCTCAGTTGTTGGTTTGTTAAATTCAAGGTCAACATTAATATCAGTGTATGCTGGATTATCTTCAGATACAGTTGTATTTAAAGTTGCACTTGTATTTGTATACATTGAACCATGATAATCATCTTTTGCTACAACATCGTAAGTAAGTGTGTAGTCTTGGTTTGCAGTTAAATCTCCGATATTCCAAGTTAGGGTTGTTGTTCCGTCACTATTTTCAGTAACAGTTACACCAGCTGCTTCTAATTTGGTTTTTGAATCAGCAGATAATGTAAACGTATTTGGTATAGTATCTGTAACTACAGTTCCTCTACCAATTGTATTTATTGTTTGAGTAAGTATTTCCTCGAATAATTTGTTTAAATCATCTTCTGTTAGAGCTTCATAATTTTTATATGAAGGATTTTCTTGTTCAGGATTTACTTCTTTTAATATTTCTGCGGCTTCAGCTTCATTTCCTAATGTAATTGTATATACGTCAGCTTCTTTGAAATCTGATTTTAAAGAATCAAGTTCTTCTTTTGCTGCTTGTGATGGTGTAATACTTAGATTATTACACATTCTTTGGTTTGAATAATTGTTACCATTTCCTGGGCCTGGTTTATTTTCACTTCCGTCACCACATACAACTCCATTGTGATTGTAGAATGTTGGAATTCCATCAGTTAGAATTACAACCAATGTTTTAGCATCCGGACGAGAACCTGCTTCTAGTATTTCTTTAGCTTTGGCTATACCAGATTGTAAGTTTGTTCCTCCATTTGCATCATATTTATTAGCAATGAAGTTATCAATTGTTTGTCTGTTGTTTGTTAAATTTTGGGTGTCTTTAACATTTGTTCCATATTCAACTATACCCATTTCAACATCATATTTACCATTCATTAAACTATTAACGAATGCTGTTGCGGATGTTTTGGCAGCTTGAAGTCTGTTTGGTCTTGAATAATCATATTGACCATTTGGACCGTAAGCCATACTTCCAGAACCATCCATGACTAAAACAACATCAATTTTTTGACTAGATGTGTAACCATTTGCATTAGCTTTTAATGATACTGTAGATGTTCTTCCGTAATCATCTTGTCTTTGAGCAGTTTTACTTAAATTTATTTCACCTGGATTTCCAGCTGCTTGAATTATAGTAAATAGACCTAAGACAGATAAGCACAAAGTTCCCATAAAGAATTTAAATTGTTTAAATCTATCTTTCATAACTTCCCCTCCTCTTTAATGAAAGTGTCATTTATTTTAGCTTTTTTTTGTTATCAAGTCAATCAAAAAGTGAAATTTTTGTGATTTTTTTTGAACTTTTGGCATTTTGTGGATTTTTTTAGTTTGAAAATCCAAAATTTAAACTTTTTTCAACACTTTTATTATAGTCAAAAAAATAATTATTATTCATAGTAACCCCCCTATATTAAAAAAATTGTAATTAAGATTACAATTTACATTAAGGGGGCAAATGCTTTTAATATTTGTCTTTTTAAACTATCAAGGAAGGATAATTTTTGTCTTTTTTTCAATTTTATTTGCTTAGATTTTTTTAGTGTGTTTTCAATATCTTGTTTTATTTGATTTATTGTATGGCTGTGATACATCCAAACTCCACATTCAAAGTGCAGGTAAAGACTTCGATAATCTAAATTAACTGTTCCAACAACAGAATATTCATCATCAACAACAAATGTTTTAGCATGAATAAATCCTTTGGTAAACTCATATATTTTAATTCCACCTTCAATTAATTGGTCATAGTAAGCTTTTGTTACTTCATTAACTGTTTTTTTATCAGGTATACCAGGGGTAATTATTCGAACATCGACGCCTCTTTTGGCTGCAGTAATTAAAGCTGTTATCATTTCATTATCAATGATTAAATAAGGGGTGGTTATATAAACATAACGATTTGACTTATTTATTAGGTTTAAGTAAATTGTTTCACCTACAGCTTCGTTATCCCATGGACTATCATTATATGGGATGATGTAGCCGTCTGTTTTTGTTTGATAAATAAGGTCATGGTCTGGCTTGTATAATTTATAATCAGTTGTTTCATTTTTTATGTAATCCCACATTGATAAGAACATAACGGTAAAATTCCAAGCGGCCTCTCCTTCAAGCATAATCCCATTATCTTTCCAGTATCCAAATCTTACTTTTTTATTCATGTATTCATCAGCTAAATTGATTCCACCTGTAAAGGCTATATAACCATCAATGACAGCAATTTTTCGGTGGTCACGGTTATTAAATCTCGAACGTAATGTGGGAATTAATTTATTAAATATGGCAACTTTAATACCTTGTTTTTCCAATTTTTTATCATAATGATTTGGTAAGGTGGTGATACATCCAAAATCATCATATATAATTCTTACTTCAACACCTTCTTTTATTTTTTCTTTTAATATGTTTAGTATATTTGTCCACATATATCCTTTTGAAATGATGAAGTATTCTAAAAATATATATTTTTTAGCATTTTTTAAAGCTTTTATTAAATAGTTATAATATTCTTCTCCATTTTTTAGATATGTGGTTTTTGTATGTTTACAAACTGTAGTTGGTGAATATTCAGTTATATATATAGCCTGCCCTAAAGCAACAATACTTTCATATTTAAGTTCTTCTAATATGAGATTTTTATCAAGATTTTCTTTACTTTTATAGTATATTTTTTTTAACTTTTCTTTTTCTTTTTCGCTTACTTTATTCATACCAAATATAAAGTATAAAATTACTCCAAAGATTGGGAGTCCCATAACAGGGATTATCCAGGCAATTTTATAACTGGGATTTGATTTACCATTAATGATATACAATGTCATTAAAATACTTATTACTGAACTTATTAAATAAAAATGAACGATATATTCTTTATAATCTAAAACAATTAAAAATATTAAAGCAATTTGAGCAATCATTAGTAATGGGATTAAAAATATTCGGTGAGTTATTAATTTTATAATATTTTTTAATAGTTTAACCATTTAATCATCTCCCTTGGCATTTTGATTATACCTTATTTTGGTTTTTGTTTCAATAATTTGACTTTTTTTGTGTAATTGGTATACTAACTTACATAAGTTTGAAAAAGAGGTATTATTTATGGACGACAAAATTTTCGCACGTGGCGTATGTTTAAAAAAAATATTTTGGGTTTTCTTATTTGGATGCGTATTTGGCTGTGTTTTTGAAATGGTTTTAACCTTTTTCCAAAGAGGTGTTTGGGTAAGCAGACAAGGTGTTATATATGGACCATTTAATCCGGTTTACGGTCTTGGGGCGGTTATCTTTACTATTTTTTTAACAAGGTATAAAAATCCCCTTAAGATATTTTTAGGTGGTATGCTTTTAGGTGGAGGTTTTGAATATATTTGTTCATTACTTCAGCAGATGATATTTGGTACTACTTCTTGGAATTATAGTAAGCAATTTTTAAATATTGGTGGACGAACTAGCTTTTGGATAATGGTTGGCTGGGGTATTTTAGGTTTGATATATATAAAATTAGTATATCCGGTTTTATCAAAACTTATCGAAAAAATTCCTGTTAGGATTGGAAATGTTCTTACTATCATTTTAGCTTTATTTATGATTGTTGACTGCGGAATATCAGCTTCAGCTTGTTTAAGGCAATCAGAAAGAGACAGTGGTATTAAAGCTGAAAATAAATTTGATGTATTTTTAGATAAGCATTACCCTGATAATCGTCTTGAAAAAGTATTTGAAAATGCTAGAAATGTTGCAAAACAAAACTAGAAGATTTTATTCTTCTAGTTTTATTTTAACTATATTTCCATTTGTATCTGTGCCTGCAGGAATGGATTGCTCTTTAACATGTCCATAACCTTCTATTTCATATTTTATATTTAAAGTGTTCATTAAATATATTGTTTCAGATCTAGTTAAACTTGTTAGATCTGGCATTTTACCAGCACCCCCGTTGGTGATTAAAAATACTTTATCATAAGAAAGTACTGTATTACCTTTTTCTGGATATTGGTTAATTATTTTGTCACCATCTCCAATAACAATCGTTTGGATATTATTTGAATTTAGAATATTCGTGACTTCTTTTGTGCTTTTGTTTGTATATGAATCTAATTTTATAGATGTGACACTACTATTATTTTGCTGTTTTTCTGTGAACATATTTCGATATTTAGCGATATTTTTCATTAAATTATTTACACTATCACTAACAACTGAGGATGAAGGTGTATTTGGTTTTTTAACTGCAGCATAAATTATTATTTCTGGGTTATCTTTTGGATACATACCAGCGAATGAATAAATATAATCATTTTCACCTCTTAGATATCCTCCATTTTTAGCGTCATATAACTGACTTGTTCCTGTTTTTCCTATAACATCAAAGCCTTCGATTTTATATTTTTTACCTGTTGTTCCAGCATCGTCGTTATTAACAACTTGATACATTAAATCTTTTATTTTATCAACGGTTTCTTGTTTAACTAATTTACTTGTTTTTTCAACTTTTCTTTGGTATTTTACTTTACCTGAATTTGGGTCGACAATTTTTCTAACTACGTGAGGCGTTAATTCATGACCGTCATTGGCAATCATTGATAATGCTTTTAGATGCTGAATAACGGTTGTATTAATTCCTTGTCCAAATGCAGCATTGGCAACTTCAACTGGATATTTAAATCCTAAGTTACCAGCTGATTCTTTGGCCATTTCAATGCCTGTGGCTGAACCAAAGCCATATTTTTTATAGCATTGTTTTAATTCTTCACCATTTATGAAGTTTTTAACAATATTTACAACACCAACGTTACTTGAATATTCAAATCCTTTATCATATGTTATCGTGCCCCATCCAACATTATTCCAGTCTTTTATTGTGGCATCGGCTACTTCAATAGTTCCAGAGTTAAATGTATCATCACCTTTATATGTTCCCTTTTCTAAGGCACACATGTAAGTATATATTTTCATTGTTGATCCTGGTTCAAAAACTTTAGTGACTAGTGGATTTTCATAACTTTGTAGATTTCTTAAGTTAGGGTTATATGATGGTGATGAAGATGCAGCTAGGATATCACCTGTTTTAGCATCCATAACAGCAAATACTGCCCATTCTGGTTTGTATTTACTTTCGATGTTTTTTACTTCTGTTTCAGCAAATCTTTGAATTGTTGAATCTAGTGTTAGATATATATTACTACCGTTTATTGCATCAATTCTTTCTTCTTTTGTGTCTGGTATCTTATATCCTTGACGATCTTGTTGATATCTTAAGTATCCATCTGTTCCTTTAAGTTCGCTGTCATATTTGGCTTCAATTCCAAGTTCACCATCAATACTTGTAACTTGTTTATCATTTTTATCAGTATATTCGTTAGTTTTAGCATAACCAATAATATATGATGCGAAATCACCATTTGGGTAATATCTTTTATATGTTTCTTCGTAATCTAAACCTGGTAAATTAAGTTTATCGATTTCAGCTTTTTTTAGTTCGGTTATATTTTTACCAATCGTTCCAAACTCAACTTGATATTTTCCGCTATTTTTTCCATTTTGCAAAATTTGTTTTAATTTTGAAGCATCTGTTTCTAATATTGGCGCTAAAGCTTCAGCTGTTTTATCTATATCTTTGACGTGGTTTATTTTAGTTTTAGTACTTCTGCTTGGGTCTAAATATGCGATTAAGGTATATGATGAAACATTATTTGCAAGAATATTTTCTGAACTATCATATATTGTTCCACGGCTAGCTTTTAAGACTTTTGAGGTTGTATTACGGCTGGCGGCAAATTTTTGGATATTTCTACCATTTATAGTTGGTGATACAGCTAGGAAGCAATATCTTACAAAAATTAAAAAGATGATAAACAAAAAAACAAGAAAAATTTTTCTTGGATAATTCCATTCAGTTTTTTTCTTTGCTTTTTTGATCACTTATATTCACCTACTCATCTATAACTATAATATTATCATTATTATACGCTAAACCCATTTCGCTGACAACCTGTTTAACGTTTTCAAATGACGTTAATTCGTTTACTCTCATGGTTAAACTTTCATTTTTCTTTTCTTGAACATCAATATTATATTTTATTTCTTCGATACTCATTTTTAATTCCCCTACTTGGGCTCCACAAAATATTTTTACACCGAGCATTAAAATAAAGGCCACAGTTGCATAAAAATATAAATATTTTTCACCTTTGGTAATTCGTGATTTTTTGTTTTTCTTTTTGGCCATAGTTTTAGCTCCTTTCAATTACTCTAAGTCTACTACTTCTTGAGCGTTTATTTTCTTTTATTTCTTCATCTTTTGGACTGACATTTGCGATTAATTTATATTTTGGTTTATATTCATCAGGAATAATTGGTAGTTTTTTAAGTTCATTTGGAACTGAACTTACTTCATTAAATATTTGTTTACACATTTTATCTTCTAGGGAGTGGAATGTGATAACACATAATCTACCTTTTTGATTTAATATCTCTAATGCATCTTTTAAAGCTTTTTCTAAAACATCTAGTTCGTGATTTACTTCAATTCTAATTGCTTGGAAAGCTTTTCTAGCAGGGTGTGATTTTTGACGATATTTTTCTGGAACATTATCTTTTATTATTTCGGCAAGTTCTAGAGTTGTTTCAATTGGTTTTTCTTCTCTTTTTTTAATTATAGCTTTGACAATGCTTTTGGCATATTTTTCTTCACCATATTTTAATAAAATTTGAATTAATTTTTTTTCATCATAAGTGTTTACAACTTCATAAGCATCTAAATTTGCATCTTGGTTCATTCGCATATCTAATCTAGCATCATGGTGGTAAGAGAAACCTCTTTCTGGAACATCTAATTGTGGTGATGAGACACCTAAATCAAATAAGATTCCATCTGGTTTAATACCCCTTTTATTCATTTCTTCTTTTAGATTAACAAAGTTGGTGTTTATTATTTCAAAATTATTTCCAACTTTTTCAAGCCTTTCTTTAGCATGTTTAATTGCTTCTTTATCTTGGTCAAAAGCATATAGGAAACCTTTGGGAATTCTTTTTAAAATTTCACTACTATGTCCACCATAACCTAATGTACAATCGACGATTACACTATCTTCTTTTAAATTTAAATATTCAATACTTTCATTTAATAAAACACTTTGATGCATATGTTCCTCCTAGATGTTTGAGAAAATGTTATCAGCTATTTTCGATAAATTATTTTCATTTTCTTCAATAAAATTGTTCCAGTGGTTTAAGCTCCATATTTCTACTCTATCACCTACACCGATTATTACACATTCTTTTGTGATATCGGCATAATTTAATAATATTTCGGGAATATTTATTCTTCCTTGTTTATCGACATTTGTTATTGATGCGGATGATAGGAAGAATCTCATAAAGTTTCTAGTGTCTTTGGTATTTGGCAAATTTTCATATTTACTCATAATATTTTGCCAAGTACTGTTTGGATATATAAATAAACATCCATCAAGTCCACGGGTAACAATAAAGTTATCTTTTAGTTCATATCTAATCTTTGATGGGATAGTTAATCTACCTTTATCATCAAGATTGTGATGGTACTGTCCAATAAACATATTTATCACCCACTTTTCCCCACTATGATACATTTTATACCACTATTTTACTATAATAAGGGCTTTTTTGTAAATAGAATATACTATCTTTTGTTTTTTATAGAGTATATTTTACATTTTTTGATATAAAAAAGAAGTCGTTTGACTTCTTAATAGTAAAGATATGAACCTAGTAAAATAGCTAAAAGAATATAGAGAACTAGGATAATTAAATAGCCATTACTAGAACCAGATGTAGGTTGCACTACTGGTTTTTCACATGAATTGTTACAAGCCATAGATTAACTCCTTTCTAGGCGTTTATATATATGCCCCAAGTATGATTATTAAAAGAATAAACAAAACTAGTATAATAGCTGCAGAACTTATTCCTGTATTACACATATAAATCATCCTCCTTTTTGTCTTTTCACATTATTTTATGGAAAAATGCAAAATACGTGATAGGTTTACGTGGAAATATTGTGAAAAATATTGTTTTTTCTTTGAAAATTTGCTATTATTGATTATGTAAAAGTTATGAAAGGAAGATTAAAATTGAATAAGAAATTATTGACTATTGGTGCTGCTGCTATATTACTTTTAACTGGTTGTGGACATTCTACAACATTAAAAGATGGCAAGGATGTTGTTGCTAAGTTAGATGGTAAAACAATTACTGCTGAGGATCTTTATGATGAACTAAAAAAACAAGGTGGTAATGTTACTTTAACTAATATGATTGATGATTATATTTTAAATAAAGAATATAAAACTGATGATGATGCTAAATCATATGCAGATTCTCAACTTAAAGCATATAAACAATCATATGAAAGTTATGGTAAAAACTTTAATGATGCTTTAAAAAGTGCTGGGTATGAAAATGAAGATGCATTTAAAGAGTCACTAATATTAGAATACAAGAAGAAGGAAGCTACTGAAGATTATATTAAGAAAAATATTTCTGATAGCGAAATAAAAAAATATTATGATGATAATATTTTTGGAGATTTAGAAGTTAAACATATTTTAATTAGTCCAAATACTAAAGATGATATGTCTGATGAGGAAAAGAAAAAAGCTGAAGAACAAGCTAAAAAAGATGCTGAAGAAATTATTAAAAAATTAGATGATGGTGAAAATTTTGATGATTTAGCTAAAGAAAAATCTGATGATTCGGGTACTGCTTCAAATGGTGGTAAACTTACTGCTACTTATGGTGAAGTTGAACAAGCTTTCTGGGATGCTGCTGATAAGTTAAAAGATAATACTTATACTACTGTTCCTGTTGAAACTCAATATGGTTATCATATTATATACAGAATTAAACAAGATGCTAAACCTGAATTAAGTAAGGTTAAAGATACTATTATTGAAAAATTAGTAGAGCAAAAAATGAATGATGATCCTTCAATTGAAACTAAAGCAATGGTTGAACTTAGAAAGAAATATAAATTAGAAATTTCTGATAGTGATATAAAGAAAAATTATGATAATAGTATAAATAGTATACTTAATTCTTCTAATAATAATTCTGATACTAGTACATCAACAAATAATTAAAAAGTTCATTTTACTGAACTTTTTTTGTTTATATAATTATTTATTTCTTCGATGGTAAATCCTTTACTATATAATTTAGCTTTTAATTTTTGACTAAAGTTTTGGGGATTTTTTTTAATTAATTTATTGTATATTTTATCCATTTCACTCGTTAAATCATTTTCTTTAAAGGTATGTTTTTCTAAATTTCGGTTTATATCTTCTATTTCATATCCTTGGTTTATTAAATAAGCGGTTATTTTTTGTTTTAAAATGACATTTGTATTTTTGGTGTTAGATTTTATTTTCTTTTCGATTATTTTATTTATATGTGAATCAATTATTTTCGGATCAATATTATTAATAGCATTTTCGATATACTCATTTTTGATATGATGTTTTTGAAGGTTATTTTTTATTTTAGCGGGTCCATCGCTTGTTAAATGTATTTTATCGTTTGTATATGCTTGAGCAAATCTTTCGTCATCTAATAATCCAACTTTAATTAAGTTATTTATGATTTTCTCTTCGTATTCTTTACTTACATTTTCTTTAGTTAGGTATTTTTTTATTTCATATATACTTTTTAATCTGGTGTTTATCATTTTAACAACTTTATTATATTTTTCATAATATTCAGTATCATTTTGAATTTTATTTAATAAGGTTTGGTCTAACCTTTTATGGTATAAAAGTCCATAATCTAATATGACACTATCATATGTGGTGATTATTTCACCAGTATCTAGAATTAATTTATATTTGGAACCTGATTTAGTTATTTTTTCTATTTTCAATGTTATACCTCCTTTAGGTTATTTAATTTTAATTATTTCCCAATTAAAATATACAATATTTTAAGGTTTAAGGCAAATGATTAATTATGGTAAATTTATATGTCTTTCTTTTAAAATACATGCATTTTAAAGTTATTTTTTACTTTATTTTTTGTATTTTTAATTTATAACTTTATTTAAATAGACAAAATTAAAAAGATCAAAATGATCTTTTAAAATTTAACTTGTGGTGTTTCTTTTTCTTTTTCAGTAGCTTCAAAGAATTCTTCTGGTTTGAAACCAAACATACTAGCAACTATATTTGATGGGAACATCTCAAGTTTGTTTTTGTATGCGAGAACACTGTCGTTATAAAATTGACGAGCATATGATATTTTATCTTCTGTTTCTTTTAAGTTACTTTGTAAATCTAAAAAGTTTGTATTAGCTTTTAAATCTGGATAAGCTTCTGCGACAGCGAATAAATGTGTTAAAGCGTCTGTCAAAACATTAGCACTTTCAATTTCTTCGGCTTGAGTTTTAGCGTCAACTGCATTATTTCTAGCGGCAATAACAGCATTTAATGTTTCTTTTTCATGAGTTGCATATCCTTTTACAGTTTCAACAAGGTTTGGGATTAGATCATTTCTTCTTTTTAATAAAACATCAATTTGAGACCATTGATCTTTTACCTTATTTCTTAAACTTACTAAACTGTTGTATGAAGTGATTACAAAAACAATTAAAATTAAAACAATAACTCCAATAATAATTAAAGCTGTAGTCATAAATATAACCTCCATTCTGTTTATAATTATACACTAAATAAATTTAAAAATAAATAAATTTGGATATTTTTCATTTTTTTTGACATATTATTATTGAAAGGAATGATTAAATGATTAGAAATTATATTATTAGTAATTTTAAAGGTTTAAGCGGTGATGATATTAGAAAATCAATTGAGGAAAGTATTGAAGATGGTGATGATGAAACATTACCAGGTTTAGGAGTTTTATTTGAAATTTTTTGGAAAAATTCTGATAATGAAAAAAAGGAAAATATTTTAAATATTTTAAGTGCGAATATAAAATAAAAGCACTTTTTTTGTGCTTTTAACTACATTTAACATAATCTTCGAATTTCGGTGTAGAAAATACATCGTTTTTGTAAGTTACTTTATATGTTGATCCAGATACTTCTTTACCTTCAGCGCAGGCGTTTGATGTTGTTTGGAATGTAAATTGTCCTTCTGCTAAACTAATGCTTGAAGGGTTTAAGTCAGATGAAGAAATTGATTTTTTATTTCCATTTTTAGTAAATGCTTTATCCTTTATTTTTTCCTCAGTTAAGACTTTTTGAAGGCTATAAATAACTTTACCATCTGGGTTTACTGCTAGTAATTCTGTCTTATTATTATTTGTATCTAAAATGAATAATTTACTGCCGGTAATATAGAATTTTACGGCAGCTACATTATAGACTTTTGATAATACTTTTTTATCATTAATAATAATTCCAGCTTTTTTTTGATTTTTGTCAGAGGAAACGACTGTTATTTTTAATTTAGTATTATCCAGCGTGACATTATCAATATTGTACTGTGTATATCCTCCTTGGCAGCCAGCTTTAACTAGATTATTATAATCTTCTAAACTGACATTAAATATACATTTTGGATTTGTATTTGGATATGGATTAACATTTAATGATTTGACACTACCTGGGCTAATATTTGTTTTTTTAGGGGCATTATTTAAAACAGAAAATGTTAATGCGATTAGTAAAATTACTAGTATTATAAGTAAAATATAAATAAAAATAAATTGTTTTTTCTCCCTATTCATTCTTTTATTCACCTCTATTTTAATGATAACATAAATATTTTGAAAAATACAGTGTTAGTTTAGCTTTTGAATTTGACTAGCAATTACTTGCATTTGATCAAAGCGTTTTTCGACTCTTCCTTTGATATATAAAACATCGTTTTTTGAAATATTACTAACATTTTCATATAATTTCGGGAAAACAACGATATCTGTTTTTTCTAGTTCATCACTTGCGGTTATGAACATCATTTTGTCTTGTTTTTTAGTTACAACTTCTTTTACTCTATCAACTGTAGCAATAATTTCAACCATTTTATCAAAATAATCATTTATGTCTTTTAAATTAATGATATTTTTATATTTTAATTTATATTCAGTCACAGGATGATTTGATAGGTAAAAGCCATATGTTTGAAGTTCTAGGTTCATAAGTTCATTTTTAGAGTATTCTTGGTATATAGTTAATTCGGGTTTAAGGTTTTCATTTAATAAGCCCCCTATTTCGCCATAATTTAAAATTATTTCTAGGTTTTCAATTAATGTTTTTTTATTAAGTCCAAAAAGGTCAAAAGCTCCAGCATAAATTAATGATTCTATTGTTTTTTGGTTTACTGGTCCATTATAACATCTTGATGTAAAATCAAATATATCTTTAAATGGTCCTTCTTTTCTTTTTTCAAGTATGTGTTTCGTTTGAACAGTTCCAACATTTTTAATGTTATTTAAAGGATATACGATATTGCCTTGGTAAATTATATAATTGTTTTCACTTATGTTTATGTTTGGTTTACTAATTTTTACTTTATTTAATTTACATTCATAAATATATTCTTTGGTTTTTTCTTCACTATTTATGGCAGATGATAGTAAGTTTCTCATAAATATTTTAGGATAATGGGCTTTTAAATAAGCAAGACGATATGAAATCATAGCATAAGCAACTGAGTGAGATTTATTAAAACCATAATCAGCAAATTTAAATATTAAGTTATATACTTCAGTTGCGACTTTTTCCTCGTATCCTTTTTTTATACTTCCTTCAATAAAATGAGCTTTTTCTTTTAGTAATATTTCTTCACTTTTTTTACTCATAGCTCTTCTTAATAAATCTGCCTGCGCTAGAGTATATCCAGCCATAAGTGATGCGATTTGCATAATTTGTTCTTGATAAATAATAATACCGTATGTTGGTTTTAATATTTTTTCTAAATCAGGGTGAGGATATGTAACTTTTTCCTGACCATGACGGCGTCTTATATATGTATCAATGTTTCGCATTGGTCCAGGTCTAAATAAAGCTAAGGCGGCGACTATATCATCAAAACAGGCTGGTTTAAATTTCTTTAAGAAGTTTATCATCCCAGATGATTCAAACTGGAATATTCCAACGGTATCTACTTTGGTAAAAATATTTATCGCATCTTTATCATCTTCAGGTATGGTATCAAATGTTAAATCTGGAATTTCACTTAGAATGTTAGAGATTAAACTTAGGTTTTTTAAGCCTAAGAAATCCATTTTTAGTAATCCTAATTTTTCTAAGTAATCTTTATCATATTCAGTTGCATACATGTCATTTAGGGTTTTATCAAGTGGTATATAATCATCTAAGTTATATTTTGACATTACAACACCTGCGGCATGAATTGAAGTATGACGTTTTAATCCTTCGAATTTTAAAGCAATTTGATATATTTTTTTAAGTTCAGGATTAATTGATAAAAATTGTTTTATTTTAGGGTTTTCTAGGTTTTGTTTTAGATTTAATTTAGGATCTAACATTTTACTAAATATATCTGTAGTTTTTTGGTTTATTTCAAAGGTGCGGCATACATCTTTGATAGCTTGTTTAGCAGCTAAAGTTCCAAAAGTTACGATTAAAGCTACTTTTTTGTTTCCATATTTATTTATACAGTATTTGATAACATCTTCTCTTTTTATATCTTCAAAGTCGACATCAATATCAGGCATAGTTATTCTTTCAGGATTTAAAAATCTTTCGAATAATAATCCATATTTAATTGGATCAATGGTTGTGATGTTAAGGCAGTAAGCAACTAATGAACCGGCCGCACTTCCTCTACCTGGTCCAACTAATATATTATTATTTTTGGCATAATTTATATAATCACTTACGATTAAAAAATAATTATTAAAGCCCATTTTGTTTATGACATTAAGTTCATATTTTAATCTTTCAATATATATTCTTGGGGCTTTTTCACCAAATATTTTCTTTAACCCTTCGATACATTTCTTTTTAAGATATGTATAAGTATCTTCCTTAGTTTCATACACTGGTAGTAAGTCTTGATGAAATTTGATTTCTAAGTTACACATGTCTATTAGTTTATTTGAGGTCTCTTCATCATATTTTTTTAAAGGAATTAAACTACAGTTTTCATAGGTTTCGTTTATTTCTTTTATGGTTTTACCTTCTTTAATAGCTTTTAAGTATTTTAAATAAGGTTCATCTTCTTTGTTTAGGCATAATATGGGTTTAATATATACTTTATTATTTGAACTAATTAGTTTTCTTTCTTCTTCGTTTTCATAACCAATAAATACATTTTCATATATCTTTATTATTTTTTGATAAAGGTTTCTTGATTTATATGGGATAACGCAAATTAAGTTATCTGAATATACTGTAAGATCATCAAGGGTTATATCTTTTTCTGATTTTATAGTTGTTAGTTTTATTAGATTATTATAACCTTCTTTATTTTTAGCGTATAATAAAATTACTTCAGGCAAATTAATTTCTAAACCAATTACTGGTTTAATACCGTTAGTGATGCATGTATCATAAAAATATGCGGCCCCATACATATTATTATCTACTATGGTTAATGCTTTTAGGTTTAATGTTTTAGCTACTTTAATTAACTCTTCAATTTTTATCATGCTTGTTAGTAGGTAGTTATTTGTTTTTATGTTTAATGGAGTCACGCTATCACCTTCCTTTTTATATTTTACTATTAATATTAAAAAAATTAAATAAAAAGTACAATTTTCTTTTGAATATTTGACTTGAGACTTAAAATATGGTAAAGTTATATTCGATGAAAAAAAACTTAAGGAGGGATATTATGGCAAGAAAAGCAACAGATAGAAAACCTTTATTTGGTAATCGTCGTTCACACGCTTTAAATGCGACTAGACATGCATTTAAAACTAATTTACAAACTGTAAAAATTGGTGGTAAACAATATAGAGTTACTGCTAGAGAGCTAAGAACTTTAAAAAAAGTTTTAGCTGACTAATCCAGTGTTTGCTGGATTTTTATTTTATATTAAAGCACAAAAAAAGAAAGCACAAAAAAAGCCATGATATGGGAGAGAGAGTCATGGCTTTTATTTTATTATAAAACATATCCCGACCTTTTCGTTTTTGATGCTTACATCGTACCCCAACAGCAATAAGGTTTGTTTAACGATTGATAAGCCTAATCCGAACTGTCCATTGATACCTTTTTTATAAGGAGTAAACATATCATCTAGGATGTTTTCATCGATTGCCTGTCCATCGTTATAAAAATATATACGGTGGGAGCGGACGGTTATTTTTATCGTTTTATCGGCATAGCGAATAAAATTACTTAAGATATTATCGATGATGGCTTCCCACATTGTTTGGGAACCATTAAAAGTTGTTTTGGTATCATAAATCTTTAGATGCCATTGGACATCAGGTCGGGTAACTTTGAATTTCGATACAGAGTTGTTTAACATTTCAACAATGTCAACAGTAACGTGTTTATAATTATCTGTATCTTTTGTATTTTTGTAGTATATTAATTTGTTTAAGTATAGTAAGGAGTGTACTTTTATTTCTAATTTTTCTATTTCTTGTTTAATTATTTTTAAACCTGTTTTTTCGTCTTGAACGCCATCTTCTATTGCTTCTATATATGATTTTACAACGGTGAGAGGAGTTTTAAAATCATGTGAAATATTTTGATACATTTGGTTTTTGTATTCGTCTTGTTTATGGAGAGTAATTTTCATTTCATCAATAGCGTTGCTCAAGACTTTCAATTCATCATTGAATTTATCGTTATATTTATCTATAAAGTCGTCATTGTCTAAGTTGTCAATTTTATCTTTTAGGTGCTTAATTCTTCCGGCAAGTGACTGGCTCCAAACAGCTACAATGATTAAAATCATTAGTAAGGTTACTATAAGGACAGGGAACAATGCCTCCAGGATATCAGCACGCATTTTTCGAACATATTCATCATTGGTAATAGCTATTTTATAACTATTATCATCTTTGATGGCACTATAATAATATGTTCGACCACGGTATGTAAATTTACCGTTTGGTTTTTTTATCTTTTTTATTATCTGTTTAGCCGGTATATCTATTACTTTTTTTAGGTTGCTTGAGGTTGTAAGTAAGTCGTTTTCTTTATATATGAATGCAACTGAAGTATCAATTTTACTAAGGTTTATGTCATTTCTAACGACTTCTAATGGTGTTTGTAAGTAAAGATATATATTTTTTTCGTAAAATGGGATTAACGTTTTAGGAATTACGACTGCCACGATTATATATATTAAAGCAAATATGATACAAACAATGGTTAGTATTTGCCGATATAAGTTATGTGTTAATTTCATGACAATCTATATCCAAAGCCATATACGGTTTTTATTCTAAGTTTAGGCATTTTCTTTCTGAGTCTTCTAACCAAATCGTCTACTACTCTATCGTTTCCAAAGTAATCATCACCCCAAATCGTTTCGAGAATATGATTTCGGCTAAAAGATTTATTTAAATTTTTGATAAACATGACAAGGAGGTCAAATTCAAGAGTTGTGAGAGAGATTTCATTATTATTTTCTTTGACTACTCTTTTGTCAATGTTTATTTCATAATCATTATAATTTATTTTCTCAGTTTCTTTTGCATAGGTTCGTTTTATTAAGTTATTGACCCGTAAGACTAATTCTTTGGGAGAATAAGGTTTAGTAACGTAATCATCACTTCCTAACTCCAAACCTATTATTTTGTCTAAATCTTGGTCTCTAGCGGATGTGAATATGACAGGTACATTATTATTTTCTCTTATCGATTTTATAATATCATAACCGCTGACATTGTCACCAAGCATAATATCAAGAATCCACAAGTCGGTTTTATCTTTTGTATGTTCTAATGCATCTTGTCCGCTGAAGTATTGAGTAACTTCGTAACCAGCTCTTTCTAAATATGACTTAATTAAATTATTCAAATTTTGTTCATCTTCGACTAAACAAATTTTATACATTTTATCGCCTCATATATATTATATCATTTTTTCAGGGTTTGTTCATATATCACTTCCTTTCAAGGGAGAGACCAATGAATTATGAGGCTTTTTTCAATCCGACTAAATCAGATTCATACTTTTTTGGAAAAGTTGTTTATGCCTTACTTCTTGGCTCTGTAATAATGATACAAAAATAATGTGGTAATATTTTGATACAAATATGGGAAATTGTGGGATATGGTGTTTTACATTATAAAATAAGACATTTTTATTTTATATTTTTTTATTTATTATTTTTTATGGATATTTGTGACGAAAAAAGATGACAATTTAATCATCTATTTTTTTTGATTATTCCCTATTTTTCGGTATTCTTCCTTTTCTAGTTCTTTAATAGATTTTTTAGGGGTTGGCAAGTCCTCTGGCATAGTTCCACCTAATTCTTCTATAGCTTTTCTTACAGTCTTTCCAACTCTATAATGTGTATTTGTAGCGATTTGCTCATTTGGCTTTTTTTGCTTTTCAAGAAGTGCTTCTGTTTGTGTTATTCTAAATATATTTGCACCTAATTCAGCACTGCCCATATTATCTAAAATTTCTTCTCTATATCTTAAATTTTTTCTTTTAGCAATAGCATTTGCATCTTCACCACCATAAAGGCCTCTATAACCAGCATTAGTAAATCTATCAAAGTTTTTAACGCCTTTTTCCTTTGCAATTTTATATAAGATTTTATTACCATCTTTTGTTTGCTTTCTACGATACAATCTTTTTTCATCTTCTGTAAGTTTATTATACTCTTCTTCAGTTAACTCCATTTTTCTTGTTTGTATTGCAAAATACGTTTGTCCAAGTGCTACTGCTTTATATTTTGGATTTGCGTTTTGTACAATTAAGTAGCAAGCATATCGGCTTAATTTATAATCAATAACTGCCTTTGTAGAAACTCCAGTTTTTACTATTTTGGTGTTTACACCAAAATTGGAATTAATGTTATTATTACTTTGAGAACAAGCAATTTGTGCTTTTTCAATAACAGCTGAAAAATATCTCCACTCTTTATAACTAAGTATTTGTTGTAATTCTCTTGCTTCCCAATATTCATTTCCGTGTTCATCAATATGTTTTATATCTTCAAAGTTTTTTTCTGTATATTCTTCTATATTACCCATTTTTACTAACCTCCTTTGCTGTATATTATAGCAAACATTTGTTCATATATCAATATTTCTATAAGTAATTATCCACTTTATGTACTATGTAGTTTTTTTGAAAATACACAATTAATGTGTAATAAGTTTCAAAAACATATATAATATCTTCCTAAACAATTTGTTTGTAATTAAATAGGAATTTTAAATGGTGAATTACTGCCATCTATCTTATGAAGATATATTAAAAATATTGAATTGTTATTACATTAAATCCGATGATATTGTATTAACCAGTGATTTATTAAAATAATAAAAAATACTTATAGCCACAAACTATAAATATTTTCGACAAACAAATTGCCATAAATGAATCATTATCTATAATGTGGGCGTTGTGCACTTAGTTTTAAAAAATGTACAATTCCTACACTTTTTGACGTGGAACAAAAGTCCTTCGTCGATATATAATATACCATATTTTTCGGTTTTTGTTCACTTTTTTTCTTTAAGCGATTAAAAAATCATTTTATTTAGCGATTGTTTATGTTTCATTGATATTAAATGATAGTTTCAATCTAACTTATATTCTGGTTATTATTTGATGATTTATTACAAATTATTTATTATTTTCTTCCCAGTATAATCGCATTTCTATAGGGGTCCAACCATTATTTTCCCATACTATTGAATTGTTATATATGTCCATCAAGTAGTTTAATATTTCTTGGGCATTTTTTTCTGTTACTTCTAATCCATAATATTGAAGCATTTCTAGTGATGCTCCTACAAATGAATTTCCTAGTCTATACATATCGGAAATTTTTTTTATAATAGTTTCAATAATATCTGATGGAATATTCTTTCCATTTAGGTATTTTTTAAATTTGTTTTTTGATTCAGTTTCTTCATAGTAATCATAATTAGAGTACTTGAGCAATTTTTCTAGTTTAATTGGCTTCTTTTTTATGTTTTTTTGTCTTGATACAATATTATCTAATAATGATTCTAAATCATCATAGTTTAATAATTTGTGAATAAAATACATATTTTTGTCCGTATCAATTCTATCTATATTATCTGCCCTTTCACAAAAGAATAATGTATTATCTTGAACATTAACTTTTTTATCTTTATTATAGTATAAACTATAATAATAATTTAAATCATTATCTGAAACTACACCATATAATTCGACCATCGACCTAACTAAATAATAAATTTTACTATTCTCATCTACTATTTTTTGAAATTTGTTTAATTCTATTTTTTTTATGATATTGTAAACATCATCTGTCATTGATATATAGAATTTATTTCCTCTTCTGAACAAAAATACTACACCTATCATGTATAGAAAATGATACTCTTCAATATTTATATTATTATCCTGAATAGTTCCTTTGTTTGATATTATTCTTTTTAATAAGTTAAACTCCTTATCTATAAGTCTGTCAATTAAATCTGTCAATTTATCTTTATCAGTAAGTGCATTGTAAATAATTTTAACAAGTTCTTTTTTAGGTTTATTACTTAATTTATTGACAAGTAATAAATCGCCTATATATTTTAAGTCTCTAATAGTTAATGCTGTAAGAAGTTTTTTTAAATCTTTAATTATTGGCGTGTTAGCAGCGTTTTCTAAATTAAATTTTTCTTCTGGGCTCATAGTGCCTAACAGTTTAACTATTATTTCCTTTATTTCTGTGGGTATGTAATAAGAATAATGATTACCATTTTTATATATAAAAACAAATAATGATTCTATATCTTGTTCATACGCGGACATCCACGTTGAATTTTCGTTTTTAACTAACTTTTCAAAATATATTTTAGTAAATGGATCATCATTTGAGTATTCTAAACACGTTTCAAAAGTTTCTATAATATATTCTTTTAGTTCATATATATCATCAACACCAAAGTCTTGAATTTTTTCGTTAAGCAATTTTTTATCTAATTTTTTCAATGATGATAGTAAGTCTAATTTGTCTTTTTTTATTAAATATTTTTTACAATTCATTGTTTTACTCCTCTTTCAAATATTTATCTATTAATTTTTCAGCGAGCTGTTCTCCTTCTTTTGTTATAGTAACAGATTTTCCTTTACTATGATATAAATATCTATCATCAGTCAATTTATTTATCACACTAAATGAATAACCTTTCCAGCATCTTTTAACATTTCCCTCCTCTATTTCACCATCATCATTAGCTACATATCCTTTTTCTTCCCACGATGTTAAATACATAAGTAATAATGTTAATTCCTCAATGTTTTTGTTCATAAATAATACTCCCATATAAAATTTTGCAATATATAATTTTTAAATAATATATTGAATATAACATTATTATATCATGCATAAAGACGCTTAGTAAATTTATAGGTTTGTGAAATACTTATTTTTTAGTATATGTAGAATTTTTAAAAGAAAAATGCAATATTGATACTAATCTTTATTATTAAACAATTCTTTAACAATTAAATCTTGTGAATGTAAATTATTATTTTTACCTAATAATAAATTTTCATAAAACCTAACTAAATAACTTCTATCTTCCTTTATATTTAAATAATTATTAAAATAATTGCTTCTTACTAACGCATTTCTAAAATACACTGATTTATTTTTAAACAAATTATTTTCTACATTGTATCCTAAACTAATTAAATATTTTTCTATAAATAATGCCATTGTTCGGGTATTACCTTCTCTAAATGGATGTACTTGCCATATACTAGATGAGAATTTAGTTATATTATTAATAACGTCAACTATATTCATTTCTTTATAGTTTTTTTCTTTTTCTAAAGATATATCATATTCCAAAGATTCAGTTAAAGTATTACAATCTCCGTATGCTACAGAATCATTATTTAATATTTTTTCATGTTTTGAAAAATCTATTTTTCTAAATTCACCAGCAAATTCATAAACATCTTGAAATAAAAATTTATGAACATATTTTAAATAATCAACTGATAATTCAAATTTATCTTCATCTAATAATTCAACTATTCTAGCAGATACAAAATCACATTCTAATTCATTATGATTTATTTCATTTTTGTTTTCTTTTTCAATATAGTATTCTCTTAATTCTTTTTCTACTTCTTCTATAGTCATCTCGCCAGTGACATTTTCTTCTAAAAGTTTTTCTAGATATTTAGAAGGTTTTAAATTATCTACTTCTTGAAGACCAATAGCCATATCCCACTGTAATTGTTTTACATAGTTACTAGATTTATATTCTTCATTATATTCATTTACACTTGAATCAAATTCTTTTTCACTCATAATTTAGACCTCCTAACTACTTATAAATATATCATATTTTTTACTATTCTCTTATTGTTTTCGGTTAATTTGTATTTGAAATCTATTTTTAAGGCTATTCTTGCCACCAAAAAAAATTGTGCTTCTTATTTACTTAATTCAAATATAACTGTCTAAATACCCAATTAAATCTAACAATGGTAACTAAACCCACGACCTGCCGATTATGTGTAGTTTTATTATATATTAAATTATAAATTATAAAAAACTCTTTACACTAACAAGTGAATAGCTTGATATCAGTCTACAAAATATGTATGTTTAACTTTCCATTTTTTAATGGCAATTACTACCCATAATATGTAAATTCCAAATGTTATAACACATAAAAGTAACCATTTAATCCAATTTCCAAATAGTTGCATTGCAGTACCATCAAATCTTAATCTTTTTCCTTCTATCACTGTATGTTTAATCTCCCAGTTATACACCATACAAATAGCCCATGGATAGCAAATACCAAAAGTACATATTGTAATTAATCCTCCTAGTAATTTCCATCCGATCAATTGTAGTAATCCTCCATCAAAATATGATTTTTCCATAAAACACCTCTTTCACTAAATCAATTATATCATGTATGGTAATTAACTTAAAGATATAAAAGTATTATTATCTTTATATAATTGTTAATATTGTTATTTAAGATTCATACTATTAATTTGACTTAGATTAAATAACGTGATATTTTATTGTATTAATTTGAAAGGGGTATTTTATGTCTAACAGATGGAAAATTGTAGATGTTTCATATAAAATAATTGATAGAATGGAAAAGGATTTAGAAATTAATAGTGAGGCATATAAATTAATCGGATATCTTAATAAATTGGTTTCTAATGATTTAGATACTTATGGTGAATTTGGCAATTATTATGATATTTTTATAGAAGTGACAAAAAGATTATTTTATAGTGGTGAACTTATTAGGTCTTTTAGAATTCCTGATAATAAGTATTATAAAAGACAAATAGAAGTGTATAAAAATTTACCATTTACAAATCATCAAAATTGGAATAATTATTTACTTAAAATATTATCTTTAAGGGTGCCAAATGATGTTTATAAAAATTCATATAAAACATTTGAATATATAATTAAAAATTATAATTGCCATAATATTTGTTTGCAGTATGAAGAGGTAAAAAATGTATTAGATTTTGCGGATAAAAATGAGGCTATTATACTTGCGAGCAAGGATGAATATTTTGAACTTGGAAAAGAAAAAGAATTATATAATAAAGCTAAAGATGGAAAATCTTTTAGTCAGTTAGATGAATTTAGAGAAATTAATAATTTAAACAGTAAGAGTGATGATGCAGTTAGGAAAGATTTTATATTTAAAAGAATTGGTAATATTGGTGAGATATGCACTTTTGATAAACTTAGTAAGTTAGATTTACCAATAATATTTGTCGCAAGAGATATTAAAAACGGATTTGGATATGATATATATTTATCTGATGAAGAAGAAAAAGAAAATTTAATTGAAGTTAAATCTACAGTTAATCTTTCAAATAATAATTTTTTTAAAATAAGTGAAAATGAATTAAATAAAGTAGAAGAAGCTTCAAAGAATGAATTTGCTAGATATATTATATGCAGAGTTAAGTTAAACAGTTTATTAGAACCTAATTTCGAATTTTTGAGTAAAACATCTGAGGATACTTTTTCTAGTATTGATGGAAGTAATCATAAATATAAAGCAAAAATTTTAGAAAAAAGATTATTTAAGCAATTTAAATGAAATAATAAGTATTATTTATATTAGTTTAAGGAGAATATATATGACGGAAAATGAATTTATTGATAAAACATATAAACTTGCACATTATATAAAATGTAATGAAAAATCTACACGTTACATCGGAACAATCACAAAGGATGTAAGGAATTTCATTTTGGATAATCCAGATAATGATATAGTTATTAAATTTGTTAAAGATACTGTTAATTATATTTTAGAATTGTTTAATAATGATATTTTTAATGACAATTTAAATAAATTTAATAATTTGTTTTATAGAAGGCAAATTGAAATATGTAATTTCTTAAAGCTTCACATAAATAATGAATATGGTAATTGTGTTTGTTATTTAAAGAACTTGTTTAATATACCATGGGAATATAATGATAATATATTTATTGAAACTTTATATATTTTAAATCATTATAGCTCTTATTTATCAAATAATTTAATTGAAAGAAATTTTCGAGATTTTATGAATAATAATAGGATAGTTAGTCCGTTTACTTTAGAAAATTATTATAAAGATTTAGATGAAGAAAAGAAATTTTATAACGATCCTCAAGAAAAAGAAATAATTGATTATGGTTATATAAATCATGTAATGGACTGTAATGCGGTCAAAATAAGATATATGAATAAAAGAATTGGTAATATCGGTGAATTCTATACATTAGATAGATTTAAAAAATTTGGCGAATGCATATTTGTTTCAAAAGATTTGAGCGAATTATTTGGATATGATATATACTTTTTAGATAAATATAATATTGAAAATTTACTTGAAGTTAAAACTACTACTAATAGTAATAATGGATTTTTTATAAGTGAAAATGAACTTTCTGTTGCTTTAGAAAGTAAAGTAAAAGGTGCTAAATATGTTTTATGTAGAGTTGTACTAGATAGTTTATTAAATCCGTCGTTTAGTTTTCTTAACTTAATCGATGAAGAAACTTTCTGTCAAATTGATAAGCCTGATGGAAAATTATATAAGCGTGATTCAGATGAAGATGGTAAAATTTTATTTAAAAAATACCGTTAACAAAAAAAAGAAACAGGAGTTTCTTTTTTTAATTGTAATTATCAATATAATCATTTATTTGTTTTGTTAATATTTCATCTTCACTATCTTCTAAAACTTTCCAGTTACATATATCATTTTCAATAATTGGAACTAGTTCAATTCCCCCATTATTTATTATTTCAAAACATCCATGAGAAATGCCTAAGCATAAGTAGTAATTAAAGTTTTCTACTACCTCTAATAGGTTTTCGTTAGAATTTGCAAACATTATTTTAAAGAAACGGTTATATTTATTATTTCTTATGGCAAGTATGCTTGCGCATATATGCTTACAATAAAATTCACATGGGCAGCTACAATATACTTGAGTAAGTTTTTCTTCTTCATTATATTTAATTATTACAACGTATTTTTCTTCCCCTTCTACTATAGAAAAATATTTATCCTCTATTTTTTCTAAATATTTTACTTTATTTTCAAGATAATAATTCTCCCCTCTTTCTAAAATTTTTGAAGAAAATAGTTTATCCAAATTCTCATTAAACAAATCAAAGGAGAATTCTTTTTTATATTCATATTTTTCTTTTGTTCCTGTTACTTCAGCAAGTAATTCATAAAGAAAATTTTCTAGTTTTTTAGGCAGATTTTGGAAAATAATTACAAATAAATCAGATAAATAGGACTGTGACTTTGGCAGGTATTTATTAAAGTTTAAATTAACTTTTTCATTATTTTTAGTTTTAATATTAATATTTAATTTAACTAAATCTTTTTTATTTAGATTATCATTTTTTTCTTTTATAAAATAGCTAAAACAATAATTAGTTATATCATTAATTAGATTTTCATTTATATATTCATAGTTTATATATTTATCTATTTTATTTTCATCTATTATATTTAAATCAAACCAAGATAATTTATATGACTTAGCTTTTTTAATATAATTAATCGTTATATAAAAGTAAAATCCATCATAATCTAAAAGTGATAATTCTAGATATGTTTTATCTTTTTTGAAATACTTTTTTATTTTTTCTATTTTTTTAAGGTTTTTATTATATTCTTCATTCATAGTATTAACCTCCAAGCTAATTATATAAAAAAATCTAGTTTTAAACTAGATCTATTCTTTAAATTCAAATTCAAAGTCTAATATTTGAACGATGTCGCCTTCTTCAATACCCATATTTCTAAGTTCATCATCAATTCCCATTTTCTTTAATTTATTAGAGAATCTTAAAACGGCTTCATCAGTATCTAGTCTACTCATTTTGAATAATTTAATTACTTCGTCACCGCTTATAATATACCTGTTACCTTCTTTAGTGATTTTATACGGTTTTTCTTCTTTAAACTTATATATAACGTGACTTTCAAATTTATCATTTGTATATAACTGTGTTTTAGGAATAGAATCTAAAAGATCTGCTAGTTTATAAACTACTTTGTCTAATCCTTCACCTTTAATTGCAGATATTTCATAAACTTCTTTACTAACTTTTTCTTTGAATTTTTTTAGGTTTTCTTTAGAGTCTTCCATATCCATTTTATTAGCTAGAATAATTTGAGGCTTTTTAAGTAGATTTTCATCAAATTTACGTAATTCTTCATTTATTGTTACATAATCATCATAAGGATCATTTGTATAACCACTCATATCAATAACATGTGCGATTACTCTTGTTCTTTCAACATGTTTTAAGAATTTATCTCCAAGTCCGGTTCCTTCAGCTGCACCTTCGATTAATCCAGGAAGATCAGCTACAACAAAACTACGTCCATCAGGAACTCTAACAACTCCTAAGTTTGGTTTTAAAGTTGTAAATGGATAATCAGCGATTTTAGGTTTAGAGGCAGATATTTTGGAGATAATTGTAGATTTTCCAACGCTTGGTTTACCTACAAGTCCAACATCTGCTAAAAGTTTTAATTCTAATTTTATTTTAAGTTCTTCTCCAGGTTCACCGTTTTCAGCATAATTTGGAGCAGGATTAGCTTGTGTGGCAAAGGCCATATTTCCTCTTCCACCTCTTCCTCCTTTAGCAACTATTACTTCTTCTTTATCTTTTGTTAAGTCAGCTATGACAAGACCAGTATCTTCATCAATAATAGTTGTGCCAACTGGAACTTTTAAAATTACATCTTCAGCAGCTTTTCCATGCATACCTTTTCCAAGACCATTTTCTCCATGTTTTCCTTTTATTAATTTATTATATCTAAAATCTACTAAGGTGTTTAAACCGGAGTCAGCTTTAAAAATAATATTAGCTCCTCTTCCACCATTACCACCAAATGGTCCACCTAAAGCGACATATTTCTCTCTTCTAAAAGCTAGGCATCCGTCTCCTCCATCACCGGCTTTTACTTCAACAATTGCTTCATCAATAAACATTTTTCATCACCTATCTAGTATTATACATCACAAATACTTTAATAACAAGATAAAACATTTTGGTGAAATTATTATGATTATTAAATGATATTAAGGTAAAATAAAAAGGACATTATCCGTCCCATCTTACTGTGGCGTTAGTTCCTCCCCATGGTGCGCCAAGAATAGAATCGTTTTCACTTTTCATAATTATTAGTATTCCAGAATTACCAGAAAAGGCAGTTTGAGCGATATTTGTAATATTTTTTTTAATTGTAACATTTTTTAGATTTTTATTAGCAAAAGCATTATCTCCGATAGAATCTATTACCACTCCATTTATTTCTTCAGGGATAAATACAGTTTTTTCACAGGCATCAGAATAATCCGTTATGATAGTTCCTGATACAGTAAAACAAGAATAATCTGTTTGAATATTTTGAACATCATCTAATGCACTTCTTTTTACTTTATCATTACTTAATTTATGGTTTGAAAAAGTTGTAAGTAAGCTTAAAATAAGCAGTAAAAAAAGTGATAATATACCATATAATAATGCGGATGTGACAAAACCTTTATTATTCATAGTGCCCTCCTTTAGTTTAATTATACAATAGTTAA
Organism: uncultured Erysipelotrichaceae bacterium; assembly: GCA_902783895.1. Lineage (GTDB taxonomy): Bacteria > Bacillota_I > Bacilli_A > RF39 > UBA660 > Coprosoma. The sequence goes on from CACZST010000036.1 coordinate 42,109, forward strand.
TTTGTAATATCAAGAGTGATTTAAAGGATAAGTTTTATGGTAATTAGGCCTTTGTCTTTAATAATTTTAGGTATATGCATATCCTATTATAGGTGATTATTATGTGGAGATGTTGGTTTGGTAAAGGTAAATGGGCATGCTTATTTTTTTGTTTACTTGTGCTTCTTTTTTATCAGCTTTTTTTAACTTTATTTTTTCTAACTAGGATTAATGTTTTTTTGCTTTTGTTTTTCTTTTTAATGTTTTTAGTCTGTGGTTTTAAAATTTTCTGGTGATATTAATTTATTTGTTTTATAAAGTTTATCTACCATATTTTGAACTGTTTTACATTTTTGATACTCACTACCATTTAACTTAATAATATCTGGAAAACTTATTAAAATGTAAAGTAACATTTTTTCTTCTTTTTTTAATGGATAGTTCTTTTCATAAACACTAAATATATCTTCAAAGTCAAACTCTAAAGCGTGATTTAAGTAAAGTCTATATAAATCAAAAACAGGATTTTCTAATTTGGCTTTTCGCCAGCTTATTAAATAAGGTTTTTCGTTTGTGATAAAATGATTTAAATTTAAATTACCATGATTTAGAGTTTTTCTTATTTTTTGACTATCTTTTATAATATCATGCCAGTTTTCTAATCTTTTTTTAGTATCTGATAGGCTATCATAAATTATTGAAATGTTTCTTGCAAGTAGCATCTCGGATGGACTCATGTATACTTTACTTTCGATAATAGTTATTAAATCAGTATAATAATCATATAAATATCTGATATTACCATCTAAATCTTCATAGATTTGCTGATAATCACCTTTATCGAATTCTTCATAATGAGTTGTTTTACTATGAAGTAAAGCGGTTAAATTTACCAAATCAAGGATTTTTTGCTGTTTGGGAATATTATATTCATCAATATATTTATATATTTCAAATTCATCATCCTTATTTGAAATTAATTTTGGAAAATAATCAAAATTTCTTGAATGTAAATATTCAAGAATTTCTGGATCTATCTTTTGCTTTTTATAAATATACTTTCCTTCACTAGTATTTATTAATGTCACATCACCAAGCTTTTCATAACCCCTTGGCGTAATATTATATTTTTTTAAATCACTATTCATTTGGTATTATTATCTTCGCACCTATTTTCAAATCATCTAAATTATTATATAACTCTAGTTTATCCTTATCTATACTATATTTTTCACAAATAGTTTGAATGTTATCATTTTCAGTAACTACATGCACCTTATATACAACATACCCTTCACTTTCATCCATATTATCAAATATTGATTTTACATTTATATTATCAGCTGAAACCTGTTTTATCTCCTGTGTATCCGTATTTTCTAAGGCCACCTCTTTAAAAGAATCTTTCTGCATCGTTTCCTTAAAAACCTCTTGAGTAGGTGCCTCTTTAAAAGAAGATACCAAATCTGAGGTAGACTCACCTACAGCATCATTAGACTCACTAAACACCTCTTTTGTATTTTCTAAACTTTTAATAATTTCAGTTTCACTTTTCATAGCATCTTCTTTTTCTTCTACTGCACTTTCTAAAGATTCTATTTCCTCATCACTTTTTTCTTCTAAAACATCTACTTCTTTCACTTCTCTTTCCTCCCTTTCCATTAACCCCTCAATTAGAAGCTCAATATTAACCGCTAAAATCTGATTATTTACAAGCTCATAGAAGAAATCATTTATATCAACAGTCACATTTTTTGTATCATATTTCTTATCAATACTTATATCAAAAGGAACATCAAATTCAAACATATCAAGATTTACAGAAGCATCAGTAAGTTTATAATTTCCACTTATAATAAAATTCCCACTTATAACATTACTTTCCAACTTATAATTATGTTCAAGTGAAATACTTCTTATTTCAGCAATCTTATTTTCAAATGAAATATCATGCTTAAAAGGAATAGTTTTATTCATATTTATACCTCCTAAATTAGTATATGATAGGCCAATTTAAATATGAAAAAAATGCCTATTTGGCATTATTTTTTTAATACTTTCCTAGTTAAAAGAGCTGCACATGCTATAAATATAACTCCCATACTAGCAATTATTATCGACATCTCTGCCGATGTACTTGGAACCTGGACTACATCTACTTCTTCTTTATTGTTATCTTCTACTTTGTTTTCACTTCCTGTTTGGCCACCCTTTATTTCTTCCTTATCTTCTATATATTTTTCTATTGTATATGGCTGCTCTAAAGTACCTGATCCCTCTAGGGAAGTATTAGAAGATAGATAGAATGCAGGAAGAACACTCTTACCATAACCCACACTACCACTACCCACGCAATAATTACTCTCACCACAACCACCACCACAAGCAGAAAAAACATATGTGCTAGCAGTTTCATAAATTGAAGTTGAATATGAAGAAATCATCCATTTACCATTCCAATCTTTTGCATACAAATAATTATGTGTATTACTCATTTTATAACAGGTTGATGGATAACCATATTTATTTACGTATGCTAACACACTCGTGCATGCATTATTTGAACTTCCTTTTACATAATCTGTCACATTCATTAAAGCTATTTTACCCTTCCATTTATATGCAGCCTCTTCTTTCATAGAATCTGATAAGTTTGTTTGATTATAAGCTGTTGGGCCTATATTCCAATCTTTGGTGACAATTAAATCTTGAACATCTTTATCTAACGTATTATACCAATCATTATTTAAATATGTATTTAAACTTGCTTCCTTTTCTGGAAGATTTTTTAATGTTCCATTTACCTCCCATGGCATTTGCGTTACTTTATTGCCACTAGAATCTAATGTAGTTGTTTTACTTCCCCACGATTTACAGCCATATTCACTTGTACAAAAGTCATTACTATCTGTAGAATATCTAACATTTTCCTCATCCCATGCTTTACTTCCTATACTTTCGTTTTTTATTACTTTAATAGTCCCATCTTTTTCTAAAGATATAATTCTATATAGATCATTACCTAGTTTTATATAATTATTTGGATTTCCTCCTTTATAAATATATCTTCCTTCTATGGTTGGATCTACATATAGCCCTTCTCCTTCGGTTACTACATTTTTCTTTAATGTTTCACTTGTTTTTTCCATGGCTTTTACTGGCATTATATTTAAAGATATAAATACAGCAGTTAATAATACAAACATTTTTCTCATACACATCTCTCCTACCTTTACTATATCCATTTTATCAAAAAAAAAAAAAAAAAACAAGTAATATTTTAGGTAAATAACTTGTCTTCTATGAGTATAATTTTGAATAAACATCATACATAATAACACCTGCCGCAACTGAAACGTTTATAGAGTTAGCCATGCCAAGTAATGGAAGATGTACATATTTATCAGAAAGATTAATAGCCCCTTCAGATACTCCATCATATTCTCTTCCAAATATTAAGCACACTTTATTTTTAGGATGATATTCTCTATAATCAGTACTATCATCTGTTACTTCGGCAGATACAATTTCAATGTCTTCTTCTTTTAGTTTTTTAATGACATCTACTATATTTTCGTGATATTCCCACGGAACCCATTTTTCTGCACCTCGTGATTATGATCTTATTTTTTTATTTGGTGGTATTATTGTACTTCCACAAATATAAACTTTTTTAATTAATAGTGAATCAGAAAGTCTTAAGATTGTTCCAATATTATGAGCACATTTTAAACTATCCAAAATTATATATATATCATTTCTTTTTATATTTTTAAACTTTTCTTTATTTATTTTTCTTACTCTAAGTTCTTCTTTACTTAATTGATGAGACATATTTCCTCCTTATAAAAACACCATTAGGTGTTTTTAAGCTTTAAAATCATCAAGAAAATCATCAATAGTCATTATTTGTTCATCCACATTTTCTAGCTTTATTTCATCAGATTCCTTTTCCGATTCATCTTCAATACTGGCTTTAATAAATACTTTATGAATTAAATCTTTAGTAAGCTGCGTTCCTGTTTGATATCTATCACAAATTGGTAATGAAGTCATTTTATAATAAGTTATTTCATCAGTTAAAATACCAATTTCTGGCTTACCACTTATAATAAAGGCATTTATTATATGATAAGGATTTGTTTTAACATCTCTTACAACTTGAACACCTTTTCTAGCTCTAGCTGTTATATCAAATTCATCTATTTTAATGCGTTTAGCTGTACCTTTATCGGTAATAATAGCTAAATAATTTGCCTCATTAAATGAATCACCAGAAGCTATAAAGTCATCTTTCAAATTAATAGCTTTGACACCACTTCCTCTTAGTCCTGTAAGTGGAATTTCTTCTGTTTTATATCTAAGTCCAAGACCATTATAAGTAGTTATAAATACCTCTTCTTTAGCAATCACTACCTTAACCATTCTATCATTTTCCTTTAATTTCATTAAAGTTATTGGTTTAGAATATCTTTGAACTTTTAAATCTGATAGTGAGGTTTGTTTAACCATACCATTTCTAGTGAAACTTAAAAATTTAGTTTTCTCATTAAAATCTTTAGCTAAATATGAATAAATAATTTCCTCATTACTACTTATTTTAATTATATTACTTATATGCTTTCCTAAATCCTTCCATTTCATATCTGGGAGTTCATAAACTGGAATGTAAAGGTAATTTCCTAAACTTGTAAATAATATGAGAATATCCATAGTATTGGCTTCATATATACCAATCGGAAAATCATTTTGTTTTAAACCAGTCTCATCACTCTTAGCCGCATAACTTCTTGTGGATACTCTTTTTACATATCCTTCATCAGTTACTATAACCACACAATCTTCTTTTGGAATTAAAGAGGTTGTATCTATTTTAATTTCTGTAACTTCATCTTTTATTTCTGTTTTTCTTTCAGTAGCATACTGCGATTTAATTAGTTTAAGCTCTGTTTTCATAACATGCTTCAAAGCTTCCTCATTTTCTAATATTTCCGTCCAAATAGCTATTTCCTTTTGTCTTTCCTCCACTTCTTTTTGAAGATCTAAAACATCTGTATTAGTTAACCGATAAAGTTGAAGATTAACAATAGCTTCGGCCTGCTTTTCAGTAAAATCAAATTCTATCTGTAAATTTTTAATTGAATCTGATTTATTTTTAGATGATCTAATTACCCTAATTACTTCATCTAAAATTGATAAAGCTTTAATTAAACCTTCTAAAATATGCATTCTTGCTTCAGCAACTGATAAATCAAATTTAGTTCTTCTAATTATTACATCCTTTTGATGATCAATATAAGCATCTAAAATTGGAATTATTCCAAGTGTCATCGGTCTTTGATTAACAATAGCAACCATATTATAATTATATGAAATCATCATATCAGTATTTTTAAGCAAATAATTTATAATTAACTCTTCATTAGCACCTTTTTTTAAATCTATAGCTATCTGAAGACCATTACGATCAGTTTCATCCCTTACTTCACTAATTCCCTCAACCTTTTTATCAATTCTAATTTCATCTATTTTTTTAACTAAAGCAGCTTTATTAACATCGTAAGGAATTTCAGAAATAATAATTTGACGATTTGTTTTTGGACCTATTATTTCATATTTACACCTTACCGTTATTTTCCCTCTTCCAGTTTGAAAAGCATCATTAATACCTTTGATACCTTCAGCCACTCCACCAGTTGGAAAATCAGGACCCTTAATTCTTTTTTGAATTGTTTCTAAAGTACAGTTGGGGCTTTCAATCCTTTTAATAGTCGCATCTATTACCTCACCCAAATTATGCGGAGGAATATTTGTCGCATAACCAGCACTAATACCATTAGCACCATTAACTAAAAGATTTGGAAATTTTGCAGGAAGAACTGTCGGCTCTAAGATACTATCATCATAGTTTAAACTCATTAATACAGTATCTTTGTTTATATCTTTAAGCATTTCACCGGCTATTTTAGAAAGTCTTGCTTCTGTATAACGCATAGCAGCGGCTCCATCGCCGTCCATTGAACCATTATTTCCTTGCATTTCAATAAAACAATGATTGTTTTTCCACCACTGACTCATTCTAACTAAAGCATCATATATACTTGAATCACCATGTGGGTGGTAATAACCCATGATATTACCAACGGCTTTGGCAGATTTTTTTGTAGGTTTATCGTAAGTGTTATTATCTTTATACATTCCATATAAGATACGTCTTTGAACGGGTTTTAGTCCATCGCGAACATCTGGTAAAGCTCTATCTTGAATGATAGTTTTAGCATATTTTGAAAAGTTGTCACCCATTATATATTCTAAGGAGTAATCATATATTCTTTTGTTTATATCTTCCATTTTATCACCTCGTATAATTGTCTTCTAAGGTGAATTCAATGTTTTCTTCGATCCATTCTTTTCTTGGTTCAACATTGTCACCCATTAATACACTTACTCTTTTTTCTGCGAGTGATGCATCAGTTAGGTTTACTTTAATTAAACTTCTTTTTTCAGGATCCATTGTGGTTTCCCAAAGTTGCTGAGCATTCATCTCTCCAAGTCCTTTGTATCTTTGTTTTTCAAGTTTTATTTTATTTTGTTTTCTTATTTCTTCGGCACCAGCATCATCCCAAGCGTAACCATATATTTTATTACCATTTTTTAAGGCATATAGTGGTGGCATAGCAATATATAAATGTCCATTTTCAATTAATGGTTTCATATATCTATAGAAGAATGTTAAAAGTAAAATTGCAATATGAGCACCATCATCATCGGCATCAGTCATAATAATTACTTTATCATAATTACAATCTTTTATTTCAAAATCACTACCAATTCCAGCACCTATAGTTTGAATCATAGTGTTTATTTCATTGTTTGCTAAAACATCAGTAAGTGGGGCTTTTTCAGTGTTAATTACTTTACCTCTTAAAGGAAGGATTGCTTGAAATTTACGATCTCTTCCTTGTTTAGCAGAACCACCGGCTGAATCTCCCTCAACTAAGAATAATTCATTAACTTTAGGATTTTTTGACTGAGCAGGAGTAAATTTATCACTGATTGATTTTTCTTTTTTACCTTTTCCTTTACCATTTCTAGCTTCATCACGGGCTTTTCTAGCGGCTTCTCTTACTTGTTTTGATTTAACCATTTTTTCTAATATTTTAGTAGCTATTTCTTTATTTTCTTCTAAGAAAAATTGAAGTTTTTCAGTTACAATATTATCGACTACAGTCCTGGCGATTGGGGTACCTAATTTACCTTTAGTTTGACCTTCGAATTGCAGAAGTTTTTCTGGTATTTGCAGACTAATAATTGCAGTTAATCCTTCTCTGGTATCTGGTCCTTCAAAGTTTTTATCTTTGGCTTTTAGATACCCATTATTTCTAGCATAGTCATTAAATACTCTAGTTACAGCTGTTTTAAGTCCAACTTCATGCGTTCCACCATCACTTGTTTTAACGTTATTTACAAATGATATTATGTTTTCTGAATAAGTTTCAGTATATTGAAAGGCAAGTTCAACATTAATTCCTTCTTTACTTCCAGTTGTATCTACTGGTTTATGAATAACTTTTTTATCAGCATCTAAATATTCAACAAATGAGTTTAAACCTTTTTCATAATGATAAGTTTCTTCTTTATCACTTATTTCATCTTTAACAATAACTGTTAGATTTTTTAAAAGGAAAGCACTTTCCTGCATTCTTTCACAAATTGTTGAAAATGAAAATGTGGTTGTTGAAAAAATTGTATCATCTGGAAGAAAATGAACTTTAGTTCCAGAACCTATAGCTTTACCTATTTTTTTAAGCGGTGTATCTAAATTTCCACCATCTTTAAAACTTATATAGTATTCATAACCGTCTCTTTTAATATTTACTTCTAACCATTTACTTAAGGCATTTACAACTGAGGCACCTACACCGTGAAGTCCACCTGAGACTTTATATCCAGATGTTTCAAATTTTCCACCAGCATGCAAAATGGTATAAATAACTTCGGGAGTTGATTTACCACTTTCATGCATACCAACTGGTACACCACGACCAAAGTCTTCAACGGTAATACTTCCGTCTTTATGCATTGTAACCTTTATTTTATTACCATAACCATTGATAACTTCATCTATTCCGTTGTCAACAATTTCCCATACTAAATGATGAAGACCTCTTTTATCTGTTGACCCGATATACATACCTGGTCTTTTTCTAACAGCTTCTAAGCCTTCTAGTATTTTAATGGAGTTTTCATCATATTTTGTCATAGTCTATCACCTATATCATTGTAGCAAAAAAAAAGATAAAAAACAAGAAAAATCCCTTATTTTATAAAGGATTATTCCTTAAGATGGGCTTCTAAAGAGGTCATTTGATACCCTTTTGAATTAATGTAACTTAAGAGGGCTTCAATCTGATTTTCTAAATCTTTATTAACTTCTAAAGATATTATCGCGCCTGGTGATAAAGATTTTTTTATATTTAAAAGTGGTTTTGTTTTAATAACTTTGGTTGGTTTAATCGTATATGAGTCTTGAATTTGGCATATTTTAAGGATATTTTTATTTGGTTTTTCGGTATAACAATAATTATATTTTTGCGGTTTTATATTGGTTACAATTGTTTTAATCCAAACAAAATCACTATCTTCATAGTCTTCATTATTACTTAAATTTCCAATTGTATTTCCACTTTCAATTAAATTAATTATTTGATTGTGATTATTTTCTAAAAACGCACTATCAACAAAGAAGGATGCTTTTGTATTATTTTTATTAAGGGCTTTTATAATTTTACTTATATTATCTTTACCTTTTGTTTTGAAGATTAAACTTATTTCTTTTTTGCTATTATTACCACTTATAATATACTTATCTTTATTTTTATCAAGTGGATTATCAACTTCGACTGTTTTATAAACTAATAGTTTATCATCAAAATAACCTATTTTTTTCATTTCATTATAACTTTTTTCAGTGTCAACTTCCCTTCCATTTTGGCCAGGAATAATTGTATTATCTTTAATAATTGGTGGTGTAGCATTTTCTTTGTAACCATCTTTTTTACTTTTTATTTCATTTAAAAGTTCATCGGTTTGTTTTGAGGCTGAGGATATTTTTCCTGTATATATGAAGCTGCCAATCATTAATGTTATGACACCAACCATTTGAAAGAATTTTTTCATAGTTTCACCTATGTAAGTATATGAGATGTCTTTTTTGTTATTTCATTTTTAACAATTTTTTTCACTTTTCATATGATAATATGAAGGAGGGCTTTATGAATACAAATTTTTATCCTTATGGTGGATATAATCAAGGCAGATATAACCAAAATAACAGATTGTTTGGTGGAGGATTTTTTGGTCCCTTTTTACTTGGAGGAATTACAGGTGGTTTAGTAGCTCCTTTATTTTATAGACCTCAGCCTTATTATCCATATCCATACTATGGTCCATATTATAGATAAAAAATGCATAAATTTATGCATTTTCTTTAATATAATTTTTAGATACTTCATCTAAATCTTTTATCATTATATCAATATTTTCTTCGTCTTTTATTCGCGCTCCTGAAGCATATTTATGACCGCCACCACCATAGTTTTCTAAAACACTGTTTATTATTGGGCCTCTTGATCTGACAGATACTCTATATACACCAAAATTTTTATCTTCGGTAATTGTTACCCAAACTAATATTTCATCAATAAAATTAAAGTTGTTAATCATATTACCTGGAGTTGGAACTTCAACATTATATTCTTTTAATATATCATCAGTTATCTTAATATAGGCAACTTGGTTTTCAGTTATAGAAAAATTACTTCCAATAAATGATTGAAATTTTATTTCTTTATAAGGTCTTAAATATAATTTATTGTAAATTTCATTAATATCTATATTTGTCTTTTTAACTAAATTACCTACTAATTTAAATGTTTTATCAGTTGTATAGGCAAACATGAACCTATTTGTATCAGTTATTATACCAGCAAATAGTTTTTCACCAGCTTCTTTTGTTAATTTTAATCTTGTATTTTCACAAAGTTCTAAAATCATTTGACAAGCACTTGAAGCATTAGGATCAATCCATTCAATTTTACAAGTTTTTTCAATAAATGGATGATGATCAATTTTAACTGATTTTTCAAAGTCAAATGGATTTACGCCATCAACACGATGTTTATCAGGGGTATCAGTAACAATTAGTAACCCTTCTTTATAATTTTCTGGCAGTTTATCTAATTTACCTAGAAAGGCAAATTTAGATGTTGGATGACCAACTGCGTAAACATGTTTTTTAGGAAATTTGTTTAAAATTATTTCTTTTAAGGCAAGTGAGCTACCTAAGGCATCGGGATCTGGTCCAATATGATGAGCTAAAATTATTGGGTCGGATTTTTGTATTTGTTTATATATTTTTTTATAAATATTCATTTGTTTTCCCCTTTTCTATAGCTTCATAATCATTTATTATTTTTAAAAATTCTTCTTTAGTGTTTGTTTTAAATATTTTTTCTTTTACTTGGGATGATCCACTTAATCCTTTTAAATAGTAACTTGCTTGGGTTCTCATTTCTAATAAAGCAGTTTTTTCAGGTTTTATTTTTAATAAATAATCTAAATGTTTTCTTATCATGTTTATTTTATCTTCAAAGGTTGGTTCTTCAAGCATTTTTCCTTCTTCTAGATAAGTTACAGTTCTTTTTATAAGCCAAGGATTTCCTAAAACTCCTCTACCAATCATAATTGCATCACAACCAGTGTAGTCAAGCATATTTTTAGCATCAATTGGAGTTTTTATATCACCATTACCAATGACTGGGATATTTACAGCTTCTTTTACTTCTTTTATTATATCTAAATCAGCTTTACCACTATAACCTTGCGCTCTTGTTCTTGCGTGAATAGTTATAGCTTTAGCACCTGCTTCTTCACATTTTTTAGCTATTTCTTTAGCATTAATGTGGTTACTATCCCAACCACTTCTTATTTTAACAGTAACAGGTACTTTAACACTTTCAGATACTGCTTTAACAATTTCGTATACTTTTTCTGGATCTTTTAATAAAGCACTTCCGGCTTGAGCTGATACGGCAACTTTAGGTACAGGACATCCCATATTTATATCAATAATATCAGGATTCATGTTTTCTTCAATATATTTTGCGGCTTTAACAAATGACTGTTTATCACTACCAAATATTTGCTGAGAAATAGGTCTTTCATAGTCAGTCATATAAAGCATATCTATTGTTTTTTTACTTCCAAAGCATATAGCTTTATCACTAACCATTTCAGCAACAACAAGGCCAACACCCATTTCTTTCGCAATTGTTCTAAAACTACTATTGGATATGCCAGCCATGGGCGCTAAAACAACTTGATTTTTTATCTTCACGTTACCTATTTTCCACATCTTTACTCCTCTTTCTTTTAAAATTATAATATAAAAGTACATTTTTTTCAAGAAAATGGCTTTGTTTATAGGTGGCATTATATGTTTTAAAAAAACTAAAATTTATATATTTCCCCTTTTTAGTATAATTTTTCTTTATAAATTAGTAAAATTCATCTAAAAGAAAATGGGTAAATTTATATAAAAAATCTTTAAAAATTAGGTAAAGTCACCATTTGTATATATATCAAAAGAAGTGTATATTTCCTTTGGAGGTAGTTAAATGAATAAACTTGAAGGCACTAATAAAAATAATACTAAATGGTATCCAGGAACAAATGATTTAATGTTTAAAGCTATATTTACAAATAAAAATAATAATGATATTTTAAAAATATTTATAGAAAGAGCTTTAGATAAAAAAATAAGTATGGTGAAGGTCCTGCAAAATGAACTTGCGAAAAATAATATATATGAAAAAGGTAAAATAGTAGATATTTTAGCTGAAGATTTAGAGGGTAATGTTTATAATATAGAACTTAACTGCTATCCATACAAATATCTCCATATAAGAAATTTTGGATATATTGCTTCTAAATATGGTGAGGAAGTTAAGGCTGGAAATGATTATAATAATGTATCTAATTTTATTCAAATAAATTTAACTAAAGGACTTGGTAATGCTAGAACGCTTGAGGTATTCACCTTTACAAATAAACATTTAGATAAAAGGTTTATTGATAATCTAATTATATATGAATTTAATCTAGATAAAATATATAGGCAGTGGTATAATGGTGATAAGAAATTTGACTTTATCGCAATACTTTCTTTTGAAAAAGAGGATTTAGAAAAAGTTAGAGGTGATTATTATATGGAAAAGGTAAAGGGTGAACTTGAGCGATTAAACAAAGATACTAGATTTACTGAATTTCTTTCTGCTGAAGAAGATGATAGGAAAATAACTAATACCCTTAAAAACATCTATAAAATGGAAGGTGAAAAACACGGCATTGAGGTTGGCGTGAAAAAGGAAAAAATGGATATTGCAAAAAACATGATTAATATGAATTTGGATGATGAGACTATTTCTAAGGCAACTGGGCTTTTAAAGGATGAAATTGATAAAATTAGAACTAGCTTGAGCTAGTTTTTTTATCATTTTTTTAAATTTATATGTTTCCCCTTTTTGGTATAATTTTTCTTTATAAATTGATAAAATTCATCTAAGGAAAAATATGTAAATTTATATAAAAAATCTTTAGAATTAAGGTAAAATCACCGTTTGTATATTTATTAAAAGAAGTGTATATTTCCTTTGGGGGTGATTAAATGGAAAATAAAAGACAAGGCCGCGGGGAATTTCTTCCAGGTGCCCATCCTAAGGTACTTAGAGCTATTATTAAAAATAAACATAACTATAATATAGTAAAAGAATTTTTAGAAGGGATTCTTAATAAAAAAATTAAAAAGTTTGAAGTTGACTGTAGTAGACCACCTGAAGAAATAAATCTTTCTGAAGATTTTGTAATTAATCTTGTAGCTGAAGATTATGAAGGAAATAACTATTTAATTAATATTAATTCTAATTATCATTAAATCCATAAAAAGGCTAGCCTTCGCTAGTCTTTTTAGGTATTGTTTCTGTTTTTATTGCACTTCAGTTTTATAAATTCAATTTTAACAAACATCTGTTGTTATTTGACATTCATCTTTTGTTTTATTTACAATTTTTGCGGTTTTATCATTTGGTCCTTTGTAGGCACATTTTTTTAAACCACTATTATATATATAAAGTGTTATTTTACCATCACTAGTTATTAATATATTACCTGTTTCAGGACTTTCTCCACCATAATTTAAAATGTTGGATTTTGATGTACATACATTTTGTTTGTTAAGTCCTTTAGCAGTTTGATTATGACTTGCGAAAGTTATTTTAACTGGTATTAATGATTCATTATTGTATGTATTTTCACTATAATAAGTTTCGGATATTTTTATAAGTGAATTTGCATCATCTAAAAGCGCATTTGTTTTAGAACTGTTTATAAAATTTAAGATGATTGGTGTGGTAATTGTGGCAACTATTCCAAGAATTATAATAACTGCTAATAATTCAACTAGTGTAAAGCCTCTTTTCATCAACAGCCACCTTCTTTAAATTCAAACATGTATTTTTTAGAGGTACTGGTAACTTCAACATAATCGTCTAGAAATTTACTATTTGTTTTATCTGATATTTCATTACCATTTATATACCCATATTTAATTAAGTCTTTAACACATATTTTACCATTTGAATAAGTTTTAACAGTATTAATGCTTTCTAATTGTTTTGGATAATCGTTTACTTTGTCACTTACATACTCAGCGGCAGCACTTTTAATTATTTCAATTATGGCATCATCATTATTTTCTTGTGATTGTTTTATCATGTTTAATGTTGATGGGAAAGCTATTAATGCGATAGTTACTAAAATGACAATTGAACCTAATAGTTCAATTAATGTAAATCCTTTTTTATTCAATTTAATCATCTTCCTTACTATAGGTTAATTATATATTTATTTATTTATTTTTTCAAGGTAAAAAAATTAGATTATCCTACTTTATGGAAATCTAATCTTAATTTATCGGCTATTGTAACCATAAACTCACTATTTGTTGGTTTGGCTTTATCGATATCAACACTATATCCAAATATTTCTTCCATGAAATCGATGTTTCCCCTATTCCAGCTAACTTCAATCGCATGTCTTATAGCTCTTTCAACTCTTGAAGTTGTTGTATCAAATTTACTTGCTAGATCAGGATATAATTCTTTGGTGATTCCACCTATTATTCCGGGATTTTCGAAAATCATGCCGACTGCTTCCCTTATATATTGATAACCTTTAATATGTGAAGGTATTCCAAGTTCATGGAGCATATTGGTAATTGATACTTGCAGATTACTACTATATAAATCTATATTTTTATTTTCATTTTGTTTTCCTTCAATATCATACATTCTTTTTTCTAAATCTGTTAGGTCAAAAGGTTTTAATATATAATAATTTACTCCGAATTCAGAAACTTCTCTTATTACTTCTGATGCATTGTAGCTGGTAGCGACTATTACTTTTTTCTTTATTCCTCTTTTCTTCATTTCATTTAATACATATATTCCGTCTTTGTGAGGCATTATAAGATCTAATATTATTAGATCAAATTTATTTTGGTTTTTGCTAATTACATCAATTCCTTCTAAACCATCATGTGCCTCTAAAACTATGTCTATTTTTTCATTTGATTTAAAATATTCTTTTACCATTTCTATTAAGTTTACATTATCATCAATCATTAATACTTTTATTTTTTCCATTTTTATTCTTTCTCCTTTACTATAAAAATTATACAAATTCTTGACACTATTTTCTAGAGTGAAAAATAGCTAATTTTGTCGATAATTTGACTAAAAAAGAAGTTACTTTTGGGTAACTTCTAAAATTTTAATTAACTTCTCAGGGTCAGTTCCTGCTCCACCTATTAAATAACCATCAATATTTGGTATTTCTTCAAGTTTAGTGATACTTTTTTCATTTACTCCACCACCATATAAAACATGAACATCATGCTTAAATAGTGATTTTATATAGCTAGCAATATCATCTATTTCTTCATTTGTTGGTGGCACGCCTCCTATTGACCAAATTGGTTCGTAGGAAATATAAATATTTGAAAGGTCATCAACATCTTTTAAATTTACATCTAATTGTTTTTTTAAGAATTGTTTTGTTTTACCTTCATCTTTGGTTTTTTGGCTTTCTCCAATACATAAGAAAACTGTTAAACCATTTTTTACGGCGTTTTTTACTTTACCATTGATTAATTCTTCATCTTCTTTTAAATAACTTCTTGTTTCACTGTGACCGATTAAAGTATATTTTGCGCCTAGGTCTTTGGCAGCTTTGGCAGATGTTTGGCCAGTATATGCGCCGGAATCTTTGGCGTATACGTTTTGGGCAGATACATTGAAACCTGCATCTGTATACAATTTTAAATATAGGTTTGATGGAGCTACTATAAATTTATCTTTATATTCTTTCATTTTCTCAATATATTCATTAACAGATTTTAAACTGTCAAAATACATTTTATGATTTGCGACTACTATTTTTTCCATATTCCTATCCTCCTTAAGTAATTCGTAAGTTTGTTTTTTCCATTAGGAGAAGTTTCACTTATTGCTTTATTATAAACATGTAAAACTTTTTCTGCATAATATTTGGATGAATGCATTTCTGCTTGTTTTCTTGCCCCTTTACCGAGTTTTTTAAGTAATTTTTGATCGGCTGTAAGAGGCAAGATTTTCTTAATCGCATCTTTTTCAGATTCAAATATGTATCCATTTAATCCATCAATTACATCACTAAAGCTTTCATCTTTAATGCATATAGCTGGTAGTGAGGCCGACATAGCTTCAATGACTGTGAGTCCTTGAGTTTCAAAATGACTTGCGGTTATAAATATTGAAGCAATATTATAATATTTTGGTGTTTCCTCATAAGGAACCTTCCCAGCAAAAACAGTATTATCTGTTAATTTATATTTATTTACTAGTTTCTTTAAATCTTCCATGTCTGGTCCATCACCGACTAAAAGGAGTTTTACCTTTTTATTTTTTTTGACTAATCCTTTAGTAATTTCAATAATACATTCGATGTTTTTTTCTTTACCAATTCTTCCAATATAAAGCATTACAAAATCATCTTCTGAAAATCCTAATTTCATTTTTAAATGATTTAAATCTTCTTTTTTAAATTTTTCTTTATAAAATCTTTCAGTTTCAATTCCAGTTGGAATAATATATACTTCTCTATCATATTTGTATTTTTCTTTAAATAAATCATATGTTTTTTTAGTTGGCACGATTAATTCATTACAAGTTCTATCACAGTAAAATTTTGTGATATATTCGACTATTCTTTTACTACTTTTATCAAAATAACCATGTGTGATTGTTTCAATATAATCTTCATACATTGTGTGATATGTATGAACTAATGGTATATGAAATTCTTTGGCTATTAATCTAGCAAAAGTTCCAACTCCAAATTCGGTATGAGAGTGAATAACATCTAAGTTCCATTTTGATATTTTTTTTATTACTTTAAATGGATATATTGATGTTAGACGGTAATCATATATTCCAATAGGAATACCAGGAACTCTAATAATTTTTTCATCATTTTCATATTTATAATTCATATTCTCAGGGTTTACAGTGACAACGTATACTTGGTGGCCTTGTCTTTCTAAGGCTCTTTGAAGCATTACAATACTTGTTGAAACCCCATTGATATATGGTGGGTAACTATCAGTAAATATTCCTACTCTCATTTTTTACCTCCTTTGTAGAAGTTTAAATCTAGGGCGCCTACTACAACGCCAAAATAGTATGTGACTATACGCCAAACTATCATTATACATGAAAGTTTAGGTTCTTTGATAAAATAACCAAAGAATGCGAGAAAGCTATATTCTAATCCGCCTGTCCCCCCTGGTATGGGAACCATTGATCCTATCATCATAACGTAAGCTGATGTGACAATTGTTATATATGGATTTAAGTATAAGTTTAGTCCTTTTATTAAAACAAATGGGATTAAGTATAGGATTATTAAAGCAATGAAATTAAGTAATATTATTCTTATAAAATTAAATTTACTTTTCATTAGTACAATCGCACTTTCATGAAAATTATTTATAAATTCTTCTGATTTTTTTAAAATTTTTTCTTTATCTTTTAATATTTTTAATTTTAATAGTAATTTAAGACAACCATCAATTATTAATTTATTTCCTTTTGTTGAAAAGGCAACAATAAATAATACAATAATAACTATAAAGTTAAAGGCAAAACCGACCATAACTAAATATTTTAAGAATGAATCACTTGGAAATATATGCATTATTTGGTTAGATAAAATTGATACTATTCCAATTAAAACTAAGGCAATTTGATATACAATAAAATCCTGAATTACAACATTTGTGCTTTGTCCAAGTGATAAACCTTCCTTTTTTAATTTATATATTTGCCACGGCTGGCCGCCGGCTGCAAAAGGGGTTATTATGTGAAAAAACTGAGTTGTTATCATAAGGTGGAAGCCTTCTTTTACTGTATATTTTTTATCTAATCTATTTACACAAAAGTATAAAACTAATCCTTTTAAAAACCAGTAAGTTAATATCATTAAAAATGCAAGAATTAACCACCATGGATTAAATGATAATAAATAGTTTATTTTTTGGTTAAAATTATCTTTTAAGGTAAAATATAAAACTACAGCAGTTAGTAAGGCAATGATTATAAAATTTAGTTTATTATTCTTTTTCATCGATAATATCTAATGCTTCTAATTTTTTACCTTCAAGATATGTTAAACTTGCGCCTCCACCTGTTGATAAGTGGTCCATTTTATCTTCAAATCCAAATTTAGTAACTGCACTGATGGTATCACCACCACCAATTACTTTATAGGCATCTGTATTTGCGATGATTTCGCATAAGCTTTTTGTTCCTTCTTCAAATGGCTTATATTCAAAGCAGCCCATAGGTCCATTCCAGAAGATGGTTTTACTATCTTCAAGATATTGTTTAAATACTTTTATTGTACCTACCCCAATATCTAAGCCCATTTCGTCTTCTTCGATTTCATTTATAAATCTTAAATGGGTTTTTGCATCATTAGAAATTTTATCACTTGTGATTATATCTATTGGTAAAATTATTTTTTCTGGGTATTCATCTAATAATTTTTGACATTCTGAAAGTTTATCTTTTTCAAGTAAGGAACTACCAATAGAAAATCCAGCAGCTTTTAAGAATGTGAAGGCCATTCCGCCACCTATTAATATATAATCAGCTTTTTTAACTAAATTTTTTATTAAATCTAATTTATCACTTACTTTGGCTCCTCCTAAAACTATAACATAAGGTTTTTTAGGATTTTTTAGTAATTTATTTAGGACTTTTATTTCTTTATTTACAAGCATCCCAAGACCACTTGGTAAGTTTGAGGCGATACCAACATTTGAAGCATGATTTCGATGGATGGTTCCAAAAGCATCATTAATAAAAATATCACCTAAATTAGCCCAATATTTTCCGAGTTCTTTGTCATTTTTGCTTTCTTTTTTTCCATCTAAATCTTCAAATCTGGTATTTTCAAGTAAAATAATTTCTTTTTCTTTCATTTGTTTTACGGCATTTTCTACTTCCTTGCCTTTTGTTTTATTTATAAACTTTACTTTCTTTTTAAGCAATTTAGATAATTCATCACTTACTAATTTTAGTGAATATTTTTCTTTATCTTTGTCTTCTTTTATTCTTCCAAGATGAGAAAGCAAGATTACTTTTCCTCCATGATTAACTGCATATCTGATTGTTTTTAAACTTGATTTTATTCTTGTATTATCAGTTATTTTACCATCTTCCATAGGGACATTAAAATCACATCTGATAATTACTTTTTTTCCTTTTAAATCGAAATCTTTTATTTGTTTTTTCATGACTTCCTCCTTGATTTTTTAGTTTGTATAAGTATATATTAGTGTACAGTCATTCAAAGTTATATTTACTGTACTTGCTTCATTAATTATTTTTTGATTAGTTTCAGGGTTTACTGTACTACCATCTAAGAAACCTTCTTTTACTAATTTTTCGGTTGTTATAGCTCCTGTCCCTGTACAGTTTTTTAAGTTTGTAAAACTATCTGGATGAGTTTCAACGTATGATTCAGCAGCATTTTCAACGGTTGCTTTAAATTCTGCAATTTCATTTTCTTTGGATGCTTTATTAGTAGTTATTAATGATGGTACTGATACTAAAACAATGACACCCAATATTACTAATATTCCTAAAAGTTCAACTAGTGTAAATCCTCTTTTCATCATCTTTCACCTATTTAATATTATAAAGCAAATGGCTATTAATAACAAGTTTTATTTGTAATTAAATAGATGGGTTCCATTTTAAATTTTACAATATTTTATAAAAAATGTATAATTATTTTAAGGAGGTCTTGTTTTATGGAAAAAGATTTAACAAAATATAGAGGTAACGTTGATGATTTTGTTAGAAGAGTTCGTGATGCGATGAGACAAGAAGGATTAGAACCAACAGAGGAAACACTTAATGAAGCAAGGAAAATTGCGCTTGGTCAAGTAGACGCTAAAGATATTGTAGATGACATTGTTGAGTCAAGGGTTGCTAAGGGAAAATAATATGGAATATAGAGATAATTTTAGTTTTAATGATAGTATATACTGTTACCCAAATAGTGATGTTTTAAGAAATAAACTTGGCATCCATGATAAAGATGAACTTGAAAAAACAGAAGCAGCAATAATTGGACCAAAAATTGCTCAATTATTCTTAAGTGGTACTACTATTTTAAAAGGGCCTAAGGGAAGATTTGATTTTAATCATTTAAAGGCAATTCATAGATATTTATTTGAAGATTTATATGACTTTGCGGGAGAAGTTCGAAAGGTCGATGTGGCTAAGGGTCATATTTTCTGTAATTATTTGAATATTGATTCTGAAGCTTTGAGAATATTTGATGAACTTAGATCAGAAAATTATTATTTAGCATATGATTTTGCTGAAACTATGGAAAAAATTGTTCACTTATTTATTGAAATTGATGCACTTCATCCTTTTAGAGAAGGAAACGGAAGAAGTCAAAGAGAATTTGCGGAAGAGCTTGCGAAAATAAACGGAATATGTTTAGATTTAACTAGAATTTCAAAGGAAGAAATGGTTTATGCTTGTGGTTTGGCAGTTAATGGTGATTATTCTATGATTACTAATTTATTTTTTGATAATGCTGAAGAAAAGCCTGAAAAGCAGGATGAATATTTAGATAAATATATGGACCCTATTTTATGTGCGAAAGCCGTAGTTCAATGTGAAAAAGATAAAAGAAGAAAAAGAAAAAAGTAATGAATTTCATTACTTTTTTACATTTTAGATAAATATTTTGCCGTTCTGACCATTTGAGCACTATAACTCATTTCATTATCATACCAGGCAATTATTTTTACTAACTGTCCATCTTCAGTTTCAATAACATTGGTAAGTAGTGAATCTACTATAGCTCCGTGAGTTTCACCAATTATATCACTTGAAACGATTGGGTCTTCAGTATATCCTAATGTTTCATTTGTATTATTTTTTAAAACATTATTTATTTCTTCTTTGGTTACGTTTTTATTTAACTGTAGTGTTAAATCAACTAATGATCCTGTTGTTACTGGAACTCTTAATGCATTACCATCTAATTTCCCATTTAATGATGGGATTACTTTACCAATAGCAGATGCAGCTCCTGTAGTTGAGGGAACGATATTAGCTGCGGCTGCTCGTCCCCTTCTTGAGTTTGCTCCTTTTGGGTGAGCAACATCTAAAACTGTTTGGTCATTTGTGTAAGCATGAACGGTAGTCATAAATCCTTTTTCGATACCAAATTCATCATTAATAACATTAACAACTGGGGCTAAACAATTAGTTGTACAAGATGCCGCACTTATAATTGTTTCACTTCCATCTAAGATGTTTTCATTAACACCATAAACTATTGTTTTTAAATCACCTTTAGCTGGTGCGGATATTATTACTTTTTTAGCGCCAGCATTTGTATGTGCTTCGGCTTTTTCTTTACTTGTAAAGTGTCCAGTGCATTCAAAAACAACATCAATATCTAAATCTTTCCAAGGAAGTAAGTTTGGATCTTTTTCTGCATACACTTTTATTTTTTTACCCTTTACAATAATGCCATCTTCGTCATAACTTATTTCATTTGGCATGTATTTACGATGTGAAGTATCATATTTTAAAAGGTAAGCTAGCTGCATTGGATCTGTAAGATCATTTATCGCAACAACTTCTAACTGTGGATCTTCTTCCATTATTCTAAATACTAATCTTCCGATTCTTCCGAATCCGTTTATTGCTACTTTTGTCATATTTATTTTTCCTTTCTTTATATTTCTCTACCAATAAATTCTCTTAAAACTGATTCTTTAGGAACAAATTCACTAGTTATTGGTAAGAAATTTTTTAGTAAGTTAAGTAATCTTATGGCCTCAGGATATTGTTTTGATGTACTGTCGATTCCAAATAAAAGAGGTTCAGCGTAAGTTCTTAAAACATTTAGTTCATATCCTAATGATGAATTGATTATTTCATCAGCATCATCTTGATATGGATAAATGCTTTCTCTTGCTTCTTTATCAACATTTGGCCACATTTCTAGAGTGTTTTCAGCTTTAGTTCCGCGGCAACGATTATCTCTAACAATTCTTCTTATTTTTCTAACGTCAGTTGTATGGACTCTATTGTGATTATCTAATTTTAAATGCATAAGTGGACTTATGAATATTTTAAATTTGTTTTCCCTATCTATTGTTTCGGTTAAATCATCATTTAAGGTATGAATTCCTTCAACAATCAATATATCACCTGGTTTTAGCTGCAGAACTCTATTACTTAATTTACCATCACCGGTTACAAAATCGTATTCAGGTAGTCTTACTTTTTCACCTTTTAATAGATCATTTATGTTATTGTTAAATAATTTTGTATCAATAGCTTTTATATCGGCAAAATCATATTTACCATCTTCATCTTTTGGTATTTTACTTCTGCTTACAAAATAATCATCTAAAGAAATGCGGTAGGATGTGATTCCCTGAACTTTTAAATATAAAGCTAATTTATTAGCAGTGGTTGTTTTTCCAGATGAGGATGGCCCTGCGAGTAATATTATTTTAATTTTATCTTTATTTTTACTAATTTTATTAGCAACTGAGAATATTTGCTCTTCATAGTGAGCTTCAAATAAATCTACTGCTGTTTTATATAAACTTTCAGTTCCTAATTTGTTTAAATCAGCAACTGCAGTGATTCCTACTAGTCTTCCCCATTTTTGGTAATTTTTATACGTATCAAAAGTTAATTTATGATGATTATATTCGTGAACATGATTAGGATCATTAGGTCCTGGATGAGATATTATAAAGCTATTATCTTTTAAATAAATAATTTTGAATTGGCTCATAATACCAGTATTATATACAAGAGGTCCGAAAAAGTAATCATATACACCATCTAAGGAATATAAGGTGATTGTTTTATTAGTTGTATACTTTAAATTATTAACTTTGTCTAATTGATGATGTCTTTTAAAATATTTAATAGCTTCAAACCTATCAACATACATTTCTTGATATGGAATTTCTCTTTCAACCATTTCACGCATTTTTTCTTCTATTTTATCGATGGTATATTTATTTATTTTTTGACCTGTTATCTCGCAGAATATACCGTTATCTAGGGAATAATTAATTAAAATATCTGACTTTTCATCTAATACCCTTTTTGCGGCTACTGTTACTAAAAATTCTAAACTTCTAGCGTAAATTCGGTTGCCGACTGTTGTTGATAAATCATAAAATTCTACTTTATTATTACTATTTATTTCAGTATTAAGTCCAACTATAAACTCACCTAATTTTGCGCCGACAATTGGGCATGAATATTCATTTTGAACTAATTTACTTATTTCAAATAGTTTTGTTTTTGGGGTTATGTTATCGATATATATATCTTTATATTTAAGTTTTAAGTTCCTCATGTTAGCCTCCTTTTACTATAAACAGTTTACCAAAAATATCTTATTTTGTCACTTATTTGTATGAATAAAAGACTTTATTTACACCTAATATAAATTAGGAGGGATAATTATGTCATTAGTACCAACAGTTTTAGAAAAGAGTTATGATGGTGAAATGTCTTATGATATTTATTCGAGACTTTTAAAAGATAGAATTATTATGCTTAGTGGTGAGATTGATGATGATTTAGCAAATAGTGTGGTGGGTCAACTTCTTTATTTAGATTCAGTTAATAATGACCCAATAAGTGTATATATTAATTCACCTGGTGGTAGTATTACATCAGGTATGGCTATTTATGATACAATGAATTTTATTAAAAGTGATGTGTCAACTATTTGTATTGGCATGGCTGCAAGTATGGCTGCATTTTTACTTTCATGTGGAACTAAAGGACTTAGGTATGCGCTTCCAAATAGTGAGGTCATGATTCATCAACCATTAGGTGGAGCGAAGGGTCAAGCTACAGAAATTAAAATTGCGGCTGAAAGAATTATCAAATTAAAAGACAAGATTAATAAAATATTAAGTGAAAATACAGGTCAGAAGCTTTCGAAAATTCAAAATGATACAGAGAGGGATTATTTTTTATCTTCGTATGAAGCTTTAGATTATGGTTTAATTGATAAGGTAATAGAAAAACAACTTTAATAGTTGTTTTTATTATAAATCTACTGTACTTTGATTATCATATGTGATGACTTTTACTTCATAGTTTAATTTTTGTTTTAAGTCTTTTTCTATTTCGCTATTTAATAGTTTGGAATATTCGTTTTTTCTGTTTAAATTTTCAAGCCAATTATCTTTTGAATTAGATAAATCATATCTGAAACCAATTACTAAACTGTTGTTTGGTGAGAAAAATCTCTCACTGGTATTTGGTCCAAAATTTAAGAAGTAATTATTTTCTATTTTTTCATTTTTCTCTTCAATAAGCTTTTTATATGTTTTTTCAATAAAGTTTATACTTTCATCATCTAAATTGTAATCAACATTACTCATTTTTCTTATTAAAAATTGTTTTTCCTCTTCATTTAATCTTTCAACATATATATTATTTCTTACATAGTAATAATTTAACCCTGCATTATTATAATATTGGTAAAAATCTTTAGCTTCATTTTTTACTTTTTTAAAGTCTAAATCACTATTTAAGATTAAGTCATCATATTTTTGAAGGGAAATATATTTTATATATTTGTTTAGCAATGTTCTATATATGGTACTTAAATGTAAATATAAAATTCTATCTTGTTTTTCTAAATTATTATAATAATTTAAACCTACTGTTGGGAAAATAGTCTTGTGACTTTCATCAATCATGTATATCATATTATTTTCCTACCTTTAATGTTGAAGAAATGATACTAAAGTTATTACCTTTTAAGTCTTCCCATGGAACAGTGAATGATTTACCAAATGTGGATGTTGTCAATCCTTTTTCATCTACACCTGTTACATATGTGCAATTATCAGAATTTGCAACATTATCATACCATGTATGTACATCGTATGTTTTGGCATTATTATTCAATGTTTCTGCCTTATTTTGTGTTTGCGCGGTATTTAATGTTTCTGTAGTGTTTTGTGTTTGCGCAATTTTATCATTAGGTATTAATCTAATATCATTATTAGCATCTGTTTCACTATTTCTAATGGATAGTGTTACTTTATTATTATTTTCTAGTTCATTTGTTACAGCTTGTTTTATTTTATTTGTATCATATTCATTTGTTCCATCTTTATAAAATTCTTTTGAATTTTCTTTTCCTAGTAATGTTTTAGAAGAATAATTTGAATCTTCATTTTTGTCTTTTAAATATTTATTGATAGTTTCATCATCAAATTTTTCATCTTTTATTAAAGTTTTTTGGTTTTCAAATACATTATTTCCTTTTTTTACACTTTCTGGATCAATAGTTACTTTTCCATCTTTATCTTTAACAAATAATTTATCATTATTAGTGATAAACATATTTGTCATTAGTGCAGCCGAGTTAAGAGCTCCACTTTTATTGTACATACTAAAGCCAAAGTCTTTTTCGAATTGTTCTGGATTATTTTTGTATGAATCAAATATTTGATCTGATAAGCTTGAATATGCTGTAATATTGCTTTTATCATAATTTGCAATAAAGGCTTTAGCTGCCTCTTCATCAAATCCATATTTTTCTTTTAAATTATTAATTAAAATTTTGTATTCTTCAGAATTTATATCCATGTTTGCTATTTCTGATGGGTTTACACCAAATTTATCGGAAATATTAAATTTATCATTTTTGAAAAATTCCTCTGACTGTGAACTATCACCGAACTTAATATTGTTAAATTCTTTATCAATTTCATCAGTCATTTTTCCATCACTTGTTATATTTTGAACATTTTTTGCATTATCCATGTTTTTTACATTTGATGAAGCTTTCTTTGTTTCTGAATTATTATTAGATACAATTGGAGATGAAGAAATTCCTGTTAAAGCACCAATAGATGTTCCTATATTCATTGATAAACTTTGGTTTATTGCAGCATTGTTTTCTTGGTTAAATTTAGCAATTGACTGGTTAATGGAATTTATTGCTTCATTTATTGAAATTGCATTTTTATTTGGGGTTTCAAAATTTAAAGTACTAGGTATTCTTCCAACTTTTTCTGGAACATTTAATAGAGCTGTATATATATCATTAATAGCATCTTTAATGTTTCTATTGACATAATTTTTAGAACTTTCAAGTCCATTTTTTGCATTATTTAATGTATCTACTTCATAGAATGTTGCCATTTTTTACCTCCTTTTTATACAAATTTAATTTCATAAGTTGATTCACGATTTAAACTTTTGTCTGCAGAAACAACGCTGTTTAATTTGCCACTTACTAATGCTTTAACATATGCTTTTTTTGTTTCAATATCTTCTTGTGTAGGTCTTCTTCCGTTTTTATCAAAAGCAGCCTTTATATTTGAAATATATAACTTTACAGTATAGTGATATTTCGTAGAATCACCTGCACTACTAGCTTTAGTGGCCCTTATATCAACATTATCGGAATGTGAAACATCATTTACATATGTTGCATCAACCATAGTTTTCTTTATTTCGTTTTGAATGGCATTGGCTTTTGTATCATTGATACTTTTGGCCATTCTTACTACATAATCAGCTTCTGAAACTAATTGACTACGGTAATCATTTAAATTATCCTTAGCACTTTTAACCTTATCAGCTATTGCGATGACATTTTTTCCATCACTTCCAGCTCTTACTGTAGATTCATTACTTTCTAAATCACTTACTGCTGCTGGTATTCTATCAGCAACATTTTTCATTGCTATAGCCATTTGGCTTGCCCAATGGTCATATTCATCAAATGTTGGTGGATTTTGTAATTTTGGGATGCTTATTGTTCCAAAATTACCTGTTGAAGATAAATAACCTTTTGATGAAAGATGAGAAGGTGTTTTAATTTTTTTACTAGCAGTTTGAGCACTTCTATTGTTACCATATGATTTAAAACCACCTGCTAATGGTCCATATTGTGGCGCTTTACCACTAAATAAAGGTTTATTTATTTTTGATGATTTATTTGTAGTTTGTGTTTTTGGTGCTTTTTTTGAATCAGCTAATTTGTGTCCTTCTTTGAAATATGGGTCGGAATTTGGGTGGAATGTTCCATCTGTTTTACTTGCTTCAAATGCAGCTTCCTGTCTTTCTTGGGCGGATGGGAATTTTCTTACTGATACTATTGGTTCTGAAGTATTTTGTGTTTGAGTGCCTGGATTTTCCAAAGTTGTTGTTCCTATAACAGAACCATTTATATCTGCTACTTTAGTTGAAGATTCATTTGATGAAGGTGTATTTGTGGTTGGTGTTTCTTGAGCTGGTTTTGGATCAGCCAATTTGTGTCCTCCCTTAAAATATGGGTCGGAATTTGGGTGGAATGTTCCATCTGTTTTACTTGCTTCAAATGCAGCTTCTTGTCTTTTCTGAGCTTTTTGATGTATTGTTTCTTGGGCATCATGGGCCCTATTATAAACTTTAGTTGCTGTTTCAGTTGCTTCTTCTTTTCTCCATTGATTTGTCCTTGCTTGTTGCTCATTCATGGCTTTGTCAAATTCAGGATTATTCTTTCTCATTTCTTCTGCACGTTTTTTTTTCTCATCTAAATAATCAAATGCATTCATTGGCTTTTCATTCATTCTTATCTTCCTTTCTAATTAATTGCTTATTAGCAAAGACTATTATTAGTAAATCTTCACTAATAAGAAATCAATAAATAATTTCTTATGATAAATTAGCATCTTGACTTTGATAAGCTGCTTGTGTTTCATTAATTTTTTGTGTCATTTCAGCGACAACTTTATTTAAAGAATCATTAGCATTATTACCTAGTCTTGTAAATGTTGTTTTATAAGATTCAGCTGCTTGACCATCGTAATGACTAGCGATACTACTTACTACGCCACCACATAATTCGTCAACAAAGATTGATGAAATTTGGGCTTGGATACTTTTTACGTTGGAAGCCATTGCATCAACTGCTGAATATGTAATTCCTGATTTTGCCATTTGGCACCTCCTTAACCTTCAAATCTATCCCATGCGTTAGCTTGAGCTTCTAAATTGTTTGCTGCTTGGTCTAAAGCTGTAGCAATTCTTTCAAAATCACCTCTTAAGCTTTCAACAGAAGCAACAAATTCACCTGCTTTTGGTCCATACCAAGCTTTAGTTTCGTCAGCTGCACTAACATTTCCATTAATTTCATCATAAAGACTATTAATTTTTTGTCTATAGTTTGCTGCTGCAGTTTTAATTCTTTCTGCGTCTTGTCTTAGACCTGCGCCGTCTTGATGCATACCGTTCATAACCTCACCTCCTTTCATATAAGAATAATTTTAGAACCGTTTTTTATATTTGTTTGTTTGATGATTAAATTTTTGTTTATAATTTGTCCATTTAAATCATATAAAGATACATTATTAGATGGTTTATATAATCCATTAGATAATTCATTTATTCCTTTTTCTAATAAAACTGTAACTTCATATATTCTTTTACTAATTGGTAAGAATACACTGTATGTACTATCAAGTGTTGGGACATTTACTTCAACTAAAATTTTATTATCCATTAGTCATCCTCCAAAAGTTTTATTTCTTTAGCGGTTCCATGGCTTATTAAGTAGCCAAAGTTTTGTGGAACATTTTTCTTGATTTTTAGCATTTTAATTAATTTAATTGCCATTTGTTCATTTATTCCATTACCAATCCAAATACCAGCGTTTGTGGTAATTGATCCTTTATACCATGTTTCATATTCATGGGCTCTAAAGGCATCTGGAGTATCTATTAAGACATAATTTATTTTTTTCATCTCTTTGCCTTTAGATATCATTTCTTCTAATAATTTTACTTTATCAGAAGATAAACGACTATAGAATGTGCCGAAACCGACTATAATAACTGTTAAATCCTCGTCTTCTACGGCATTAATGTCATAACCGTTATTTTTATATTTTTCATATTGCTCCATTGTTTTGGCATGAAGACTTTCAACTAATTCGTCAAAATGAGAAGTATAATAATTTTCTGATTTATTTAGTATTCCGTATGTATCAGCAACTATTATATTATTTTTTAATGAAATAAGTTTAGAAAGTGGTTTTATGAATGGTGCGAAAACATCAGGGTCAATAGCACTTATGATTGTTGTATAATTATCTTTAAAATTGAAACCAGCAATTTCTAATGTATCTTTATAAATACCAACTGGAATAAGGTTACCTACTCTGCTTTCAAGCATATTATAAGTAATCTTTTCTGGAAGTATTGGTATTTCCATAGCTTTTGTTTCAGATTTTTGAGATAATTCAATACTTATTTGTTCAAAGAAATCAATTTGATTTTCACGTTCAACTGCCCAAGCAGTTTGGAATTCATATATTTCATCTAAACGAATAAGTCCTCTACCGATACTGTCTGATGGGTATGTATTAGTCTTGCCTATGATAGTTGTATAATCATACTTATCATTTAATTGAAGTGGGATTAATCTACTAAAGTTTTGACTTAACTTATATCTTACCGAATTAGTGGCAGACGCGGTTAGTATTATAATTATACCATATTTTGAGCAATCACGTGATAGTGAATTCAACTGTTCGTTACATTCTTCGTAATTTTCCGCAAATACTTCGTAATTATTAATAATTACAATGATTGTTGGAAGTGGATTTTGGGATTTATTATTGTATAATTTAATATCTCCATTAAATTTAGATAGAATTTCTTTTCTAGCTTGTATCATTTGATTTAACATTTTAAATAAATTAATAACTTTTTCCTCCTCATATGGGAAGACAACATCACCAACTTGAGGAGCTTTAGAAAAGGCATTTAATAATCCTGTTCCAAAATCTAAAATATAAAAATCTACTTCATTACTACTGTGAGTAGTTATTGTTGAATAAATTATTGTAGAAAGCAAATCCTCTTTGCCACTTGCGGCATTACCATAAATAATTGTGTTTCCGTCTTTGGAAAGTGGTAATGTTAATAATCCTTGTCTTTGATTATTTGGATCATCATATTCTCCAATAATTGGATTTATTTCATTTTTTATAACAGTATAGTTATATTTATTTTGAAGATCTTTAATATAAATATTGTTTGGAATTTTATTAAGCCATAATTTATCAATTTTTATATTATTTTCATTTGCAATATCAACTAAGTATTTAACAATACTTGTTAACTCTTCACCACTTGGTTTAACTGAATTCGTAGCTTTATTACCTATTTTTTTTATTACATTACCAATATTGTCAATAAATGTTAAATCAGTGTCTACTTTCTTTAACCTTTTTTCTTGTGGTATGTATTTAGCTCCACACCATGCAGATTGACCTAAAGCTAAGTATTCATTATATCCAACCTGCAAATAAAATCTTCCAACATCAACTATTGATGCAGCATCTGATGTTCCAATCATATCACGGCTGTCGGCTTTATCTTGAACTTTTAAACAAACTTTGAATTTACTATTACTCCAAATTTGGTCGTCAACTATACCTGAAGGTTTTTGAGTGGCCAAAATAAGATGAACACCTAAAGAACGACCAATACGAGCAGTAGAAATAAGTTCAGACATAAATTCGGGTTGTTGAGTTTTTAATTCAGCAAACTCATCAGATATAATTAATAGATGGGAAATTGGTTTATCTACAAGTCCATCACGATAATATCTTTGATATTTATATATATCAATTGTGCTTTCACCTAATTTATCTCTTGCTTCATTAAATAATTGTTGGCGTCTTCTTAATTCACTTCTGATTGATGATAATGCTCTATTCATTTCTACTGTATCTAGGTTTGTAATTGTTCCAGCTAAGTGTGGAAGTTTTATGCCTGTTTCTCTATTTTCGAAGGCTCCGGCAAGTCCCCCACCTTTATAATCTATTAAGACAAATGATACTTCATTTGGATGATAGTTTATGGCTAATGATAAAATATAAGTTATGATAAATTCACTTTTACCACTACCCGTCATACCAGCAATTAGTCCATGTGGTCCATGACTTTTTTCATGAATATCAAGTTTTAATATTTCTCCATCTTGGTCAATTCCAACTGGAGCGTTTAAACTTATTGTTGGGTCATTTTCCTGCCATCTAAATGGTGTGTTTAATTGTTTGACATTACCAACATTATACATTTCTAAAAAGCTTAGTGTTTTTGGTATTTGTTTTACTGAACTATTTTTTCTTAGTGGTATTTCTGATAAGACTGATATACATTTAGGCATATCGATTAAGTCTAGCATTTTTAATTCCGCCTCAAAAAGTTGTTGTTTTTCTGAAATTAATTCGTTTTCAAACATACCGGAATTTTTACCATTTTCACCACTTACTGTTATAAAGGTTGTGCATTCATTTGGAATACTTGATAATTTATCACTTATAAACAATATACTGAAACCATAATTTATATCCTCATTTAATAAGTTTTTGATGATGCTTGTGTTTTTAGTGACATTATTGTTATCAGCTATAATTAAATAATAAGGTGGATAACTTTTGTAATCTAGGTTGTTAATTTCTTCATCATCTTTATATTTACGATGATTAAAGACATTAGTTAAATAATTTGATATTTGTTTTATATCATCAGGATTATCTCCATAAAATCTTATATCCATAGCATCACTAAATAAATGCATAGATGTTTTTAAGTATTCAAATTGTTGGTTATCATTTGATGTTAGAAATACGATTTTAACATCTCTATAACTTTGATAAGTCATTATTTGAAGTAAGATACTTTGTAGGAATTTATCGGTTAATTCTTTGCTTCCAATAACTGCAGATATTTTTTTATTTACTAGTGAAATTAAAACAGGAACATCTTCAATATATTCTTTGCAATCAACTGTTGTATTCAATAGTTCTTTTAAGTTATCTTCAACCATTGAAAAATGTTCTTCGGGGTGAACTATTTCAATGTTAGGTTTTATTTTACCTAGACCTAATCTAATAGTTAAGAAATCTGGATGATATATTTCTTTTGTCCATAAGAAGTTTTTTTGTCTATTTAAAATAATACTTTGACATTCAGAAATTGGTGGATTATTTTCAATTAATACTTGTTTTTCTCTATTCATAAGTATTTCTATTTCTTCACTTTTTTTGATTAAATAATCCTTATATTTTTCTTGTCTTTCGGCTTCTTTTATTTTCATTTGTTTCTTTTGATATCTGCTTGATAATGCTGGCCATAAAATCATTGTCATTGCCATGGCAAGGGCAATTAATAATGTTGGTAGTTGGTCTTCAATACTACTTTTACCATTTAAAATACTGCTTATAGCATTGAAACCTGTAACCATAGAAACCATTCCCATTGTCATCATTGGACCAATTGTGAATAGCATTGGCATACTTGTATCTTCTTGTTTAGTTGGTGGTGGATCAATGACTACTTTTTTTCTTTCAAAACCGCTAATGAATCTTGGTGACTTTTCAAAATAATCTGTTTCTAGATGATTTATTATATAAGGATTTTCTTGGAAGTTAGCATCAATCGTTTCGATTACATCTGACGATTTTAAGGCTAATCTTTCATTTATTTTAACTAAATTATTTGGGTTATTTATAATGAAAAAATCACCCATAAAAATTATTCTTAAACCATATATGAATATTGAATCACCAGCTATTAGTTGTTTTTGATTTATTCTTTCTTTATTTACATAAATTATATTATCAGGGTTTATGTTTGTGACTGTCCAATTATTATTTGTATTTACGATTTTAACATGTACATCATCTAATAAACTGTAGTTATACATTATTGCGTTTTGGGCAGTTTTACCGATTGTTAATTCACTATTTAGTGGTTTAAAAGATTTGAAGCTTGTATCAAATAATGGCATACAATAAATAAGCATGACTTCTTTAATTGTTTTCACTTTGTATAAAAGATTAGTTTTTAAAATTATATTTTGTTTAAATACACCATCTAAATATACAGATGCTTCTTCATTACTTTTAACTATCCACTGGTCATTACTTGCTTCAATATTTACAAGGTTTACTTCACTTCCCTCGTCATCTTTATAGCTAAGCCAGTAATTACCTTGAATAATTGTTGGTAACTTTAAACTTATTATTTGATTTTTTCTAAGTAAATATATAACCATTATATCAGCCTCTATCTTCTATTAAATTTTAACATTTTTTCATATTTATTTCAATTATTTATAAAGAATAATAAAAAAACAGCTACTTTATCGCTGTTTTTGTGTAAAAGATTTATTATCCTTTACAGGGGTTATTTATTATATTTAGAACCTGAAATATTTTGTTGACCCATTTGTACAAGTCTTTTAGTAATTTCTCCACCTACAGATCCGTTATCTCTACTAGTGGCATCTGGACCCATTTTTACGCCTAATTCGTTAGCAATTTCGTATTTCATTTGTTCAATTGCTTCTTTAGCGCCAGGAACTACTAAACGATTACTTTTGTTAGTCATGTGTATTTCACCTCCTGTACATTAATATAGTGTGTACATTTAGTGATATCATACTATTTTTTTTATGGAAATTTTTGTAAATTTAAAGTAGGTCTTCAAATTTATTTTCATCAAAATTAGTTATTGTTTCAATATTATTTATCGCATCTTCAATTAGAGGCTTAAAATCGAATAAATTTTCATATTCTATACATTTTTCAAGTTCTGGTTTTATTACCGGATGTTTAGGAACGAATATTGTACAGCAATCTTCGTATGGTAATATACTTGTTTCATATGTATTTATTTTTTTAGCAAGTTCAATAATTTCTAACTTATCGAAGCAAGCAACTGGTCTTATTATTGGCATATTCGTAACATTATTAACACACATAAGACTGTCTAATGTTTGTGAAGCTACTTGACCGATACTTTCACCATTAATAATAGCTTTAGCATTTATTTTTTTACTATATTTTTCTGCGATACGGTACATCATTCTTCGCATGATAGTAATCATATAGGTTTCAGGACAATTTTTATAAATTTCTTCTTGAATTTTTGTAAAAGGTACAATATGGAGTTTCATTTTTCCTGAGTATTCATTAATTATTTTTGTTAATGTTTTTACTTTGTTTTTAGCTTCTTCACTAGTATGTGGAGGTGATTCAAAGTAAAGTCCTTCAACATTTACTCCTCTTTTTAAGGCAAGATATCCAGCAACTGGTGAGTCTATTCCACCACTTAACATTAATAGTCCTTTTCCTTGAACTCCAACTGGATATCCGCCAGCGCCTAATACTTCATCTGTATATACATAAGTTCCAGTTGTTCGAATTTCTACGGTTAATGTTATATCTGGACTGTGGACATCTACTTTATAGTCAGTATTTTTTAAAATTAATCCACCTAATTTTGAACTATATTCCATAGATGGTGTTTTAAAGTTTTTATCTGCTCTTTTGGTTACAACTTTAAATGTTCTTTTATTTTTATCCATTATTTCTAAAGATTTTTCTAAAACATCTTCAATATTATTATTTACTTTATAAGCGACAACAATACTATAAATTCCAAATACTTTTTTTAATTTTTCTTTTATTTTGTTAGCGTCTTCACATTCAATGTACATTCTTACACTATTTTTTGTGATATTTATATTTTCATCTTTTAGAAGTTTTTCAATATTATCATTTAGTATTTTAATAAACATTTTTCGGTTTGCTTTTTTTGTAGTAAGTTCACCATATTTAATCATTATTAATTCATTCATAATTTTACTCCTTTGCTTTCATAATTATAGTATATTTTTTATAAAAAAGAAAGCCATAATATTATGACTTTCTTTAGTTATTACGGTATATTTATGATTTATCATATAGTTTAAGTAATCTTTCATAAATACCAGGTTCAATTTTATTTAATGAATTAATTGTTAATTCTAGTGCTTTGGCATACTCACCTTTGTTAAATAAAACTTCACAATAATTAAGACTTTTATCTAGATTTTCATATGATGATCTAAAT
Organism: uncultured Erysipelotrichaceae bacterium; assembly: GCA_902783895.1. Taxonomy (GTDB): domain Bacteria; phylum Bacillota_I; class Bacilli_A; order RF39; family UBA660; genus Coprosoma. Next base: position 76,745 of record CACZST010000036.1, read on the forward strand.
CTATTTCCATAAACTATTGTTGTTTCGACCATCATGGCTGTTTTTATCATTTCTTTAGTTTTGGTATAAAGTTTTAATGATAAGTCTCTTGCAGTATCAACTCTGGTGTTTAATGTTTCTATAGTGATTGGTTTTTTATCTAGTTCTTTAACAATTTCATTCATAGCTTCTTTGGCTTCTTTTAATTCAACATAATAGCTATTTGGAATTACTGGTAAATTGTAGTTTCTTATTTGATTTTGAGCTTTTTTAAGCAAAATTTGAACTTCATCTAGTTGTTGATGAGCTCTTACTTCATCTTCATGCATATTACCAATTACATTTAGACTACTATCTAATTTATTTTCTATTTTTGATAGTCTTGATGACAAAATATTTACTTCATTTGTTAAAGCTGAATAAGCAAAACTATTATTTTGAGTGTGATCTTTTAAGATATTATAATCACTATTTAGTTCATCCATTTCGTCTTTCACTTCATATAATGTTTTTATACTGTCATCTGATAGTTTATACATACTTTTTAGGTCATCTATTTGGATATATATATCATTAATAAGTGAGGTTGTTTTATTTATTTTTTTATCTATGGCAATTACTGATTCTTCATATTCTTTTCTAATTATTTTTTCTTTTTCAAAATCTGTGAATAAATTTTCAAAGTATTCGGTTAATACTTTTAAATCAAATAAACTGTCTTCGATATTTAACACTTTAGCTCTATCTAAAATGTCTGTTATTTTTTTATTAGCCTCTTCGATATTAAATTCAATATTTAGATAATCAAGTGGATATCCTTCTTTGGTCATGCGCTTATAAATTTCATTTATTTCATTCATTTTTTTAGGTAATATTCCTTTGGCAATTAAAACTATTGAAGGAAGTTCTTCGATGATTACTTCTATGTGGTTAAGCATTTCGGTTGCGGAATTTAAAACTGTTGGTATTTCAGTATATTGATTTCTTTGCATTAGTATCTCGAAATCTTCAAAACGTTTTGTGATATTTTCAAATTGCATAGCTACGGTTTCTTCATATGGTCCAAATTCTGATCTTGTTTCATTAAATTTTTCATATAATCCACGATATCTTGATTTTATTTTGGTGATATTTCCTCTATTTCTTTCTTCACTGTCAGTAATACCTTTAATTTCATCTAATAAATAATCTGTAGATGTTTTTACTTTATATACTTCCATTTCTAATTTTGCTATTTTATACATTGTGCTTTTATAATCCTTTTTAGAAAGTGAGTATTCAGCTTCTATTAACATGTCTGTTATTTTAGGAATTTTTGTTTCTTTGATGTCTTTTAATCTTTCTTCCCAGTTTTCATATAAAATTCTCATTTTTTCATTTTCAGAATAGTTTTCTATTTTTGAAAGTTCTGGTCCAACTGGAGTTGATGCGATTTGGTTCTTTTGATAATCTAATTCTTCAAGCATTTTTTTTAATTTTTTTCGTTTGGATTTTTTCATAAAATTTATAGTTAGAGTTATAAATAATATGATTATTATAAATGAACCACAAATTATTAAAACAATATTTTTACTATCCATATTATCACCTAGAATAATTCTATCACATTTTGTCGTAATTTGTAAATTGATTGTATACTAATTAATTAATTTATTTACCTAGAAAATGTGTTAAACATTAGTTAAAATGATACCGATTTATAATATGGATAACAAACAAAGATGAACTTTGTTTGTATAGGTATTGTAATCGATGAAATCTAAAAAGCAAGGGTCATGATGAACTCACTTTGTTCGCCCTTGCTTTTAATCTTTCATCTCGTTCTCTTAAAACCTGTTCAAGTTGTTTTTGATTATCTATTCTCATTTGTTCTCTTTTAACTGGATCTTGTCTGTGTCCTTCAATTTGTTTTGTTTCATAAAAGACATTGTAATATTTAATTCTAACTACCTTGGTCAATATATTCTCAAATACCATTATCTCAGTTCCTTTATATATTTGTTTAATAGAATTATCCTTATCTAATATTTGATAATAATTATTATTCCAAGAAATCATATTGCCATTAAGTATAGTTCTTGTATCTCTGATGCAAAGTATATTAGATAAATCTATGTTGTCTAAAGGAACAAAAGAGACATCTTCTTCTTTAGGTTCATAAGCGTATTTTTGATTTAAATAGTTACAATAATAATCATTAAAAAATATGTTTAATTCATCAATAGATTTAATATTATATCTTTTAATATCATTGATTAGTCTATTCTGAATAGTATTATTCCATTTTTCAACTTTACCTTTAGCTTGAGGGGTATTGGCAGCGATAATATTAATACCTAAATCTTCACACATATGACCAAAATTAGTTAATTCGCCATCTTTTGGATTAATAAGGATAGTATGTCTATCAGAATATAAATTTTCAGGTATACCGTATTTAGTAACTAATATCTGAAGCATTCTAACATAACCTTCTAAACATTCAGTAGGCATAAACCAACCACATAAAGCTTCCCCAGTAGCATCATCAATAGCAAGATGTAGTGACGATTTTCTGCCGTTTTGAAATCAATCATGAGGAGTACCATCAATCATAATTAGGATACCTCTTCTAGGGGAAGGTTCTCTTAAAGGATGAGATTCAAAGTCCTTATTAAAACATTTATGCTTAATAGGTTTAATCCAATGAAACTTTTCATACAATGATTCAAAGAAAGAATAACTTCTAACTTTGAGATTGTTATCTTTAACTACTTTGTCCATATCAGGATTCCAAATAACATCTTCATGGTAAATATCTTGAAATTGTTGTATACTAATTATCGGATATTTATTCTTATAGTTCTTAATAAATTCAATTTCTTTGCTGGAAGGTGAATTATTAGAAGGTTTATTTGTTAAACCGTGAACTAAAATAGAATCAATATCCTTTTCTTTTAGCAGATTGGAAAATCTAACAATTTGAAGTTTTTTATAACCAGTTAAATTAGCAATCTGAGAATAAGAAAAATTATTTAAATCATTAATTTTATCTTGAACAAGTTTTAATGCATATTCTTTATTATGCATATAATAATATCTCCTTTCCAATGAGATATTATACTATATATTAGTGGTATCTTTTTAACTAATGATAAGGTATCATTTTAAAAAAGGATTAACA
>CACZST010000037.1 GCA_902783895.1 uncultured Erysipelotrichaceae bacterium
CTCCTCTATAAATATATCTTCCATCTACAGTATTATCTGCATAAAGTCCATCACCTGTTGTTACTACATTTTTCTTTAGTATATCACTTGTTTTCTCCATGGCTTTTACTGGATAAAAAGATATACTTAAAAGAATTATTGTTAGTGTTAAAAATAACTTCTTCATTTTAATCCTCTCCTATCATACAATCTAAGTTTATCAAAATAAAAAGTAAAATCAACTTTTACTTTTAAGTCTTCTAATAACCTTTTTTTCAATTCTAGATATATAAGATTGGCTTATTCCAAGTACTAAAGCAACATCTTTTTGGGTCATCTCCTCATGATTAAAAAGACCATATCTCATAATCATTATTTTTCTATCTCTTGGAGAAAGTTTATCAATTTCCTCATATAATATTTTCTTTTCAATTTCTTTTTCTAACCCCTTAGTTACAATATCCCTATCAGTTCCTAAAACATCTTCTAAATGAAGTTCATTACCATCTGGATCAAAACTTAAACTATCTTCAAAACTTACCTCACTCTTTCTTCGTTTATTTTTTCTTAAAAACATTAATATTTCATTATCAATACATCTAGATGCATATGTCGCAAGTTTTATATTTTTATCAAGTTTATAAGTATTAACCCCTTTAATTAAACCAACACTACCAATACTAACTAAATCTTCTAAATCAATTCCTGTATTTTCATATTTTTTAGCTAAAAATACTACTAATCTTAAATTATGTTCAATTAGTTTTTTCCTTGAATATTCATCACCATTTTGAGCTTTTAACACATAAGAAACTTCCTCCTCTTTAGAAAGTGGAGCTGGAAGCTTATCCGCGCTACCAATAAAATAAACTTCTTTTTCTTCAAATATTCCTTTAATAAATTCAATCAATTTTTTAATCATCTTATTCCTCCCTCATATATCCATTAAGCAATACATCAGATTGTAAATTTTTTAAATTATTACTAAAACCTAAATAAATATCTTTAAATATTCCAAGTCCTTCAACCTCGACATCAACTTTTATACATTCTAAAACTCCACTTCCATTAATAACCATATAAGGAATTAAATATTTCTTACCTTTAAAGTTATTTTTAATATTAGTTAAAATAACCATTTTACCACTATATTTTAAACTATTTCCTGTATCTAAATACCCATTCAATTTTAAAATCTTATTTTCTAAAAATATATTAACCTTATAATAATTACCAATTTTTACTTTATATTTTCTCATCTCCTTAACATAAATATATAAAATACAAGGTGAAATTATACTTAAAAATATATAATTAACTCCAAGGCCTTTATTTAAAAAAACAAAACCTTTTGTTTCATAACTAAATTCAATATTAAGCATATACATAAATCCACCAAGTAAAATACTTACAATATACAAAAATAAAATATTTTTAAATGTATATTTAAAATCCTTATATCCAAAACTAACTAAACACATAATAATACTTAAATATATTTTTATTAAAAAAAGCTGAAATGAATTAATATTAAAAAACAAAACTAAAATAGTTAAACTACCAAAAAAAGCTCCTAATAAAAGTCTAAATATAGATGTATTTCTTTTTAAAATAGTAGAAACACTCATAAGTAGTAAAAAATCAAAATATAAATTTAAAAATATCACCCCATCAATATATACTGTCACTTTCACCACCCAAATAAAGTATAAAAAAAATGACATCAAAATAATGTCATTTTAAAGTAGTTCTAAAACTTTTTCTAAAACTAAATCACCTGGAACTTCCATATCAATACTTCCATCACGTGACTTTAATTCAACTATTCCTTCTTTTGCTTTTTTACCAACCACTATTTTAAATGGAATACCAATTAAATCCATATCCTTAAATTTAACTCCCGCTCTTTCATCTCTATCATCTAATAAAACATCAAGCTTTTCATTAAATTTATTATAAAGTTCTTCAGATAATTTATTAATATCATCATCTTTTGTATTAACAGGAACGATACAAACAGTATAAGGAGCAACTGAAACTGGCCAAATAAGACCATGTTCATCATTATTCTGTTCCGCAATTGCCGCCATACATCTAGCAATACCAATTCCATATGAACCTAAATAAACTGGTTTTAAATTATTATTTTCATCTAAATAACTAAGACCTAAAGCCTCAGAATATTTTGTGCCTAGCTTAAATAAATTACCAATTTCAATACCCTTTTTAAAATAAATTTTACCTTCACAATTTGGACATTCATCATTTTCCTTAATATTAACTAAATCACCTGACTTATATATTTCAAAATCATCTGTATTAACATTTATAAAATGATATCCAATAGCATTAGCTCCAGTAACAAAATTAGTCATTTCTAACACTTCACTGTCTAAAACTATCTTAACATCAACATCAATAGGTCCTAAAGAACCAAATTTCGCATCAGTAACTGACATAAGTGATATCTCATCAGCCATATTAACATAAGATGCATTAAATAATTTTTGAAGTTTAGTTTCATTAAGTTCACGGTCACCACGAATTAAAACAAAATAAATTTCACCATCAATATCATAAGCTAAAGTCTTAACAATATCTTTAACTGGAACATTTAAAAATTTTGAAACTTCCTCAATCGTTTTATTTTCAAAAGTTTGAACCATTTCTTTTTCTTTTTTTCTCTTTTTATCATAACTTCTTGGTTTTACCTTCGCAACCTCAATATTTGAAGAAAAATCACATTTATCACATAAAACAACTATATCTTCACCAATTTCTGTAATTGCTTGAAATTCCTCTGAAAGCTCACCACCCATAAGTCCAGTATCAGCTCTTACAATATTATACTTAATACCCATTCTATTAAATGAATTATTATAAGCAACTGTCATTTTATCATAAGATATATCAGCAGCTTTACTATCAACATCAAAACTATAAGCATCCTTCATTGTAAATTCTCTAGTTCTAATTAAACCATATCTTGGTCTTGCCTCATCTCTAAATTTATCTTGAAACTGATAAATATTAAAAGGCATATCCCTATATGATTTTATTTTCTCAAGTCCAGCCAAAACAAAAAGCTCTTCATGGGTAGGTCCTAAACAAAAATCTCTATTATTTCTATCCTTTAACTTAAACATATCATGACCAAAAGAATCATATCTTCCTGATTTCTTAAATATCTCACTAGGTATTAAAGCAGGCATAGAAACCTCTAAAGCTCCAGACTTATTCATCTCATCTCTAATAATATTTTCTATCTTTCTCTTAACTCTAAGACCCATTGGCATAAACATATATACACCACTAGCTTCTTTTTTAATCATTCCACCTCTAACAAGTAAATTACCACTTATAGAATCTTCATCTTTAATATCATCTCTAATTGTATAGAAAAAACTATTTTTTAATTTGATTTTATCACCCTTTCAAAACAAAAAAAGAATGGCCACCAAGGAGTGCATAAGCACGGTACCATCCTTTTATTAACTTAATTTAAGATAACGGTTTTACCCGGAAATGTTTTCATTTCGCTAAGAAAGTAGGAATTAAATAATATTATAACTTGTTTTCACTATCCAAGCTCACTTTCTATAAGGGATTATTTAATATTCTTTCCTCATCGCTTTATGAACTAATATTATCATAATATTTTAATATTGTCAAAACTTAATATCTAAGTGAAGCTTCACGTTCCTTTAACTCTTTTGGAGATAATTCCATAAGCACATAATCATCTATCTCATAAGGAGACTTATCTGTAAACTGATATTGGAATAAAGCTATTTCATTAGGTTTCATCGCATTATGATAAATATAATAAACCTTAGAACTATCATTTTTACAAACCATTTTAACAAAACCAGCTGGAAGAGTTTGTGAACCAATATTTTGAAGTTCAAATTGCATTATACCCATATTGGGAGCAACACTCACCTTAATACTATTTACACAAAGATCATCCAAACAATGTTTTTCCAAAAGCTTTTCACTATTATTTGTTTTATCTTTAAGTTCATTATAAACCTCATCACTCATCATTGGTGCACCTTCATCAGAATGATTATCTTTCATATTTTCGCCACTTGAATTTTTACTAGCAAAATAGCCAGCCAAAAGTAAACAAATAATTATTATTGGTAAAAATGTCAAAATTATTTTATTCCTATTCATAGATTTACCTCCTAATATCCATGTAAAACTGGTGAAGGACCTGCTTTACCAGGAGCCCACATCGGACACCACCACCAATTTTGAAATACTGGTGTTCCATTACCATCTGTACAATAAGCCCTATAACCATTTGTATGAGTATGACCATTAGTACAAACATAAGAAATTGTATTTACTAACACATCACCGCTATAATAACAATAATTAGCCTGCAGGCAAGCCTTAGTATTACAACTTTGTGATTCCGTTTTAGAACTGCAAACCTTACTATTATTTTTAGCATCAACTACCTTAACAGTCCTTGACCTAGTTCCACCACCACAAGATTTAGAGCAGCCACCCCAAGAACCATAGACAGTCTTAGTACTACTACATGATTTATAAATTTTTAAAACCAAATGAACCTCATTACTAATATTACCAACATTATCAATAACCCTAAAATAAGCATCATTAGTTCCAGAAGTCATTTTCCAGTTAGTAGTATTATTTTCCTTATTCCAAGTATTTGATCCATTACTTCGCCATTGAATTTCTCTTATACCTGAGCTTGGGCTCGCATCAGTACCCCATAAATTTCTTATAATACTATCATCAACTAGTTCAGTTCCAGGAGTATAATTTCCACCTTTTCCTTTTGTTAAAGAATAATTTAAAACTGGTTTTGTTTTATCAATCCTAATTCTAGTAGAAGCACTATCAGAACAATTAACGTTATCTAATGCCCCACTTGCTTCTTTATTACATACTCTTATATAAACATTCTGATCTCTTTGAGCAGAAAATGGTGATGTAGTAAAATCAGTTTTACCAAAAGAATCATAACCACTCTTATCATAAGTTACCCAATTAGTTTGATCATAACTATAATACCAGTAACCTATTATTTCACTAGGTGAACTAGTATTAACAGTTAAAGAAAAATCTTTATTGGTCCAATTACCATTTGTTGGATTTGTAATTGTTGGAGTTGCCGGCTTTCTGTCAATATTACTAACATTAATATCACACTGACCAATATTACCAGCTAAATCTTTAATATATCCAGTATGCAGACCATTTTTATTAATAACATTTGTATTTTTATTTGTAAAAGTAGTTCCATCAAAAGAATATGGTGAAGATGCTAAACCACTTTCGTTATCAGTTCCTTGAATCGTAAGAGTTGCATTTATTGAAGTACTTGTTGGATTTTCCGAAATAGTGCATGTAGGTTTTACATTATCAATTTTATCTACCTTAAATTGTTTTACTGAACCATTAATATTACCAGCCTTATCCTTTATCCAAAGGAAATATGTTCCCTCACCTAAACTAAGTACCATATTTTTTGTTCCAGCAGAATAATCAATATTAACCCAGCCTAAATCGCTTTCTGATGGTTTACTGTTATTATTACTAATATAGTAAGCTTTAACGCCACTTACCTTATCAGTTACCTTAACTTTAACGTTTTTATTAACATTTGTCCAATCAGTAGGTACATCAACATTATCAATTGTTGGAAGTTCACTATCTACATTAACGATATTGATGCTTCCAGAAATAACTGTACTTTTTTTCATTTTTGCATATATTTTAGCAATCTTATCATAAGTTACCTTTTTATATAAATAATCATTATTATATTCTGAAAGACCATTTACTTCTGTAAAACCACCCGCACTATAATTACCAGTATTTATATCTTTTATATTTTCCTTAAAATAATATTTATATCCATTCATTTTAGGATATAAAATTTTAACAGTTCTATTTTTAACCCAAGAAGAGCCTGAAGGATCAACAATAAAATCTATCATTGGCAGAGCAGCAAGAGTACTACATTCAGAACCTTTTTTTATTTCATATTCTTTATTTCCGCTACTATAAATTGTAACCATAACTGAAAGTTCGGTATAATCTTTACCAGTAGAAGTATTAACAAAAATATCTTGTCCATTTTTCTTACCAGTCGGTAAAAGCTTACCATCATCAAGTAAATCTTTAATTGTTATACAATACCTTCCCGCCTTATCTTTCGGAAATAAAGAAGGATTATCATAAATATATTCATCAACTGATTTATAAATAATTTCCTCACTAACACCTTCAGCTTCACTTTTCTTACTATTTATCATATTAACCACACTTGGAACAGTAAGAATTAAAATAAGTGCAAGAACAACTATTACACCTAATATTTCTGCCAAAGTAAACCCTTTTTTATTCATCTGCCTCACCTACTATAATAATTTTACCTTAATTATGCCTATAATTCAAGAAAATTATGATAGTTTAATCTTAAATACATAAAAGTAAGCAAAAAATCACACCCATACCTATGTGATTTTATTATATATTTTCTAACTGTTTTCTTTGTTCGTATTATTCCCTTTAAAATTATCGATATAAACCAATAATTTATTTGGTCCCTGCCTTATATAAATAAGGCAGGGACTATCACCAG
>CACZST010000038.1 GCA_902783895.1 uncultured Erysipelotrichaceae bacterium
TAATATAGATAAAATAATGAAAGATTGGTATAATGGAGATAGAAGTTTTGGATTTATTGCAGTATTTGCAGCAAGTAAAGAAGAACTGGATTCTATGAAAGGTGATGAGTTTATGGAAAAGGTAAAGGATGAAATAACTACACTAAATAAAGATAGAAGATTTACTCAGTTTTTAAGTGAAGAAGAAGATAGGGAAATATTAAATAATAGTTTATATTCTGAAGGTGAGGAAGCTGGTTTTATGAAGGGTGAAGAAGTTGGTGAAAAACGTGGACTCGAAATAGGTGAAAAAGAAAAGTCTATAGAAATTGCTAAAAATATGCTTAATATGAATTTAGATATTGAAACTATTTCTAAGGCGACTGGTCTTTCCGAAAAGAAAATAATTAATTTAATGTAAATTTATATTATTACATTGTATAAAAAAAATAAGAGGTTTTAAGCTGTAACGTAATTGTTTAACAGTTTAAAATCTTTTATTTTTTATAATTCGTGTGCTTTTTTACTTTGAAAGTCCCCATATATAATTTTAACTTTTACTTTTTGATTTTTTTTACCAATTACATCATATTCTTCTTCTTGTGATAAATCAAGGTCATCATAGTTAATATGATAAAATTCATCTTCATAATTATCGGTTAATAAAGGTTGTTTTGATAAAAATCTATTTATTTTTTTGTTTTTTCTGTCAATTAATTTATCGATATTTTTATAAAATGAAAGTAAATTTTTTCCGGTATAATTCCATAATTTAACGATTGATATTCCCCATAGATTTAAATCATTTAGTTTATAAATATACTCTGGGTGCCCATCCTCAATTATTTTATTTAAGATGTGTTCAGCTTTTTCATTACCATCTTTCATTATTTTAATAACTTTAATATTTTTTTGTTTATTTCTTTTTTCGTGTAATGTTTTCATTAATTGTGAATTTTGTGCTGAACAAATTAATTGACTTAATGATTCTGCAAATTTTTTATAATCTTTATTTGTTTTATCCCATATCTCTATAATAAGATTGCCTTTTATTTCTAAAGTATATAGATATTCTATATATTTTACGTGCTCTGGTTCTTTTATTAAATTTAATAAAATCTCTCTTACTTCTTTATTATCATCTGTAAGTTCTTTTATCATAGTTGGTATTGATAATCTTTCTTTCATAATATTTCTTCCCTTCTATATGTTGAATATTTTTAGTAATGTGAATAGTAAGATAATTATGATTAGAATAATTATAATTTCTAGTGTTCCACAGACTGTAATAATATAAATCATCCTCCTTGCTATTTTAGGGGCGACATTTTTAATTTTACCATAAAAAGGAGGATTTTAATTTGTAAATTGGACTATATTATAAAATTATTTTTATTATTTGTAAAGTATAGTAAAGTTAAAATTTTAATTGTTTTTTTTATGTTTGTTGATGTTTAAGTGATAATCGTTTATAATTAAAGAGGTGAATTTAAATGGTAGAAAAAAGAATAGATGAGTTAATAAAAATAATTGATAAAGCTAATCATGATTATTATACTTTAGATAATCCGACGATAACTGATCAAGAGTATGATAGATATATGGAAGAGCTTTTAAGATTAGAAAATGAGTATCCTAATTATAAAAGATCTGATTCTCCAACTCAAAGGGTTGGTAGTGAGGTTATATCTGAATTTAAAAAAGTTACTCATGAGATTCCAATGCTTTCATTAGGTGATATATTTAATGAGGATGAAATATATGAATTTGATGAGAGAATTAGGAAAACTATTCCTAATCCAAAATATGTAGCGGAATTAAAAATAGATGGTCTTTCTGTTTCTTTACTTTATAAAAATGGACTGCTTGTTAGAGCTGCGACACGTGGGGATGGTACTTTCGGTGAAGATATTACACATAATGCGAAAACTATAAAGGATATTCCTCTTAAAATAAATAAGCCTATTGATATTGAGGTTAGGGGAGAAATATATATGAGTAAAGCTTCATTTAATAAATTAAATGAAAATGGAGCTAATTTTGCGAATCCCCGTAATGCAGCAGCAGGTAGTGTTAGACAGTTAGATTCTAAGGTGGCTAAAAGCCGTAATTTATCTAATTTTATATATCATTTACCAGATCCTGAGGATTATGGTATTAGAACGCACTTTGATGCTTTAAATTTTATGAAAGAACTTGGGTTTGTAATTAATCCAAATAATAGAAAATTAAATAATATTAATGAGCTTATTTCTTATATTGATTATTGGACTAAAAATAGGTCTTCTTTACCTTATGAGATTGATGGTATTGTTATTAAGGTAAATGATATAGATGATCAGCAAAAATTAGGTTATACTGCAAGAACACCTAAGTGGGCAATCGCTTATAAATTTCCTGCTGAAGAGGTGCTTACTAAAGTCCGTGACATTATATTTACGGTTGGAAGAACTGGACAGGTTACACCGTCTGCGATATTAGAGCCAGTTAGGGTTATGGGCTCACTTATATCTAAAGCAACTTTACATAATGAAGATTATGTGGTAGATAAAGATATAAGAGTTGGTGATGTTGTTGCGATAAAAAAAGCGGGAGATGTTATTCCAGAAGTTGTTAAATCTCTTCCAGAAAGAAGAGAAGTTCCACTTAAGAAATTTGAAATGATAAAAAACTGTCCAATATGTGGTTCGGTGCTTGTTAGAAAAGAGTCAGAGTCTGCTTATTACTGTTTAAATGAACATTGTCCAGCTAAGAAACAAGAAAAATTAATTCATTATACATCACGTCATGCGATGAATATTGAAGGATTTGGAGATAGAATTATTGAAGATTTTTATAATTTAGGTTTTTTAACTGATTATGAAGATTTCTATAAATTAGGTCATCATAAGGAAGATTTAATGGAATTAGAAGGATATGGTCAAAAGAGTGTCAATAAGCTTTTAGAGGAAATAGAAAATAGTAAAAATTTATCATTAGAAAGATTATTGTTTGGTCTTTCTATTAGGCATGTTGGAAGAAAAACAGCTGATATTTTGGCTCGTAATTTTAAGAATATAGATAATTTAATGAATGCTTCTTTAGAAGATATCGCAAGTATTAAAGATATTGGTATGACAATTGCGAAAAGTGTTAATAAATTCTTTAGTGATGAGAAAAATATTGAATTAATTTCTAAATTAAAAGATTTTGGTGTAAATATGTATTATTTAAAAGATGTAAGTGAAGAAGAAACTTTATTTACAGATAAAACATTTGTTTTAACTGGATCTTTAGATAGATTTACACGTGATTTAGCAAAAGAAAAAATAGAATCACTAGGTGGGATAGTTACGTCAAGTGTTAGTAAAAAAACTGATGTTGTTGTTGCCGGTTTAGAAGCTGGTTCTAAACTTACTAAAGCTAAAGATTTAGGTATTACTATTTGGGATGAAGAAGAGTTTATTAATAACTTATCTAAATATTAATTAGTATGAAAGTATTAAGTATTAAAGAGCCATTTGCTAGTTTAATAATGAATGGTTATAAATTAATTGAAACAAGAAGTTTTAAAACTAATTATAGAGGAGAGCTATATATTCATGCGAGTAAAGGCTTTGCTAAAGAATTTATAAATAATGATTATATAAAAGATTTAATTAATGAAATGAAAATGAATCATGGTTATATAATTTGTAAAGTTAATTTAGTTAATTGTGTTTATATGGATGAAGAGTTTATAATGAAAATAAAAAAAGATAATAATGAGTATAATTTAGGGTTATATGAAGAAGGAAGATATGCATGGATTTTTGAGGATGTAAAACCTATTACTCCTATTTTTGCTAAAGGTAAATTAAATATATGGAATTATGATATAAAGTAATACATAAAGGATCTTAATATATTTGACTCTTTTTTTATAAAATTATTCATCAAAAATATTACTTGTTTTTTTTTTTTTTTTTTTTTTGATAAACTGGTATTGTAAGATAGGGAGGATTAAATATATGAAAAAATTATTATTAGCACTAACAATATTTATTTTAAGTGTATCTTTTTATCCAGTAAAAGCTTTAGAAAAAGCGGCTGATATATTAAAGAAAAATGTTGTTACAACCGGTGATGGTTTATATGTAGATAATACTGTAGATGGAAGATATGTCTATAAAGGAGCGAATCCAAATAACTATATTAAACTAGGCAATGACCTTTATAGAATAATATCAGTAGAAAAAGATGGAACTATAAAAGTTATAAGACGAAAAAGCATTGGCGGTATTGCATGGGATGATGACTCCAATAAGAGAATTTCTTTTAATTCTGCTGATTTTTGCTCAGCTCAGAGTAATTGTAAGTCATGGGGAAGCAATACAACTACATTAGATTCGAATGGTAATAACGTAACTCAAATGCCAAGGGAGGTGAATGGAACACTTAAAAATTTGCCAGAAAAGGATGCAAGTTTAAATACATATTTAAATAATGATTTTTATAATGATTTAAGTAGTGATATTAAAAGTTTAATTTTAGAGAGAACATGGAATGTAGGACCAATTGCAAAAAACCAAACAAATTTATCTGAAAGTATAAAAGAAGAATCTGCATATAAATGGAAGGGCAAAATAGCTTTAATGAATGCGTCAGATTATATTAAGGCGTCTACTAATAGTGAATGTACAAGCGTAAGTACATACTCCAGTAATTCATCATGTCATTGGAATAGTTTTGAACATAATTATTTATATGATTATAAGTCATGGACAGTTTCACCTCTTAGTGGCTCTGTGTATAGCGTATTTTATATAGGTGGTACTGGAGAAACAAATGCAGGTAATCGGCATATTGTACGACCAGTGTTTTATCTGTCATCTGATATTAAATTAAATGGTGAAGGTAGCGAGGCAAATCCATACACAATTTCAAAATATGTTGAAGAAACAAAAGATGAAAAAAATAAAGATGAGGTAAAAGTAGATAATGGACAAATAGTAGAAGTACCATCTACATCAGCACAAATGTCAATCATAATTGCTAGTATTGGAATTATATTTATTTCTTTGGCTGTAATAATCACAAAAAGAATGACTAAAAAATCATAAAATACATTTTTCAGGATGTATTTTTTTGTGTGAAAAAAGCTTTAATTTTAAAAGAATTGTGTATTAAATGTGTTATTGGAAACGTTTTTTTGATAATATTTTTATCCTTTGTGTAATATAATTGAAACATGAAATAAATTAGCACTCTTTTATTGACATTGCTATTTGGGTATGGTATGATTGTAGCAGTTAGAGGAAAAGAGTGCTAAAGAAGGTGATGAAATGACTGATAGGCAAAAAAAACTTTTAAAATTGATTGTTGAAAATTACATAAAGAGTGCAAAGCCTGTTAGTTCTAATGCTTTATGTCGAAAGCTTAAATGTTCTAGTGCAACTGTTAGAAATGAAATGGCATATTTAGAAAATGCCGGTTTTATTCAAAAGATGCATACATCATCTGGTCGAGTTCCAAGTGATAGGGGATATAGATATTATGTTGATAATATTATGAAACCTGAAGAATTAAGCGACGAGGAAGTTATTAGGCTTGAACAAATATTTTCGAATAATGCTTTGGTGCTATCTGATGCTATTTCAAAAAGTATGGATATTGTATCAGAGATTACTCATTATACGGCGGTTGTGCTCGGTAAATCCTCTGATGATAATAAAATCGCTAAGGTTGAAGTTGTTCCAATTGGTAGTGGTAAAGTAATTGCTCTTATTATTACTGATAAAGGTCATGTAGAAAATAGGTATATAAGTATTGACCCTAATATTAGTGAAGAAGAGGTAAGGCAAACTGTTGAAATAATTAACAAGTTAATTGCTGGAGTTCCAATTAGTGAAGTACCTCAAGCATTAGAATTTGGTGTTAAACCAGTAATTGCTAAATATGTTAGAAGACATGAGGATTTATATAATGCTTTCTATAATGCATTTGCTAATTTTGGACCAAGAACTAATTTATATGTTAGAGGTGCGGGTAATTTACTTAAAGAACCAGAGTTTAACGATGTAGATAAAGTTCGATCGCTTCTTGATAAATTTGATGATGCAAGTTTAGTTAAGAACATTAGAGAAGGCGATGATGGAATTAAGATTTACATAGGCTCAGAAAACCAATTTGATGATAATGTTTCGGTAATTAAAACATATTATTACAAAGATGGTGAAGAGGGAACAATTGCTTTAATTGGACCAAAAAGAATGGAATATAATAGGGCTGAGGCTTTGCTTAATTATGTTAAGGAAAACATCAAGAAGATTTAAAAGAAGGTGATAATATGACAGATACAGAAAAGCTTAAGGCAGCATTCGATAGAGAAAAGAAAAAAATCAAAAATGATTTTAAGAATGAAGATAAAAAAATAAAGGAAGAAAAAAATAAAATAGAAAACAAGTTTAGACATAAATTAGATAAATAGTTTAAAATAGGGACTATATTTTAAAGGAAAGAGGAATGTTATTATGGATGAAAAGAAAGATTTAAGAGAAGATTATAGAGAAGCTAAAAAAGATATAAATGAAGAATATCGTGAAGAAAAAGAAGCTTTGAAAGATGTTAAAAAGGAACTTAGAGAAATTAAACATGAAGATAAGAAAGATTTAAAAGAAGATTATAAAGCGGCAAAAGAAGCAATTAAAGAGGAAGAAAGAGGAGAATAGTTTATACTATTCAAAAGGAAAGGTGATTAATATGGCTAAAGAAAAAGATATAGAAATTTATGATATGAGTGATCATGAAGTTAAGAAAATGGAAAGAAATGAAAAGAAGGAACAACGAGAAATGGATAGAGATCTTAAGAAATCGTTAAGAGAAGAAGAAAGAGAAGAAAGAAAAATAGATCGTCAGATCGATAAAGGTATTAAAAAGGCTGAAAAAGAATTCGAAAGGGATTATGAATAAAGGTCATTAATATGGATAAGAATGGTTTAAAAGAAAAATTAGAAGAAGGAAAAGAAAAAGTTGAAAATGGTGCTAGGGATTTAAAAGCAAATGTTGAAAAGGGCGCTGTTGATTTGAAAAAAAACTTTGAAAAAGGTAAAGATAAAGTAAAAGAAGGTTTTAAAAAAACTGTTGATACTTTAAAAGATAAAAAAAATGAACTTGAGGAAAAGCTTGAAGAGAAAAAAGCTGAATTAGAGTTAAAAAAAGCTGACAAAGAATTAGCAAAGTCTTTGGAGGAAGAAATTAAAGAGATTGAAAAACAATTAGAGGACTAACGGGTGATAAAATGCAAAATGATGATATAAAAAATAAAATCAGTAAAGATGAAAAGAATTTTAAAAAGAAATTCAATAATGATACAAAGAAATTTAAAAAGAAATTTGATCATGAGAAAGAAAAAGTTCAAAAAGAATTTTCTGAAAGTACTGATAAGATGAAGGAAGAACTTAAGAAGCAAAATGAAAAAGTAAAAGAAGTTGCTGATAATGCTAAGAAAGCGGTTACTGATAAAGCTAATGAGATTAAAGAAGATATAAAAAATAGTGATGCTGAAAAAATAAAGGCATTAGAAGATGCGCTTTTACGTAGAGATGCTGATATGGTTAATTATCGTAAGCGTAAAGATGAAGAGGTTAGTAAAAAATTAGAATATGCAAATGAGGATTTAATTATTGAAATTTTGCCAATTGTTGATAATTTTGAAAGAGCTATTAGTCTTGATGATGATAACTTAACTGATGAACTTTCAAAATTCTTGCAAGGTTTTAAAATGATTTATTGTCATTTGGTTGATATTTTAAATAAATATGATGTAAAGGCTATTGACGGTATAAATAAGCCTTTTGATCCAAAGTATCATCAAGCTGTTATGACAGAAGAAGTGGATGGTATGAAGTCTGGATATGTAGTTGAAGTTATGCAGAAAGGCTACGTATTTAAGGATAGAGTAATTAGACCAGCGATGGTTAAGGTAAGTAAGTAAGGAAAGGAATGATATATTATGAGTAAAATTATAGGTATAGATTTAGGTACAACAAATAGTTGTGTGGCAACACTGGAAGCAGGTGAGCCAAAGGTTATCGCTAATCCTGAGGGTTCGAGAACAACTCCTTCAGTAGTTGCATTTAAAAATGGTGAAATTATAGTAGGACAAGCTGCTAAAAACCAAATGGTAACTAATCCTGATACAATTTCATCTATTAAAAGATTAATGGGTACAGATAAGAAAGTTAAAGCTAATGGTAAAGAATATACACCTGAAGAAATTAGTGCAATGATATTGGGTGATTTAAAGAAAACTGCAGAAGCTTATTTAGGTGAAAAGGTTGATAAAGCGGTTATTACAGTTCCTGCATATTTCAATGATGCTCAAAGACAAGCGACTAAAAATGCTGGTAAGATTGCCGGACTTGAGGTTGAAAGAATTATTAATGAACCAACTGCTGCTGCATTAGCATATGGTGTTGATAAACAAGATAAGAATCAAACTATTTTAGTTTACGATTTAGGTGGTGGTACATTTGATGTATCTATCCTTGAAATTGGTGATGGTGTATTTGAAGTTAAATCTACAAGTGGTAATAACCATTTAGGTGGTGACGATTATGATAAGAGAATCGTTGATTATTTAGTATCTGAATTTAAAAAGGAAACAGGTATTGATTTAACTAAAGATAAAATGGCTATGCAAAGACTTAAAGATGCTGCTGAGAAAGCTAAGAAGGATTTAAGTGGTATGACAAGTACTACAATTTCTCTTCCATTTATTTCTCAAGGTGCTGATGGTCCAGTTCATTTAGAGCAAACATTAACTAGAGCTAAGTTTGAAGATTTAACTCGTGATTTAACTGAATCAACTTTAGAGCCAGTTAGAAAAGCTTTAAAAGATGCTGGTTTAACTAAGAAAGATATTGATAAAATTTTATTAGTTGGTGGTTCTACAAGAATGCCAATTATTCCAGAAACAATTAAGAAGGAATTAGGTCAAGAACCTTCTAAGGGAGTTAACCCTGATGAAGTTGTTGCTATGGGTGCTGCAATTCAAGGTGGAGTACTTACTGGTGATGTTAATGATATCGTTTTACTTGATGTAACTCCACTTTCACTTGGTATTGAAACTTTAGGTGGTGTTTGTACAGTTCTTATTCCAAGAAATACAACAATCCCTACAAGTAAATCACAAGTATTCTCAACAGCTGCTGATAATCAACCTGCAGTAGATATTCACATTTTACAAGGTGAAAGACCTATGGCTGCTGATAATAAAACATTAGGTAATTTCCAATTAACTAATATTCCAGCTGCTCCAAGAGGTGTTCCTCAAATTGAAGTTACATTTGATATTGATGCTAATGGTATCGTAAATGTTAAAGCTAAGGATTTAGGAACAAATAAAGAACAATCAATCACAATTACATCTTCTACTAACTTATCTGATGAAGAGATTGATAAAATGGTTAAAGAAGCTGAAAAGAATAAAGCTGCTGATGAAAAACGTAAAGAGGAAGCTGATGTTCGTAATGAAGCTGAACAAACAATCTTTATGGTTCAAAAATCTATTAAAGATTTAGGTGACAAGATTGATGATAAAGATAAGAAAGAAGCAGAAGATTTAGTTAAAGATCTTGAAGAAGCTTTGAAAAAAGAAGACATTGAAGATATTAAATCTAAGAAAGATAAATTAAATGAAAAAGCAATGGCTTTAGGTGCTAAGGTTTATGAAGAAGCAGCTAAAAATGCTCAAAGTGAATCTTCAGATGAAAATAAAGAAAATGATGTAAAAGACGCAGATTATGAAGAAAAATAAAAAGGGAGTTCTAGGTGACTAGAACTTTCTTTGAAATAGAAAATGGGGACAATATGTTAAAAGAAAAATTACGTAGTGAAATACCTGATGATATGAAATGGGATTTATCTGAACTTTTTAAGTCAGATGATGAATTTAATAAATGTTTTGAAGAGGTTTTACCATTAACACAAGAATTTGAAAAATATAAAGGTAAGCTTAATAATAGTAAGGATATTTATGATTATTTTAAGTTTAATGATGAAGTTAGTTTAAAGGTAGAAAAAATTTATGTTTATGCTTTCTGTAAATTTGATGAGGATGCGACTAATACTGTTTATCAAGAAATGAAGGGTAAGGTTGAAAATTTACTTTCTAAATTTAGTTTAGCAACTTCTTATGTTATGCCTGAACTTGAAAAATTAAGTGAGGAAGACATAAATAAATTTATGGAAGAAAATGAGAACTTAAGAAAATATGAGTATGATTTTAAGTGTTTACTTCGGCAAAAGAAGCATATACTTTCTTTGGAAGAAGAAAAGATTTTAGCTACTTTAAATATGTCTTTGGATTTACCAGAGAATATATCTGACTATTTAAGAGATGCAGATATGAAGTTTGATACTATTAAAGATGAAGAAGGTAATACTGTAGAACTTAATAATACTAATTATAGTAAATATATAACTAGTAAAGATAGAAGGGTCCGTAAGGAAGCTTTTGACAAGTTATATAAAGGCTATGATAATTTGCAAAATACTTTTGCTTGTGCTTATAGTAGTAAAGTTAGTTCATCTAATAAAATAGCTCATTTACGTAAATATAAAGGTGCTAGAGAGGCAGCTTTAGATTCATCATTTGTTTCTAATAAAATTTATGATAATTTAATTTCTACAGTTAATAAAAACTTAAATATTATGGATGATTATTATTCAATGAAGAAAAAGGTTATGGGTTTGGATGAAATTCATATTTATGATATTTATTCTAAATTAATTCCAAATTATGATAAGAAATATTCTTATGATGAAGCTAAAAAATTGGTATTAGATGCGCTTTCTATTTTAGGAGATAATTATGTTAATAATTTGAAAAGGGCATTTGATGAAAAATGGATTGATGTAATGCCTAATAAGGGTAAAACTGGTGGAGCTTACGAACGTGGATGCTTTAATACTCATCCTTATGTTTTATTAAACTTTATTGGTGATTATCATGATGTTTCTACAATTGCTCACGAATTAGGTCATGCGATGCATTCTTATTATTCTGATCGACATAATGATTATGCTCATCATCAATATGAGATATTTGTAGCTGAAGTAGCTTCACAGGTTAATGAGATTATTCTTGCTGATTATTTGCTTAAACATACTGACATTAAGGAAGAGAAATTATATATTCTAGATAATTTGATGGAACTTTTTAAAGGTTCAATTATTAGGCAGACGATGTTTGCGGAATTTGAAGATTTAATGCATAAAAAAGAAGATTCTGGTGAAGTTTTAACCAGTGAATTTATTTCTTCAAATTATTATGATATTTATAAAAAGTATTCTGGTAAAAATATGATAACTGATGAAGCAATTAGGTATGAATGGGCTAGAATTCCTCATTTTTATTATAATTTCTATGTTTATCAATATTCAACTGGTTTAGCATCAGCAGCATTTATTGCAAGTAATATTATAAATAAAAAATCTAATGCCTTGGAAGATTACTTGAAATTTTTATCATTAGGTGGTAGTATGGATGCGACAGAAGAACTTAAAGTCGCAGGTGTTGATATAAGCAGTCCGGAAGTTATTCAAAATGCGCTTGATATGTTTAAAGGTTATATAAATGAATTTGAAAAATTATATGAGAAGTAGGTGAGTTTTATGGATAAAAAAGATTATTATGAGGTTTTAGGTGTAAGTAAAGATGCTAGCTCAGCTGAGATAAAAAGTGCTTTTAGAAAATTAGCTAAGAAATACCATCCAGACGTTTCTAAAGAACCTGATGCGGCTGAAAAGTTTAAAGAGGCTCAAGAGGCTTATGCGGTTTTATCCGATGAAAATAAAAGAAAACAATATGATCAATTTGGTCATGCAGCTTTCAATGGTAATACAGGTGGAGCTTCGGGCTTTGACTTTGGTGATATTAATTTAGATGATATTTTTGAAGGTATGTTTGGTGGTTTTGGCGGCTTTTCTTCTGGATTTAGTGGTTTTGGCGGCTTTGGAGGGCATAGTAATAGACCTCAGAAAGGTCAAGATAAAGTTATTAGAATTGATTTAACATTTGATGAAGCTGTATCTGGATGTACAAAAACAATTAAGGTTACTTTAAATGAAAAATGTCCAGATTGTAATGGTGAAGGTGGAACTGATCCTGAAACATGTGATAAATGTCATGGAACTGGAACAATTACAGTAAATCAAAATACTATACTTGGCTCATTTGCTACTAAAACTACTTGTGATAAATGCCATGGTAGAGGTAAGATATTTAAACACGAATGTGCTAGATGTCATGGAACTGGTCGTATTAAAGAAACTAAGGAAATTGAAGTTAAAGTTCCAGCTGGTGTTGATACAGGTAATCAACTTCGTATATCTGGTAAAGGTGATGCTGGTTTAAATGGTGGACCAAATGGGGATATTTATTTGGAATTTTATGTTGAACCTCATCCATTATTTAAAAGAGATGGTAATGATGTTTATTTAACTTTACCGATTACAATTACTGATGCTGTTTTAGGTAATAAGGTTGATGTTCCAACTCTTGATAAAACGGTTAAATTAACAATTCCTGCCGGAAGTAAATCAGGTGATAAACTTCGTATTAGAGGAAAAGGTATTGCTGATGTAAATACTGGAAGACATGGTGATATGTATATTGTTTTAGATGTTGTAATTCCTAAAAAGTTATCACGTGAACAAAAGAAATTATTTAAATCTTTGAGTGAGACTGATTTAGAGGACTCATCATTTGATAAAATTAAAAAATACATGAGATAGTTTAGACTATCTATCTTTTTGTATCATTGACATTTCACTTAAATTGTATATAATAATACACATATTTGATGGAGGAAATATATGAATGAATTTGAAGAAAAATTAAATGAATTATATTATAGTATTATTGATCGTGATAAATATGGGACTAAAAGGCTTATTAAATTTTCTGATGGTCAGAAGGTTAGACAGTGGATTGATATTGAAAGAGCAAGATTAGAGATTTTGGCTTCAGAAGATGAGAGAGTTAGCGTTATTTTAAAATCTTATTTATTTGATGATTTTTATTTTAGAGTTAGAGAGTTTAATGAATTTATTTTAAGTAATGGTTTTCCTTTTGATGGACAAACTTTTAAAGATGGAACTTTATTTAATGTTTGGTTTAAACAAAATTATGATAGATTATTATCTTCTAATATTTCTGAGACAAAAAATATTATAAAAAGTTTTTATGGAACTAGTAATTATCAACTTTATATTGATAGGATTGATGAGGTATTTTGCTTTTTAATGAAAAATAAATTTTTACCTTATGGTGATGATAGTGATGATAATGAGTTAAACGATGGTATTTCTTTAAAGCGTTTTATTTATAGATATAAAAAACGTTTAAAGTTAATGGCACCTTTTAATGATAAAATTAAATTTATTTCAAGTAAACTTTATTTGTCATTTGAAGAAAAATTAAATGAATTTTGTAATTATGCTTTAAATTATTTTAATAATGAAGATTGGCTTAATAATGCGGTATTTTTTAAAGATGGCTATGGCATGCGCGATTGGTTTTATAATTATAAAAAAGAACTTGATATTTTAGCAAAATCATCTGATGATATTAGACAAGCTATTTCAAGAGTTCAAATTAAAAATTATAAGGGGAACAATAATTTTAGAGAAAAATTGATAGAAGTTGTTCATATATTATGTGATTTAAATTATATTCCTTCAGATGATGAAGATATAACTTTTAAAGATGGTACTAATGTAGGTAATTGGTTACATGCTAATAAAAGACTTATTTTACTTGGAAAAGATGATGATTTATATACAAATTGTTTGTATGTAAAATTATGTGAGTTAGATAGTCATACTTTTGATAAAGCTATAGATGCTCTTAAAATAAGTGATGAAGTTAAAAGAAAAGTTTTAAAGAAGGGTAATAATGAGTAATTTTGATGATAAAATAAAGGAATTATATGAAATAATAAAAAAGCATGGTAAACCTTCTTCTAATAATGATATTTTATTTAATGATGGTACTAGAGTCTATGACTTTATTATTAGAAATAAAGAAAGAATTCTTAGTAGAAGTGATGATTATTCTTTATATATTAGAGATGTGATGAACTGGAATGTTAAAAAACTTTCTTTTGGTGAAAAAGTTTTAGAGTTATATGATATTATTTTAGAAAATGGTAGGATTAAAAAATCTGATAATTATTTATTTAGTGATGGTAGTTTAGTTTTTAGATTTTTAACTTATTATAAGAAAGATTTAAAAAAATTATATGATAAGAATGAAAAAGTAAAATATATATTAGATAGACAAAGAGCTTTGACATTTGATGATAAATTATCTGAAGCATATATGATATTTATGAAAGAAGAAAAAGTGGTTAGAAGTAAGGATCTTAGATTTTCTGATGGCACATTGGTTTACCAATGGCTTAGAAATAATTGGGAGACCATTAAAAATGTTAATGATTATAGGTCTTCAGCAATTTATTTAAGAGTTAATTGGGAGATAAATGCTGATGAGATATTTAATTTAAAACTTTTAGAAATTACTGAATTTTTAAGAAGTGGGATTTTACTTACTAGTAAAAACGATTGTAAATTTTCTTTAGACGGTTCTTCTTTGTTTAACTGGTTTAGATATAAGAAATATGACATTTATGCACTTAAAGATACTAATCCAATGTGCGGTCTTATTGTTTATCAAATTGAACTTATTAAACCAAGTTATTTTAACAAGATGAAAGAAGAAATTAATAATTCTGATACTTCAGAAATTAAAAAGAAATATAGAAAGAAATAGTGATATTATGATATTTTTTTGGTATCCAAAATGTTCAACATGTCAAAAAGCTAAAAAATGGCTTGATACTAATGATATAAAGTATGAACTTAGAGATATTGTTTTAAATAATCCAAAAGAAGATGAACTTAAAAAGTGGATTAAGGAAAGTGGACTTGATATAAAGAAATTTTTTAATACATCTGGAATGTTATACAAACAAATGAATTTAAAAAATAAACTTCCTAATATGAGTTTTGATGAAAAAGTTAAATTACTTTCATCAAATGGGATGCTTGTTAAAAGACCAATAATTGTATCAAAAAATAAAATACTTGTTGGTTTTAAAGATTATGATAATCTTTTAAAGTAAATGATTTAATATTATTTACTTTTTTTATGTAAATGTGATTATAAAGTTTGTTAATGTAAAACTTGGAATATCCTATTTTAATACTATCTTTTTTAAGGTATAAAACTTGTGTTTAATTAATAAATATATTATAATAGTTTTTATGGAAGGGTGAATTTAATGGATGATATTTTAGATGAAGTAGAAATAAAAATGACTCAAGCAATTGATGCTATGGAAAAAAGATTTGTAAACGTTAGGGCAGGTCGTGCTAATCCCGCAATTTTAGATGCGGTAATGGTTAATTATTATGGCACACCTACACCTATAAAAAGTTTAGCAACTATTTCAATTCCAGAAGCTAGACAACTTATGATTAAACCATTTGATAGATCTAGTTTAGGTGATATTGAAAAAGGTATTTATGAGGCTAATATTGGTCTTACACCTAATAATAATGGGGAGTCAATTATTTTAAATATTCCAGCGCTTACTGAAGAGACAAGAAAAGAATATGTTAAACAAGTAAGAGCGATGGCTGAGGATTGTAAAATTAATTTAAGAAATATTAGACAAGATGCGAATAATGATATCAAAAAATCTGATGATTTAACTGAAGATGAAAAAGAAAGACTTCAAAATGAAGTTCAAAAAATAATTGAAAAATTTAATAAAGATACTGATAGTAAATTAAAAGTAAAAGAAGACGAACTTTTAACGGTGTAATTTATGTTTAGTAGGAAAGAAAAAAAGGAATTAGATGTTCAGAAGATAAATGAAGTTTCATCATTATCTGCTAAAGTACTTCGGGTATTTTATTTAATTTTAATTGCGCTCGGAGCTTATGTTATTATTAAATTATGTAAAGAAACTAAGATATTAGATTTCTTTTTTACGGTTTTTAAGGTTTTACTTCCACTTTTTATTGGTTTAATAATTGCGTGGTTGTTTGATCCTTTTATTCATTTTTTAGAGAGTAAGAAAATAAATCGTAAATTAGGGGCAGTAATAGCTTATTTAATATTTTTTGTGGTGATAGCGTTTATTTTATGGATGCTTATTCCGCTTTTAGCTTCACAAATTAAAGAGTTTTTAAAAATTGCTCCAAGTGTTTTTGAGGCTATTAAAGAATGGATTGTAAATGGTTTAGATAAGCTTGATACAATTCATGGACTTGATGCTTCTGGTATTAAAGCTAGTTTATTTAATGATTTTGAGAAATTTACAAGTAATATTACTGAGGAACTTCCAACGAATATTATATCGACAATTTCTGGGATTTTTTCAGGTCTTGGAACATTTATTTTAGGACTTATTATTGGTTTCTTTTTACTTATTAGTTTTGATAATAGTAGTAATTTATTTAATTTTATTCCAAAGAAAATTAGAAAAACAACAGTATCTCTTTTAGAAGATATTAATGTTTCTTTAAGAAGATATGTTAAAGGTGCTGGTGTTGATTGTGGTGTTGTGTTTGTTTTATCATCACTTGGTCTTTGGGCTGTTGGGTTAAAAGCGCCAGCTTTATTTGGTTTCTTTTGTGGTCTTACTAATATTATTCCTTATGCAGGACCATATATTGGTGGAGCGCCTGCGGCTATTGTTGGTTTTGTTCAAAGTCCGATGACCGGTATTTTGGTCATTATTGTGATTGCGGTAATTCAATTTTTGGAAGGAAACTTTTTACAGCCTTATATCATGTCAAAGACAACTAAATTACATCCTGTTTCAATTATATTAGGACTTTTAGTATTTGGATATTTTGGTGGGATTGTTGGAATGCTTCTTTCAACACCGCTTCTTTCAGTTGCAAAAACTATATTTGTATTTTTTGATAATAAATATGGTTTATTAGATTATCAAAAAGAAGGGTGATATGTATGGCTAAAATTATTTTATTTTCTGGAAAGGCACGTCATGGTAAGGATACTTCTGCAGAAATTATAAAAAATGTTTATGAAAGTAAGGGACTTAAAGTTATAAATTTGTCTTATGGAAGTTATATAAAAAATTATGCGATGATGATAAGTGATTGGGATGGTAGTGAGGAGACTAAACCAAGAACTTTACTTCAAGAACTTGGGACAGACATTATTAGAACAAAAATTGACCCTAATTTTTTTATAAAAAGGTTATGTGATGATATAAGAGTATATAGTTATTTCTTTGATATTATTACAATATCTGATGCGCGTTTTCCTGATGAACTTGATACGCCAAGTAGTGAGTTTGATGATGTTGTTAAAATAAAGGTTATTCGTGATAATTATGAAAGTGTTTTAACAGATAAAGAAAAGAAGCATTTAACGGAAACAGCGTTAGATAATTATGATGATTATGACTTTATCATTCATAATGATGGAACAATAGAAGAATTAAAAGAGAAGGTAGAAGATATAGTAAGGAAGTTATAGTATGGATTTAAAAGATGAATATATAAAATTTATGGAGCAGAATGGTCATAAACAGATTCCAAGTGCACCTATTGTACCTAAAGATGATCCAACTGTTTTATTTAATACGGCTGGTATGCAGCCATTGGTGCCATATTTGCTTGGTAAGGCTCATCCTTATGGTAAGAGATTATGTGATTATCAAAAGTGTGTTAGACTTACTGATTTAGAAGAAATTGGTGATAAGACACATCATACATTTTTTGAGATGCTTGGTAATTGGAGTTTAGGTGATTATTTTAAGAATGAATCTATTAAGTTTAGTTTTGATTTTTTGACTAAAGTTTTAAATATTCCGGTATCTAGACTTGCGATTACAGTATTTGAAGGTGATGATAAAATTCCAAGGGATGAAGTTTCAGCTAAAAGATGGGAAGAACTTGGAATTTCAAAAAATAGGATTGCTTATTTAGGTAGAGATGATAATTTCTGGATTGCTGGTGAAACCGGTCCTTGTGGTGGTGATACAGAAATATTTTACTGGAGAAGTGATGATGAAATTCCAAAAGGTTTTGATACCAACGATGAAAGATGGGTTGAAATTTGGAATAATGTATTTATGGAATTTTATCAAGATGAGGATGGTAATATAACTGAACTTTCACAAAAAAATGTTGATACTGGAATGGGTGTTGAAAGAGTAGTTGCGCTTTTAGAAGGTTATGATGATAATTATAAAAGTTCAATTTGGAAAGATGTTATTTTAAAAATAGAAGAAATAACTGGTTTACCTTATGAAGGTAATGAAAAAGCGATGAGGGTTGTAGCTGATCATATTAGAACTGCAACATTTATTGCGGCTGATGATGCTGGAATTAAACCTAGTAATAATGGTCAAGGATATATTTTAAGAAGACTTATTAGAAGAGCTATTAGATATGCTAGGAATTTAAATATTGATATTAATAGTGATTTTGATAAACAAATAGCTTTAATAATTATTGATAAGTATGGTAATTATTACGATGAACTTTCTAGAAATAAAGATATTGTTTTAGATGTTTTAGAAAAGGAAAAAATTAAATTCAATAGAACACTTGAAAAAGGTTTAAGAGAATTTGATAAACTTACTAAAAATAATCAAAATGAGATTAATAAAGATATAGCATTTAAATTATATGATACGTATGGTTTTCCAATTGAACAGACTATTGAAGAAGCAAATGAACGTGGTATGACAGTTGATTATGAAGGCTTTAAAGAAAAGTTTAAGGAACATCAAGCTAAATCAAAAGCTGGATCTATAGGTAAATTTAAAGGTGGTCTTGCTGGAACTAGTGAGATGGAAGTTAAATATCACACAGCTACACATTTACTTAATGCAGCTTTAAAGATAGTTTTAAATAGTAAAGATTCTCATCAAATGGGAAGTAATATAACACCTGAGAGGATGAGATTTGATTTTACTTGTGATCATAAGCTTTCAAAGGAAGAAATAAAAGAGGCTGAAGATATAGTAAATAAATGGATTAAAGAGGATTTAACAGTTGTAAGAAAAGAAATGACTAAAGATGAAGCATTAAAATCTGGTGCGGAATGCAGATTTATTGAAAGGTATCCAGATGAAGTTACAGTTTATGAAATTGGAGATGTTTCTAAAGAATTATGTGGTGGTCCACATGTTAAACATACTAATGTTTTAGGTCATTTTAAGATTGTTAAGGAAGAGGCATCAAGTGCGGGTGTTCGACGAATAAAAGCAGTTTTAGAGGATTAGTTTTTATCTTTCTTTAGAGATTGACAAAAAGTAATTTTTTTGAGAAAATTGTTTTAATAGGGAAAGAGGAGGATAGCCGTGTTTCAAGATAGAGTTATGTTAACTCCAAAGGATATTTTGGAAAAGGAATTTAAATTTGATGCTAGGGGTTATCGACCTCAAGAGGTGGATAAGTTTTTAGATGATGTCATTAATGATTATGAAGAGCTTTTTTCAATAATTAGGGATTATGAAAAAGAAAAAAAAGAACTAATTGACGAAAATATAAGATTGAAACAAGAGGTTCGTAATGCAAGAACGAAACTTGACGTTTTGAGAGAAGCTAGTAATGACAATGTGAGCAACGCCGATTTACTTCGAAGAATTTCTAATCTTGAGAAGATAATTTACGGAGAAAAATAATACTTTGACAAACGCTGCATTCTTTGTAATGTAGAGGAAAGTCCATGCTTGCACAACCTGTGATGGTTGTAGTGATTGTGCATAGGGAAAAAATAACCTATGGTAGTCTTTGACTAACGGCGTTTTGAGGACCTAATGGGTAGTAGAAACATAAAGTGCCGCAGTGACGATGCTTTTGGTAACAAAAGAGTGAAACGTGGTAAACCCCGCAAGCAAGAAACCCAAATTTTGGTAGGGGAGCTTTACAAAAAGGAATCAAGAACTTTTTTAAGGACCTTTTATAAGGTAGATAAATGTTTGTCGCCTAGAAATAGGAACAGAACATGGCTTATAAAGTATTATTTTTTTTGAAAATTTAAGGTGATTATATATGAAAGAAATTGGTGAGAAACTAAAAGAGGCCCGGGAGAGTATTGGGGTTTCGGTGGAAGAGGTTGCGGAAGATCTGAAGCTAAGACCATCGCAAATTGAAAATATTGAATCGGGTAATTCTGAGGCTTTTAAGGATATTTATAATCTTAAATATTTTATAAGAGATTATGCGAAATATTTAGGACTTGATAAAGAAGATTTAGTTGATGAATTTAATGAGTATTTGTTTGATTATACATCTAGACTTTCTTTAGAAGATATTAAGGAAGCTAAAAAAGAGAGAAAGACTGTTAAAAAAATACGATCACCATATACTGTGGATAAAAGTAAGGAACGTTCTTATCTTTTAATCTGTATATATGTTTGTATAATTGTTTTAGCAATTATTATTATTGCTATTTCAATTAATTTAAATAATAGTGGTGATGATTTACCTGAAGGTACAGTCATTTCTGATAGAAAGTAGGAGAAATTATGAATTTACCAAATAAGCTATCTATGCTTAGAATTTTTATGACGGTTTTGATAATTGCAATTTTATTATTTCCGTTTTCAGCTATGGGAATTACAGTCCCACAAATATTTGTAAATGAGTCAATTATTATTGATATTCGTTATCCAATTGCTGGTGTGCTTTTTATAATTGCAGCCCTTACTGATTTTGTTGATGGTTATATTGCTAGAAGAGATAACTTAGTTACTGATTTTGGCAAGATGCTTGATGCAATTGCTGATAAAGTGTTAGTTAATTCAGTTTTAATTATTTTATCAGCTCAAGGATTTATTCACCCAATTATCCCAGTAGTAATTATCTTTAGAGATACTATAGTTAATTCAATTAAAATGGTAGCTGGTAACAAAGGTCAAGTTGTTGCAGCTATCAAGTCAGGTAAATATAAAACTGCATGTATGATGACAGGTATTGTACTTACTTTATTTTACAATATGCCATTTGAACTTTGGAATGTGCATGTTGCTGATTTCTTATTAATTGTTGCAGCTGCATTATCAATTATTTCAGGTGTTCAATACTATAGACTTAATAAGAAATTTATATTTGAATCAGGAATGTAATATTCCTTTTTTTATTGTAAAAATCTCTTTAATTTGGTAAATTTTCCTAGATGAATTTATATAAATTGTTTTGTATTTTTAATATAAATAGGGTAAATTTATTCGAACAAATGTTCACAAAAGTGTTGACAATGAGGTTTATAATGTTATAAAATGTTTTTGTAGGAGTTTAAAGGAGGATACATCATGGCGAAAACAACTAATGATGCTAATAAGGATTTAAAAGAAGTATTAGGGGATATAGAGAAACAATTTGGTAAAGGATCAATTATGAGACTTGGTGATTCTACTAATAGGGAAATTGATGTTATTTCAAGTGGTAGTATTGCTTTAGATATTGCTTTAGGTATTGGTGGATATCCAAAGGGAAGAATAATAGAAATATATGGACCAGAATCTAGTGGTAAGACAACATTTGCTTTGCACGCTATTGCTGAGGCTCAAAAGGCTGGTGGTAAGGTAGCATTTATTGATGCGGAAAATTCACTTGATCCACAATATGCTGCAAGACTAGGTGTAGATATTAATGACCTTTTACTTTCACAACCTGATAATGGGGAGCAAGCTTTAGAAATAACAGAAGCTTTAGTAAGAAGTGGGGCAATAAGTGTTATTGTAATTGATTCTGTTGCGGCTTTAGTTCCACAGGCTGAAATTGAAGGTGAAATGGGTGATACTCATGTTGGTCTTCAAGCAAGACTTATGAGTCAAGCTTTAAGAAAATTAGCTGGTGTTATTAATAAAACTGGTACAGTTGCAATATTTATTAATCAGCTTCGTGAAAAAGTAGGAGTTATGTTTGGTAATCCTGAAGTTACTCCTGGAGGAAGAGCTCTTAAGTTTTATTCATCAGTTAGACTTGATATTCGTAAGGGTGAGGCTATTAAAATAGGAACTGATATTATTGGTAATAAAACTAATGTAAAAATTGTTAAAAATAAAATGGCTCCTCCATTTAAGACTTGTCAAGTTGATATTATGTATGGTAGTGGTGTTTCTAAGGAAGGTGAAATTGTAGATTTAGGAAGTGAAGCTGGTATTTTAGAAAAATCAGGTGCTTGGTATTCTTATAATGGTGAAAAAATTGGACAAGGTAAAGAAAATGTTAAGGAATTTTTAAAGAATAATCCTAAACTTTATGAGGAAATACTTAAGAAAGTAAGAAATTATTATAATATTGGTGATGAAAAGAAAAAGTCAGATTCTAAGTAATGAATCTGCTTTTTTTGACTTTTTATAATTTTTTATATATAATTAGTTTTAGAATAATGAAGGGAGAATTTAATATGAATGAAAATAATCAAGGTAACCAAGATAATAGTCAATCAATTTTTAATGCAGGTCTTGGTCAAACTGTAGCGACACCTAGTTCTGTACCTGTAGAGCCTACTGTAACTCCAGTAGCTAATCCTACTGAAAATGTACAAGTTGCGGTTAATTCAATGGAACAATTAGGTCAAACAGCATCTATGAATAATCAAATGGGAAATGTTCAGCCTAATCCTGCACCAATTAATCCTGTTCAAACACCTACAGTAAATACACCAGTTGAACCTGTTCAAACACCTGATGTGAATGGTGTCACTCAAGATGAAACTTTAGTTAATCAAACTATTAAAATTAATGAGGCGACTGGACAAGTTGAAAAAGGCGAAACTGTAACTGAGGCTTCCGAAACTTCTTCAGATGATGAGGAATTAATTAAAGATAAAAAAGGTACTTCTAGATTTGTAATTATTTTATTTATTATTTTAATTGCATTTATAATTGGTTTACCAACAATTGTTGATTTAGTTAAGAATATTATGTAATAAAATTATTTTTGTTTTAACAATTTAAAGAAATTTAGAATTTTATAAAAATTATTATGAGGTTCTAATATTTCTTTTTTTATTTTATTATACATATTTTCTTTATTTTTTTCGTCTTCGTTAAAACATTCTAGATAAAGGTAATTTAACTTTTCTTTATCATCTTTTATTTCTTTTAGACTTTGTAATAATTCTTTTTTATTATTAATTTCAAATCTTGTTTCGAACTGGCTTTTTTCTTCCTTTTTAATTATTTCGTATTCTAAGGTTATTTGCTTTTCTTTTGATGATATATTTATAACATCTTCGTTTTCTTCTAATTGTAAGGAACTTTTTTTGTCTATTATTCCTTCTTTGTTTAGTTTAAGTGCAACTGCATGATTTCCGTCGGTTATGATAAAACAATATTTTATTTTTTTACAGGAATTTTTAGTAAATTTTTCTGTTTTATCGTTTATTTTATTTAATAATGTTTTTTCGAATTTAATTTTATTATTTATTATTATTTTAATTTGATTTGAGGTTGTTTTGATGATAGGTATTTTTCTTATGTGAGTTATTTCATCTGTGTCATTCCATTCGAAGAAATCATAATACATGTTTTGAAAATTTAATATAACATCATATATGTAATTCATTTTCTTTTCCTCCTTTGATAAAAATAGATAAATATATGATTAAAAGACCAATTGGACCAATTAAGCATTCTACTTTACTACATATAAAATTTACATATTCTGTAAAATTATACCCTAGGTTTATTAAATTTAAATAACTTATGATAAAAACAAAACCAATAACACTTAAGCCGAAACCTATTAAAAAAAATATAATTCTGGTAATCATCCAATCATCTCTTCATTTAATTTTATTATTTTTGTTATTTTTTTTGCATATTTTAGACTTTAAAAGTTAATCATGCTATAATTATTTTAGGATGGTTGATAAAATGGACTATAAGGTAACGATTGACAAATTTGAAGGGCCACTTGATTTACTTTTACATTTGATTAAACAAACAGATATTAATATTTTTGATATAAATATTGCGGATGTGACTAGTCAATATTTAAATTACCTTAAAAGTATGGATGAGCTTAATTTAAATGTAGATAGTGAATATTTAGTTATGGCTGCAAGTCTTATGGAAATAAAGTCTAGAGAGCTTCTTCCTAAAGAAGAGACTCTTGAAGAAGATGAAGAAGATCCAAGAGAGGAACTTATTAACAGATTGATTGAGTATCAAAAATATAAGGAACTTAGGACTACATTTAAAGATTTGCTTTTTGAAAGACAGAGTATGTCTTCAAGGTCCGCAAGTTTACTTGAGGAATATCATGATGATAGTATTAAGATTACAGATGATATTACTCTTGATGATTTAGTGAATGCATATATCAATTTCCATAAAAAAAAGGAATTTGAGAAACCTTTAAATACGGTAGTAACTACTAGGGAGTATTCAATAGAAGAAATTGGAAGTGGAATTATAAAAAGACTTAAAAAAAATAAAAGTTTTAAATTAGATGAACTATTTACTGAAAAGTCAAAGGATTATATTGTGGCAACTTTTTTAACGGTTTTAGATTTAACTCGTAAAGGTAGACTTTTAATTAATCAGAATCATAATTTAGGAGAAATAACTTTATCATTAAAGGAGGAAAATGAATGAATTTAAAAGCAGTACTGGAAGGATTACTTTTTGTTTCAGGTGATGAGGGAATGACATTAGATGACCTTTCCAATTTGATGGATATTTCTAAGGATAGAATTACTTCACTTATAAGTGAACTTGAAAAAGATTATAGTAATGATGATAGGGGAATACAGCTAAAGAAATTTGGTAAAGTTTATAAACTTGTGACTAAAAAAGAACATAGTGATTATTATAAAAAGATTGTTCAAGAAGATGCCTTTGAAACTCTTAGTAATTCAGCTTTAGAGATTTTAGCTATTGTGGCTTATAATGAACCAATAACAAGAATTATGATTGATGAGATAAGAGGGGTATCTTGTGCTCATATGGTTAGAAAATTAGTTATGAAAAATTTAATTAAAGAGGTTGGTGTTTCTGAACTTCCTGGGAAACCAAAATTATATGGTGTTACTGATCAATTTTTAGATTATTTTGGTTTGGAGTCATTAGAAGATCTTCCTAAAATTGAATTTGAAGAAACTGATAGTGAGCAAGAATTATTTACATCTAAATATAATGAACAATAAATTAAAGTGTTGTTTTTAATGCTTAATTTATGCTATAATGTTCTTGTTGCTTGCGTGGCGGAATTGGTAGACGCGCACGACTCAAAATCGTGTGGCTTTGCCGTGAGGGTTCGATTCCCTCCGCAAGCACCATTTAGGAAAAATCGCTGCATTAATGTGGTGTTAATATAAATCAATCTGAAATATGATTGATTTTTTTAGTTGTTATTTTTCAATTTTAGAATGACTTATATAGGTAATTTTGTTATAATGTTTATAAATTAATCGAGGTATTATTGTGAATATTTTAAAATATATAAATGGTAATGCTTTAATTTTTTAATAGAACTAACAAATAATTTTTTATAGGGGGTTGTTTAAAAATGAAGGATAATAAAAATTTAATGATTAGAAGTAGTAGTGCTGAATTTTTAATATTTGAAAGACAAACACATGATAAGGGTATACAAGTAAGATTCGAGGACGGAGATTTATGGTTAACTCAAAAATCTATAGGAGAACTTTTTGATACTACTAGAAATAATATTACAATGCATATAAATGAAATATATAGTACTTATGAATTAGAAGAAAATTCAACTAGTAAGAAATTCTTACTTGTTCAAAAAGAAGGAAATAGAGAGGTACAGAGAAACGTCCAGTATTATAATTTAGATATGGTTATTAGTATAGGATATAGAGTAAATTCTGATAAAGCAATCCAATTTAGAAGATGGGCCACTTATATATTAAAAGAATTTTCTAAAAAGGGGTACATAATTGATAAAAAGAGAATGGCAAATGGTGCCTTTTTCGATGAGGATTATTATGATTCTTTACTTGCTGAAATAAGGGAAATAAGACTATCTGAAAGAAGGTTTTATCAGAAAATTACAGATATTTATGCGACTAGTGTGGATTATGATTCTAAATCTCCTACAACTATTAAATTTTTTAAGAAGGTACAGAATAAAATGCATTATGCAGTAACTCAACATACCGCCGTGGAGCTTATTTATAGTAGAGCTGATTGTAAAAAAGATTATATGGGATTAACATCCTGGAAAAATTGTCCTAATGGTAAAATATTAGAAACGGATGTAGTAATTGCTAAAAACTATTTAAGTAAAGAAGAATTAGAAAGTTTGGAACTTATTGTTTCAGCATTTTTAGATTTAGCTGAAAACAGAGCAAAAAGACATATTCCAATGACGATGGAAGATTGGTCTAAAAGAATAGATAAGTATTTATTAGCGGATGATTTAGATGTATTAAAAGATTCAGGAAAAATATCACATGAAATTGCTTGTGACAAAGCCTTATCTGAATTTGAAAAATATAGAGTTATTCAAGATAAAATATTTGAATCTGATTTTGATAAATTTATTTTGGATGTGGCTAGTGATAACAAATAATTTTTTTTCGTATACGTGTATCATTATTGCACCATTTATGTAATATAAAATTCTTATATATAAAGAAATTTTTAATTTATTACTTCATTAATTATTTTTAATGATATATTTATAGTATATACATTATTAATTAATAATATAAGGTATATTTGATAAAAGTATGCTTTTATGTTAAACTGTATATGTATGAAGGATACTTCATATAATAAAAGGGTAATTTTTTTCGCGAAGTATTGCAATTACTACTTTTATTTTACCAATTCTAATTGAGAAAGGCATACTTGATAAAAGTATGCTTTTCTGTTAAAATGTATATTGATGAAGGGAACTTCATATAATAAAAAGGGATACTTAACACTGCAATGTTGAGTACTCGCCATTAACTTATGGGTGCGCTTAATCTACTGAATAAATTGAGTGCTTTTCTCTTATTATAGATTACTATCTTATTACTCAATCTTTATTTGATTGAGTTTTTTATATTGAAGAAGTGGACAAGTATACATTACAAATATGTAAAGTTACATATTATATATAGTATTTTGAAATAACTATTTTGTTTTTTATTGTTTAAATATTTTGATTAAAGTATAATTACTATAGTAGAGGTGTATATATGAAAGGTTTATCGAGTGAAGAGGTAAAAAAATTACAGGAAAAATATGGAAAAAATGAGATTTCAAAAGAAAAAAAGGAATCTACAATTATAAAAATAATTAAGATAATTACTGAACCAATGTTTTTACTTTTAATAATTGCTTCATTAATTTATTTTATTTTAGGTGAGTTTACTGATGGTGTTGTTATGCTTAGTTTTGTTGTTGTAATTGTGTTTATTGATATTATACAGGAACTTAAAACTGATCATACTTTAGAGGCTTTAAAGGAGCTTTCCGAACCTAAGACCCTTGTCCTTAGAGATGGCAAGAAAGTAAAAATATCAAGTAGTGAACTTGTCCCTGGAGATATAATGTATATTTATGAGGGAATTAAAATACCTGCTGATGGTGAGATAATTGAGGTTAGTGGATTAAAGGTTGATGAGTCTAGTTTAACCGGTGAGTCTTTAGGCGTATTTAAAAAAATGGAAGATGATAAAGAGGGTTATTTTAAGAAAAATATGGTTTATCAAGGTACTCTTGCTACTCAAGGTGTGGCAGTTGTAAGAGTTTTAAAAACTGGTAATTTAACTGAATATGGAAAAATAGGAAATGAACTTAGAAGTACTGTTAAAAGAAAAACTCCTTTACAGGTTCAAACTGATAAGCTTATTAAGTGGATAACTATTATTGCTTTGGTTTTGTTTTTATTAACGGTTATATTTAATTTTATTGATTTAAATGGGATGAATTTAAAAGATAGAATTGTCAGTAGTATACTTGCGGGTATTACTTTGGCTATGGCGATGATTCCGGAAGAGTATCCAGTTGTTTTAACGGTATTTTTATCAATGGGTGCTTGGAGGCTTGCGAAAAGACACTCTCTTGTTAAAAATTTAAATTCTGTAGAAACTTTGGGAGCTATTTCAGTATTATGTGTTGATAAAACTGGCACTATTACGAAAAATCAGATGACGGTATCTAAGGTTATTACTGATGATAATGAATTATTTAATGATGTTTTAAGGTATGCTTGTGAGAAAAATACTTATGATTCTATGGAAGAGGCTTTTTTAAGTTATCTTCCTAAAGATTATAATGAATATGAGATTGTAAAAGATTATCCTTTTTCAAATGAGGATAAAATGATGGGTAAAATTGTAAAGACTGATAAATTACTTTTATGTGTTAAGGGTTCCTTAGAAGGTGTTATTGATATTTGTGATTTATCTTTAGATGAAAAAGAAAAAATATATGAGGATAGTTTAAAACTTGAAAAACAAGGTCTTAGAGTTTTGGCTGTTTGTTATAAGGAAATTAGTGATATAAAAGATAACTTAAAGGATTACAGGCTTAAGTTTGTAGGTTTAATTGGATTAATTGATCCACCTAAGGATAATATTAAAAAAGATATATTAACATGTTATAAGGCGGGAGTAAAAGTTATTATGATTACTGGTGATAATGGTGTTACTGCTTCTAGTATTGCTAAGGAAGTAGGAATGAAGGATTATGATAATATTATAACTGGTAAGATGCTTGATTCGATGAGTGATTTACAGCTTAAGGAAGCTATTAAAAACTGCACTATATTTTCAAGGGTTGCTTCTGCTCATAAAAAAAGAATAGTTAAGGCTTTACAGGAAAGTAATAATGTAGTTGCGATGACTGGTGATGGGGTTAATGATGCTCCTGCTTTGAAACAAGCGGATATTGGTATTGCTATGGGTCATCGTGGTAGTGAGGTTTCAAGGGAAGCTGCTGATTTAATTTTAATGGATGATAATTTTGAGACAATTGTTATGACAATTATGGATGGTAGAAGAATATATAATAATATTAAAAAATCTATTGGTTATATTATGATTATTCATATTCCAATCGCACTTGCTTGTTTGATTTGCCCAATTATAGGAATTCCTCAAGGACTATTTTTACTTCTTCCATTTCATGTGGTGCTTTTGGAACTTATTATTGATCCGACGTGTTCGGTTGTTTTGGAAAGACAGCCAGCTTCGGATGATATTATGAATAAAGGTCCAAGAGATATTAATGAACCAGTTATTAATTTTAAGGATATAATTATAAGATGTATGCAAGGGGTTATAGTATTTTTGATATCATTTATGACTTATTATTTACTTCTTAATAAAACGGGTGATGTTAATTATTCAAGAAGTATGGGACTTGTGATAATTATTATTAGTAATATTTTCTTAGTTTTGGAAATTGCTTCAGAAGGTTCTAATATTATAAGTACTTTGAAAAAATTAATAAAAGATAAGGTTATAATTACGGCACTATTATTATTTGTGATTTTCTTAACTGTTATATTATATACACCACTTAATGGTATTTTAAAACTTTATCCACTTTCACTTTTTGAATTATTGATTTGCACTATTTTAGCGTTTATTTCTGTATTTTGGGTATATATATTAAAATTAATTAAAAAAAGGTAACAAAAATATTTAATTTTTGTTACTTTTTGGTATAATACATTTTAAAGAAGGTGCTTTAGATGGAAATTGTAGTTTCAAGAAAGGTTATGGAAAAAAGTGAATCATATACACTGGCTTATTTAAAATCAAGCAAAGAGCTTATGAATTTAGCTGGGCTTGCAGTAATGAGCTGCTTTTATTTTAATGATTCTAAAGTACTTGTTATTTGTGGAAGTGGAAATAATGCGGGTGATGGATATGCGCTTGCTTATCATTTAAAGAAAAAGGGGATAGATGTTTCGGTAGCTTTAGTTAGTAATAAGTTTTCTCATTTTGGTAAAATTTATTTTGATATGTGCAGAAAGATAAAGGTTCCTATTTTAAAAGTTGAAAATGCTGATTTTTCAAAATATGATATTTTAGTTGATGCGATTTATGGTATCGGTTTTAAAGGACGCATTCCACAAAAAGAAGCTGAAATTATCAAGATGATAAATAATAGTCAAAAAAAAGTTATCAGTATTGATATTAATAGTGGTTTGGATGCGGATAGTGGACTTGCAGATATATGTGTTAAATCTTTTTTAACAGTTTCTATAGGTAGTTATAAATTAGGTCATTTTTTAAATAGCGCACCTGATAATATTGGTAATTTAGTTAACTGTAATATTGGAATACCTATTATTGGTGAGAAAATTAGTTTAATGGATAGTAATGATTATAAGGATATTTTAAAGGAAAGGCCATTATATGGCAGTATTTCGGATTATGGTCATATTGGTATAATGGGTGGAAGTTTAGATTATAGTGGGGCTGTGAAACTTTCTAATATGAGTTTATCTTCTTTAAGAAGTGGGTGTGGGGCTTCAAGACTTATTGTGCCTAAAGAAATAGCTCTTGGTGTTACTCCTTATTTACTTGAAAGTACATTGATGGCTTTTCCATCAAAAGATGGTAAGATGGTTTATGATAGTAAAGCTATTAATAAGGCTTTGGAAGGTATTTCTGTTTTGCTTATCGGTAGTGGATGGGGAGTTTCTAGGGAGCATCAACTTATTTTGAAATATATTTTAGAAAATTATAGTATTCCCCTTATTATTGATGATGATGGAATAAAAACATTAATAAGAATGAATTTAGATATACTTAAAAAAACTAAATGTAAGGTTATTTTAACTTTGAATTCGTTTGAATTTTCCAAATTATCTAATTGTGATATTAATGAACTTTTAAATAATCCTTTGGAACTTGTGAGAATTTTTGCTGATAAATATAATGTTATAGTAGTTTTGAAGGGTGTATCAACTATTGTTACTAATGGTTTTAAAACTCATATTGTTTCTAAACCTTTTTCAGTTTCTAAAGCTGGTAGTGGAGATGTTCTTGCAGGAATTATCGCAGGGGTATGTGGTTATAATAAAATTTCAGTTAAGGCAGTAAGCTGCGCAGTATATATTAATAATTTAGCTTCCTTTTTAGCTAATAAAAATCAGATTAGTTTTATTTCTTCTGATACAATTAATTATATAGATAAAGCTATATGTCAGATGAATAAATAATTTTATTAAAAGGTATTTTTATATCTTTTTTTGTTTTTAAAAAAGGAAATAGGTAAATTACCGCGTATATATATTTATGAAGGGGCAAGAAAGGAGGGTAAAAATATTAAAGATTATAAAAAAGGAGACATTGTTTTAGGAATAAA
>CACZST010000039.1 GCA_902783895.1 uncultured Erysipelotrichaceae bacterium
AAAAAAAAAAAAAAAAAAAAAAACAAGGTAATATTTTACATAAATCAAAAATTATAAAATACAAAAAAAGCAATTTAATTTGCTTTCTTTTTAAATACCCTTAAATACAAATATCCACTTATAATAAGTAAAGCTACAGCACCAACTATTATAAATATTGATGTAAATAATGCAGTAGGTGGAACATCTACTATTTGTGAAGTATTAGAATTTATATTATTTGAAGCACTTCCCATACTTGATAATGTATATGGATTTTTTTCACTTCCATCCCCACCTGTTAAACTAATAGCTGAATTTAAATGAACAACTGGTCTTATTGAAAATGAATTATAATATATAGCACCATAATTCTGATAAACATATTGCGGATTTAATCCTTGATTTGAAGCAGAAAATACTTGTTCATTATTACCATACACAGGTGTTATAAGTAAATAATTATAATCTGTAAATTTATATGCATCATCAGGAATTAAATAATTTGATTTAAAACAATTATTCTTTACATTAGGATAACAATATGTTGCATATTTTTTAAACATTTCTGGGGTATCATCTGCCAATTTATTTTCACAATTATAAGAATTATAACGTGAATCTTCATTTATATACTCACCATTATCATTAACCAGACTTAAAGAGCCACATTTATTTGTATTAGTTGTTGCTTCAAGTATATCTGTTAAAGTTGCCATTGCAACATTACCATTCCAAGTATATTTGCTTTCTTCCTCATTATTTTTTTTAACAATATCATTAACTTTTGTAAAATAACTTTCATAAGTA
The DNA here is from genome assembly GCA_902783895.1 of uncultured Erysipelotrichaceae bacterium. Classification (GTDB taxonomy): domain Bacteria; phylum Bacillota_I; class Bacilli_A; order RF39; family UBA660; genus Coprosoma. Next base: position 790 of record CACZST010000039.1, read on the forward strand.
GGCTTTAGTTCTTCCATTTTTGCTTGATATTTTTCCATTTCGTTTCTATAATATTCAGATGTTGGATTTTCCTCTAAATACTTTTTGTTACTTTCATAAAAATTCTTAGCCCCTAAATATCCTCTTACACTATTATCATACTCACTATCTTCAAGTGATACACCACCAATATTATAATCATACTTAATTATTTGCCCTCTTGCAGTTGTGGAAAGTTTATTATAATATTCACTATTTAAATAATTATTAATATCTGAATTATCTTCAACCTTCCCCTTTAAATCTAAACTATAAAAAGAACCATTGCTAAAGTTATTTGTTTTTGCCCAGGCATTACATCCAAACTGTGCATAATCACAATATCTATCACCAGTAGGTGCTTTTTGATCAAAATCAAATGTTGCCCTATCATCTAAAGTATTTTCCCTAATAATTTTTAAACTACCATCTTTTTCAATGGACATTACTCTCCAAAGTTCATCATTAAATTTAATAAAGTTATTTGGATTTGCCCCTTTATATACATATCTTCCATCAGTTACTTCATCTTTATAAATCCCATCTCCTTCAGTTACTACTTTTGCCTTTAAGGTTTCAAAGGCAGTTCCTGCCGCTAAAACTGGAGAAATCATACCAAAAGATAAACTAATTAAACTTAAAAAAAGTAAAAATTTTCTCATAAAATCCACTCCTTACCTTTTTACTATATCCATTTTATCAAAAAAAAAAAAAAAAAAAACAAGAGATTCACTTATAAATTTTATCTAATAGCAAACAAGAAATTTTATTATAAATTTTACCAAATAAAAAAGATATCAATTGATATCTCAAATACTAAACTTTCATCTTAGAAGAAGTTTTAAGTTTATCTAAATCTATTCTAATATTATCCCTCTCAAGCATAGTTAACCTTGAATTAATTGGAATACCATTTGAAAGTTTAAAACTTTCTGCAAAAGGTCCTAAAGAAGACCACACATTAACACCCCACATGTAATAGCTTGGTAAAGATAAAATTTCAAAATCTTCTTTCTTTTCCTGAATCTGATAATTTATGTATTTATTTCTAAGTAAATTTTGTTTATAAATATAACCACTATATATCGTAAAACAAACCATAAATATTATCGCAATAGTACTTCCACCAATTCTAACTATTTTATTATCAAATACTTTTTCATTTAATTTTAATATTATCATAACTAGTGCAATCGCAAACATTATATAAGTTAAATATCCAGTTCTTCCATCCCATATAGGAGATATCATCATTGCTAAATTACAAAGTAAACCAATAATGATAAAATAAAGAGGTCTATAATCTTTATACTTTCTAAAATACCATACCAAAACTACTATAAATATAATCGCATAAACACTCCAGAAAAATTGAATATCAAATCTTTTAATATCAAAAATATATGTTAAAAACTGAATCTTAATAAAATACATTAAGAAATTACCACATAAAGTTGCAAAAGGTATAAAACCTAGATATATAATAATAAGCAATTTTATAAATTTATTTTTTACAAAATTATTAATAAATAAAATAAATAAAGTAAATGTTAAAATAATTACCATAGGAGTACACATAAATGTGTAATTAAGAAAATTAGGATAATTATATAAAACCTTTTCAAATATATTTAAATTATTAAAATCACCTGTTGTTTCAAGTCTCATAAAATTGCCTGGTGAAAAACTCATAAGTAAAAGACCTATAATTGATGCAATTAAACATCCAAGCATAACAAAATCAATTTTTTTATTTTTTACATAATTTATAATTAAATTAAATAAACAAACCAAAACAATTCCAACTGATACATTTTCAATATACATACTTAATATAAAGGTTAAAGGAATAAGTAAATATTCAAATTTATTTACCTTAATTTCACTCCCATTTAATAAATTTCTTCTAATATATATTAAATAAATCATATACACAAGTGGTATAAAATAAGTAATATTACCAGTTTTCCAAACATAAATTTGCGCAAAAGTACTTGGTTCAACAAAAAGTATAATCATCAGTAAAACAGGATATAATACCTTCTTATATTTATCACCTATTATCTTAATTATCATCACATAAAATGCAGTCATTAACCCCGCATTTAAAATCGCCCATATAACCTGATTTGGTACAAGTAAACTTAAAGTAATCCTACTAAAAAATCTTCCTTCCCATCCCTGATAAAAAGTTATCGCATTGTCAATTATTTCTTTAAAGCTCATACCTTTATTTAAATAATTTATCCAATCATCACCCATAAGTGGAAGAAGTAAACTAATAACTAAAGTAAAAACAAAAAGAATAATTGGGTAAATATTTTCTTTTATAAACTTCATATAAACTTCCCTACTTTCTACTATATTAATAATATCAAAAAAACAAAAATAAATAAACAAAAAGAATATCTTATTTAATATTCTTCTTAAACACTTTTAAATAAATAATTATACATATTATAGTAATTAATATAAATCCGCCTATTATAAATGCAGAAATAAACATTGATGTTGGTGGAACGTCTACAATTAAATTAGATTCATTAGAATCATTATTCTTTGTACCACTACATTCATCACATTGTAATTCATATGGATTATTTTCACTTCCATCACCTGATAAAACTTCCATATCGTTTCTTAAATGTGTAACTGGTCTAAAGTTATAAGTAAAATTATATTGTTTATCCTCTAAAACACTAACACTTTGCTGAGCAAGACCACGATATGTAACACCCCATATTTTAGATAAATAATTCATTGTTGCATTTAAAAGTAAATAACTATAATCAGAAAATTTATATTTGCTTGATGGCATTAACCAGTTTGTGTCCGTACAGCTATTGTAACATTCTTCATTATATGGGCCACTAGAATCACCATCAATACAATTATTGTTTTTCTTATCACCATTTACTATGGAATAATAATTCTCATTAATATCACTTATTCGGCCACAAGTTGTTTCGTCATTTGAAGCTAAAAGAACATCACTTACACTTGGTAAAGCAACATTACCTTTCCATGTTTGTATCTTCTCTTCGCTAGATAACTTATCAATATAATCTATATAATTAGAATCACCTATACCTCCATAATAGCTTGAGACAGCACCAAAATAATAATTACTTTCAACAATTTTACATTTACTATCATCACTCATTTTAAAATAATAATCATTATTTAAATACTTATTTACAAATGAATTCTCAGTTACAGTCCCATAAGTATCCTTAGAATCAGAACCCGAAGCATAACCGCCTATATAATAATCACTTTTTCCCCATGCATTACATCCTCCTGGTTCTCCATTAGAATATACAGATAAACTACAATACGTTCCATAATTTACAGAATTTTTGTCATTATAAATTAATTTCCTACCATCAGCCGTTGTTGGTGAATCTAAATGATTTGATCTAATTATTTTAAATGTTCCATCTTTTTCTATAGCCATTATTCTCCAAAGCTCATCATTGAATTTAATATAATTATTTGGATTTCTTCCTTTATAGACATATCTTCCTTCATTGTATTTATCTACATAAACTCCATCACCTGATGTTACAACTTTTTTTAAAATAACATCAACAAGCTTAGATAAATTACTATTTGAATCATTTTCCTTCTTATCATTATTAGTTGTAACCAAAGTATAAGGTGATTTTTTTGTTCCTTCCCCGTTTAATATAGTTTTAGCTGACAAATAAAATGCAGGACGGACACTCTCATTATCACCATAAGTTTGGTCATACAAATAACCAGAGTTAGAAACATAACAGACTAAAGTTACATTCGGAGAAGAAATAGACGAAACAGTCCACTGATCATTATTTGAATACAAATAATTATGCTCATTACTGTTATCATAACATGATGAATTACTACTACTGTATGCTCCTACACTTGTACATGCACTATTTGTTGATGACTTAACATAATCTATTACATCAATTAAAGCAACTTTACCCCTCCACTTATATGCTGACTCTTCTCTTATACTTTCCGATAAGTTCATTTGATTTTTCGCAGTTGGTCCTATATTCCAATCTTTTTCTACAATCAAACTTTTTACATCATCACTCAAACTATTATAAAAATAATTATTTAAGTATGTATTTAAACTTGCTTCTTTATCTGGTAAGTTTTTGAGTTTCCCATTTACTTCCCGCGGCATTTGAGTTACTTTATTTCCATTTGAATCTAATGTTGTTGTATTACTTCCCCATGCTTTACAGCCACGCTCATCAGTACAAAAATCTTCATTATTTGTGGAATATCTTGCATTCTTCTCATCCCACAACATAACTCTGATGCTATCTTGACTTATTACTTTTATAATTCCATCTTTTTCTACTGATATTATTCTATAAAGGTCATCACCTAATTTAATATAGTTATTTGGATTTCCACCCCTATAAATATATCTTCCGTCTATAGTGGAATCAACATATAATCCATCACCTGATGTAACGATATTTTTCTTTAATGTATCAGCTGCTTTTTCTAAAGCTTTTACAGGTTTAATAGATATACTTAACATAAATATTGTTAAAATTAATAAAATCTTTCTCATAAAATCTACTCCCTTATTCTACAATACCAGTTTATCAAAAAAAAAAAAAAAAAACAAGGTAATATTTTTCTTTAATCAAAATTAACTATTTATAAAAAACGTCTGCTAATACAAACGTTTTACTACATCCTTTAAAAATTCTTTATTTCTTTCTTTATCAATTTTTTCAGGGACTTTTGTTTTAATTTTATCAGATGTTTTTAAATTATCTAAATCAACATTAATTTTATCTCTTTTAACGGTTACAATTCTAGCATTTATAGGAATTCCATAAGAAGTTTTAAAGCTTTCCGCAAACGGTCCTTCTGATGACCAGATATCTACACCCCACATATAGTAAGTAGGCAAATATAAAAGTTCATAAGTATCATTATTATTTTCAATTTGATAATTTAAATATTTATTTCTAATCTTATCTTCATGATTTATATAAATACTATATAAAGTAAAAACAATCATAAATGAAATAATTATAATATTACTAAATATTTTAAAAGGTTTGTTATCAAATATTTTAATATTAATATTAAATATAATAATTACAAATGAAATTGAAAACATTATATATGTTAAAAATCCAGTTCTACCATCCCATACAGGAGATATAAGCATAGCTAAATTAGTAAATAAACCAATTAAAATAAAATATAAAGATTTATATTCTTTGTATTTTTTAAAATACCAAACTAAACTTACAATAAATATAATTATATACATAATCCAAAACAACTTAATATCAAATCTTGTAAAATCTTCAATATATATAAATAATTGAATTTTAACAAAATATGTTATAAAATCTCCAAGCAATGTCAATACCGGAATACTTCCTATATAAAGCATTAAAACTACTTTTAATAATTTACTTTTAATATTACTATTAATAAATAAAAATATTATAATCAATGAAAATAAGATGGTAAAAGGTACTTCCATAAAAGTATATCTTAAAAAATTAGATAGATTAAAACATATCTTTTCAAATAAATTCATCTCATTAAATATAGTATATATTTTCATCCTAACAAAATTACCAGGTGAAAGTGACATCACAAGTGTTCCTAAAATAGAAGATATTAAACATAATATCATTACCATATCAATCTTTTTATTTTTAAAATAATTAATCAAAATATTAAATAAACAAACTAATATGATACCAACAGATATAGTTTCTATAAACATACTTAATACAAAAGTTAGTGGTATAAGTAAATACTCTAATTTACTATATTTAATTTCATCACCTTCTAATAATCCTCTTCTTATATAAATTAAATAAATCATATATACAAGAGGTATGAAATAAGTAATATTACCAGTTTTCCAAATATACATTTGAGCAAAAGTACTAGGTTCTAATGCAAGTATTACCAAAAGTATTAATGGATATAATATTTTTTTATATTTAACCCCTATTATCTTAATTATCATTACATAAAATGCAGTCATTAAACCAGCATTTATAATAGCCCATATTATCTGATTTGGAACAAGCAAACATAAAGCAATCCTACTAAATATTCTTCCCTCCCAGTACATATAATAATTAATCGAATGATCAATTATTTCACTAAAACTAAATCCATTAGTTAAAAGATTTAACCAATCATCACCCATCCTTGGAATAAGTAAACTTATAACTAAAGTAAAAATAAATAATAATATTGGATATATATTATTTTTTATAAACTTCATATATACCTCCTACTTTCTACTATCATAATAATATCAAAAAAATAAAAATAAATAAACAAAATATTGAAAAAGAATATCCTATTTGATATCCTTCTTTTTAAATACTTTTAGATATATAATCAAACATATTAATATAATTAATATAAATCCACCTATTATAAATACAGAAATAAACATTGATGTTGGTGGTACATCTACTATCAATGTATCATTTATAGTATTTCCTGCTCCATCACATTCATCACATTTTATCTCATATGGATTGTTTTCACTTCCATCACCTGATAAAATTTTTATATCACTTCTTAAATATGTAACAGGTCTTACAACTTTTCCTTTGACTGCATCATCAAACCAATCAAAACCCCTATATGAATTTGCATAAACTGATCCAACTGAATTATACACAGCATTTATAAATAAATAATAACTATTTATGGTGCTTTCAACTTCACCCTTAAACATTAAATAATTTCCTTCAGAACAATTATTTTTATAATATGTCTTACAACCCTCAATAGGTACTGGATAATGAATAAATTGAGTACAAGAGTCTACATTATTCCCATCCTTATCAATATAAGTGTACACGCTATTATCTGACATACCTTCACGGGTTCCACAAGTATTTTCATTCAAACTAGCAATAAGCATATCACTTACATTTGGTAATCCAATATTACCATTCCAAATTTGAGACCTTTCTGATTCAATTGTTTTAGATAAACTACCATCATTATTTCCTACAGGTCCAAAATAAAAATCTCTTGAAATAATTTTACATTTGTCAGTATCAGATATACTACTATAGTAATCATTATTAAGGAAATTATTTAAAGTTGAATCTTCAGTAACTGTACCATAATAATGATAAACACTCGTAGAAACAGTTGAATATCCACCATCAAAATATTCACTTTTTCCCCACGCATTACAACCACGAGCACCAGCACAATAAGATCCTATAAAGCTATGCTCCGGTTCACTGTTAAACTGTAATTCTTCATCTAATACATCATTTCTAATAATCTTTAAAGTTCCATCCTTTTCAACAGATATTATTCTCCAAAGTTCATCATTGAATTTAATAAAATTATTTGGATTACCACCTTTATATACATGTCTTCCTTCATTATATTTATCCACATAAAGTCCATCACCAGATGTCACTACTTTACCTTTTAAAGTATCCGATGCATAATTTGCAGCTTTTACGTTAGATATCATACTAAAAGGTAAAAAAATTAAACCTAAAAATAATAATACTCTCTTCATTTTATCTCTACTCCTATCTTACAATATCAGTTTATCAAAAAACAAACATAAAAACAAGAAATCTTTTTCCAAACAAAAAGGATATCAATTTTATTTGTTGATATCCTTCTTAAATACTTTTAAATATATTACTATACATATTATAGCTATTAATATAAATCCGCCTATTATAAATACAGAAATAAACATTGATGTACTTGGAACATCTACAACTTGATTAGATTCGTTTTTAGAATTATTATTTGTTCCATCACATTCATCACATTTGAATTCGTATGGATTATTTTCACTTCCATCACCTTTTGTTATTTCCATGTCGCTTCTTAGATATGTGACTGGTCTAAATTTTTTTTCGTTATTTGCAACGTTATAAATCCTAGAATTATCTCTAACCTCACCTATTCCACTAATACCTGAGCCATTTGCTTCATACACATTTCCAACGGAACCCGCATTGATAAATAAATAATTGTCATTTTTATCAGAACCATATTCATATACACCTGGCACCATTAAATAATTAAAACTAGAACACGTATTATCAGCATATTGTTTCCAATCATCAGGTATTCCAACAGGAGCGCACCATACTCTTTCACCATCAGGATTAATATAATAACAACTTTTATTTACATTAATGTTATTAATAGTTCCACATTTATTTTCATCACTACTGGCAAGTAGTAAGTCACTAACATTAGGAAGTCCAATATTACCGTTCCATACTTGCGTTTTCTCTTCATTTATTATATCAACAATTGTATCAGAATTATTGTTAATAACACGGCCAAAATAATAATTCTTTGGAACAATTTCACATTTAGCAGAATTAGATATATTATTATAATAATCATTATTCAAATATTTATTAATAATTGAATCATCAGTCACTGTACCATTTACTGGATGATTCTCAGTCACAAAATTAACAAATCCACCATCAAAATATTCACTTTTTCCCCAAGCATTACATCCACCATTATACCAATTACTACAATAAGTTCCATTATCATTTTTATCATTAAACTGTAATTTATTATTTAATGAATCATTTTTAATAATCTTTAATGTTCCATCTTTTTCTACTGATATTATTCTCCAAAGTTCATTATTAAATTTAATAAAGTTATTTGGATTTCCTCCCTTATAGACATATCTTCCTTCATTATATTTATCTGCATAAAGTCCATCGCCAGATGTTACTGCTTTACCTCTTAAAGTATCTGATGCATAGCTTGCGGCTTTTACATTAGATATCATACTAAAAGGTAAAGTAAACAAAATAAAAACAAATAAAATCTTTCTCATATACTAACATCTCCTATCTTACAATACCAGTTTATCAAAAAAAAGTAATATTTTCCTTTAATCAAAATTAATTATTTAAACAAGAAAAATATCAATTTTATTTATTGATATCTTTCTTTTTAAATACTTTTAAATATATTACTATACATAGTGCAGCAATTAGTATAAATCCACCTATTATAAATACAGAAATGAACATTGATGTACTTGGAACATCTACAACTTGATCAGATTCATTTTTAGAATTTTCATTATTTGCTTCTCTACATTCTTCACATATTATTTCATAAGGACTATTATCATTGCCATTACCACTAACAATTTGTATATCACTTCTTAGATATAAAACAGGCTTTACATTTTTACCTTTAACTGTAACATTATTGTGAGACAAACCCTGATAAGAATTTGCAAAGACAGTGCCAACATAACCAGCATTAATAAATAAATAATTATAATCATCAGATGTACTCTCACCATTAATCATTAAATAATTATCAATAGAGCAATTATTTTTGTAATAAGTTTTACATCCCTCAATAGGTGCACCATTATATTGACGACAAGAGTCGAGAACATTCCCATTCTTATCTATGTAAGATATAATGGAATTATCAAAAATCTTTTTTACACTACCACATTTATTTTCGTCCATATTAGCTAAAAGCATATCACTTATATTAGGAAGTCCAATATTTCCATTCCATACTTGTTGTTTTTCCTCTTCAATTGTACTAGGCACATCATTTGAATCATTATGTAATGGACCAAAATAATAATTCTTTGAAACAATTTCACATCTACTATTATCATTTAAGTTTAAATAATAATCATTATTAAGGAATTTGTTTAAAACAGAATCATCGGTAACTGTTCCAAATACATGATATGGGGCCGTCAAATAATACCAATTACCACCATCAAAATATTCGCTTTTACCCCATGCATTACATCCAATTGAATAAGAATGTAACCCTCCCGAAAAACTACAATAAGAACCATTTTTATTATTTGTATTAAACTGTAATTCATTATCTAAAGAGTCATTTTTAATAATCTTTAAAGTGCCATCTTTTTCTACGGATATTATTCTCCAAAGTTCATTATTAAATTTAATAAAGTTATTTGGATTTCCTCCCTTATATACATATCTTCCTTCATTATATTTATCTAAATAAAGTCCATCACCAGTTGTTACTACTTTACCTTTTAAAGTATCTGATGCATAACTTGCAGCTTTTACATTAGATATCATACTAAATGGTAAACTAATTAAACT
>CACZST010000040.1 GCA_902783895.1 uncultured Erysipelotrichaceae bacterium
CCATATATCGGGAAATAGTTCAACTTGGTAGAGCACCTGGTTTGGGACCAGGGGGTTGCAGGTTCAAATCCTGTTTTCCCGACCATTTAGATTATTAACTCTTGTTTAACAAGAGTTTTTTTGTATAAATTTTATATATTTACACATCATATAGTAAAATAAATATTCACTACTTGACAATACAAGGTAGTTAAGATACAATATTACCATAATATTATATTTAGAAAGACGTAATACTTATGAAAAAACTATTAAAAAATTGGAAAACAGTTCTATACTGTTTAATAGTATCATTTTTATTCTTAATGATATGTACAAAATCATCATTCTTATATCCATTTAATGACTGGGCAGACGCCAATTGTTTCTTTACTATGGGTAAAGGAATGATGCAAGGAAAAATTTTATATGCCGATTTATTTGATCAAAAAGGACCACTAATATATTTTTACTACGGAATTGCGAGTTTAATATCATATAAATCATTTATTGGTGTATTTATTGTAGAAGTTATATCATTTACCGTTTTCTTATATTATGCCTATAAATTAATGACACTATATGTCAAAAAAGAAATAGGATACTTATCATTACCAATCATTAGCTTTATTGTTTTAACACTTCCAGCCTTTACTCATGGTGGTAGTGCCGAAGAATTAACATTTCCAATGTTAATGTATAGTATGTATTCATTTACTAAATTTTTAAAAGAAAACAAAATATCTTACAGTACTATTTTTATAAATGGTTTTGTAGCTGGACTAGTTTCAACTATGAAATTCTCATTATTAGGTTTTTGGTTCGCATGGATGGCAATCGTATTTTTCTATTTAGTTTATAAAAAAAATTACAAAAAAGCTTTCATTTCTTGTATCGTATTTTTAATCGGTATGATTTTACCAATTATACCTTGGCTTATTTATTTTATTCAAAATAATGCTTTAACCGATTTTATAAATGCCTATATTATTTTCAATATAAAATTTTATCCATCAAATTCCCCATTCATCTTAAAATTAATGATGTTTATTTCTAAACCATTAAAGTTTATAACTCAAAACTTAGGATTTGGTTTACCATTCTTATTAGGATTTGCCAGTCTCCTTCTAACAAAAACATTTTTCAAAAATAAATATTATGGTTTATTAGTTGTCATAACGTATTTCTTCTTATGTATTGGAGTCTTTACCGGTGGTATTTCATTTAGATATTACTACTTAATACTTACTCCATTTATGATATATGGAATAATTGAACTTGGAATATTAATTCAAGATAAATATCATATTGATTTTAAAAAAATTAAAATGATATCATACATTTTAATGATTGGTTTCTTTCTAGTATTTAGTTATACAGGAAGCAAAAATGTTCCTTATATGACTATTAATAGACCAAAAGAAAAATTAGCCCAATATAAATTTGCTAAAATAATTAATAAAGTAGAAAACCCAACAATATTAAATTATGGCCATTTAGATGGAGGTTTCTACACCATGGCTGGAGTTCTTCCAATTAATAAATATTTCCAAAAACAAAATGTTCCCGATGAGATATTTCCTGATATAATAAATCAGCAAAACGAAATAATTAAAAATCGCGAGGTTGACTTTATTATTACTAGAGAGTTAATAACTAAAGCTGTTAATAAAAAATATCCAGCAGACCTAGTTATTAATTATTATCCTATTTCTCATAAAACCCAGCAATATGAAGAGAATAAATATGTGTATACACTCTGGGCAAAAAACGAAAACTAAAAATTCCAAGGATTATCCAAGGAATTTTTATTTTAAATAAATATCTTTAATTTCTGTTATTGGAATAAGTTCATTTTCCATCGTAATTAAATGAGCACTATTTTTTCCAACAATCTGTTTAACACTTTCACCACTACTTGTTTTAATAACAACATCAGCTTTATAAACATATGTTGGACTATTAAATATATCATTTATTTTTTGATAAATATTTTTCGTATTAAATTCTTCCCTAACAGTTTCCTTTGGCTTACTACCGTAATAAACATCACTATTATTTCCAGCTTTACTATCTACTTTATTCGCAAAAATTCCAGGAAGTTTCTTTTCCATAAAATCACCTCTATCAAATATTATGCGAAAAAAAATAAAATAAACATACTTTTAAAAATATGTTATAATTTTATAAGGAGGATATATATGAATATAATTTATATTATAATTGCTATTATATTAATTTTATTAATTGCTATAATATTAATTTATAACCATTTAGTAACATTAAATAATAGATGCAATAACGCTTGGTCACAAATTGATAATCAACTAAAAAGAAGGTATGACCTAATACCAAATCTAATCGAAGTCACTAAAGGATATGCAAATCATGAAAGACAAACTCTAGTAGAAACCGTAAATAAAAGAGTTCAAACAAATAACTTAAGTGAAATTGCTAAAGAAAGTGAAGAAGTAAGTAAAGGTGTAAAAAAATTACTCGCCGTAGCAGAAAGCTACCCTGACTTAAAGGCTAATGAACTATTTAAAAACTTGCAGATTGAATTAACTGGAACCGAAGATAAAATTGCTTTCGCAAGACAATTTTATAATGATTCAGTTCAAGATTTTAATACAGCTATTGAAATATTTCCAAACAACATTCTTGCGAATATATTAAATTATAAAAGTAAAAATTATTTTAAAGTAAAAGAAAATGAAAGGAATCAAGTGAAAATTAACTTATGATTTTAAAAGAAGTAAGAAAAAATAAAACAAAAACCATATTTATAATTACATTATTTGTTATATTTGTTTCACTATGTGTATATTTTCTTTCATATATTTTCTTTAAAGATGTCTTTATCGCTGTATTTTTTGGACTTGTATTTTCTATAATAACAGCTTTAGTTTCCTATTATAATTCTGATCAAATGATATTAAGTATCAATAATGCAAGGCCCGCTACCAGAGAAGAATTTCTCCAGTTAAATGTTTCTCTCGAAGCCATTTGTATTGCTGCTGGTCTTCCAAAACCAAAATTATATGTAATGGATACAGACGCCCTAAATGCCTTTGCAACTGGAAGAAACCCTGATCATGCCGTCATATGTGTAACATCAGGATTAATTAAAAAACTTGATAAATATGAAATGGAAGGTGTTTTAGCCCACGAACTTTCTCATATTAAAAATTATGATATTTTAGTTTCAACCGTCGCTATCATAATGGTTGGATTTGTAAGTATAATTGCAGATATTGCCTCAAGAAGTCTTTATTTTAAAAACTCAGACGATAATAAGAATCCTATTTTACTTGTTATTGGACTTTTAATGTTAATACTATCCCCAATATTTGCAAATTTATTAAAACTTGCTGTATCAAGAAATAGAGAATATCTAGCAGATGCGCAAGCTGCTGAAATAACTAGAAATAAAGAAGGATTAATTAATGCTTTAAAGAAAATAGATGAAGATGAAGTTCAAATGACTAATATAAATAAAGCGACTGAATCTTTATTTATCGCAAGTCCTTTTAAAAATAAGGAAAGAGATTCACTCTTTTCCACTCACCCAAATACAAAAAATAGAATTAAAAAATTAGAAAATATTAAATAATTTAGATTTCACCTTTTTTTCATTTATAAATATTGATATTTAAAGGAAAAATATGATAATATATTAAAAGAAAGTGGAGGTAAATATGAACGAAAATAAAAGATTACTAGCCTTATTAATTGGCGTAGTTGTTATCATAATGGTTATTTTAATTATTTGTTTCTGGCCAAAACCTGACAAGACATTTGCTTGTGGAGTTAAAGCTGATAAAGACTATAACAAATTAGGCGCAGTAACATATAAGCAATTTGAATGTCTAATGAAAGAAGATGAAAAAATTGCTCTTGTAACTAAAAAAGACTTATCTAAAGATGAAAAGAAAGCCTTAAATGATACTGCAAAAGATATGGATAAAGGAATTTATTATATCGATACTAAATCAAAAGATGACTATGATAAAATAAAAGATGATTTGAAAGACTTTAAAGAAAATAGTTTACTTTTAATTGAAAAAAATAAAATAACTGAAAAATTAGAAGACAAATTAAACGATAATAAAGAAATTTCAAACTTCTTAGAAGATGCAGGTTTCTCTAAATGGAGCTATGGTGCTAAACCAGAAAAAGATTATGAAAACATCGCAAAAATAGATTATAGTACTTTTGAAAAACTATATAATAGTGATAAAACATTTACTATTATGGTAACGCAATCAACATGTGGATACTGTGAAAAATTCATCCCAGTTATCAATGAATACGCTGGTAAACACAATATTCCAATTTATGTTCTAGAAATCGATACAATGGGTAAAGATGATGCAAATAAAGCAATCTCATCAATCTCATACTTCAGTGAGCACAGTGATTGGGGAACACCAACAACATTAGCAATCAAAGATAAAAAGGTTGTTGCTAGTTTAAGTGGATACACTGACAGTACAAGCGAACTAGACGACTTCTTCAAAGAAGCAGGTCTTGAATAGAAAAGTTTCATTGAAACTTTTTTATTAACCTCAAAATTCACACAAATTAAAAAAAACAATACTAATATATATTAAGGAGGTATTATGGAAAACTTAAATGATTTATATATAATAACTGACTTTGACCACACCTTAACAACTAAAGATAGCCCAAGTTCCACAGATGTAATCGTTTATAATAATATATTTCCTAAAGTTTATACAAAAGCTCATGAAGAAATCGATAAAAAATTTAGCGTTTATGAAAAAGATTTAACAATTCCTTATAAAGAAAAATATAAATTAATGTATGACTGGACAGCAGAATCTTTAAATCTATTAAAAGAATATAAAATCACAAAAAGGCAGTTTGATGATGCAATTAACTATAAAGAAAGTATGATCTTAAGAAAGAAAGTAAACGAATTTTTAAAATTCACTTATGACAATAATATTCCTGTAATAATAATTTCTGCCGGCATTGAAAATTCAATAAAAGCATTTTTGAAAAACAATAATTTGTTATTTCCAAACATATCAATCATATCTAATGAAATAATATTCGAAAATAATTATATAAAAGGTACCAAAGGAAAATTACTGCATTCAATGAATAAAAATGAAATAGAATATCCTAAAGAAATATATGAAAAAATAAAGGATAAAAAAACCGCTTTAATTTTTGGTGATAATATTAGTGATACCTTAATGGCACCACAAAACAAAGAGGTTATAAAATTTGGATTTACAAATTCATCGGATGAAAAAGAAATACAAGAATACAAAAAATCATTCGATTATATTTGTGAAAGTCCTGATACATTTAACAGTCCTTTAGATAAGTTAAAGGTAAAATAAAATCGTTCATTTTAAAAGAACGATTTTTTATTTCATATCAATTTTTATTTCTTCAATTATATGACCAATATTTCCTTCACCCGCATATTTATTCATATCAAAAAAATTATCATCAATTGGAACCCATTTAAGTTTATTAACTTCTTCAACAAGCTTTACATCTTTATTTAATACACCATAGTATACTTCCAATTCTTTATTCCATTTAATATAAGTTATATTCATAAAATGAATTAACTTTGTATCACTTTTTTTAATGTTCGTTTCCTCACAAAGCTCTCTATAAGCTTCATTTAAACCATCATTTTCTTTTTCAATTTTTCCACCAACAAGATTATACATGCCCTTATATGGCTCTTTAGTACGTTCACACATTAATGTTTCAGTCATATCTTTATTGAAAATAACAATTACATTCATCTTTTTCATAAAACACCTCATATTTATATTATAAAAAGCCCTTATAAATAAGGGATAATATACTAAAATGGTGGAGAATAGGAGTTTTCTTTATAAGATTTAATAAAAATTAAAAAGTTTGTTTTCCCTTTATTTTTAAGCATTTTCGTTTACTTTTGTTTAAAAAGATTTAATGTGAATTTTAAAAAATTAAGGAAAAAGCGATAAAAAAGTGATATTATGCTAGAGCTGGTTTATTATGTAAAGTACCAAGTTTTTTTACAAAACCAGTTTCATGCTCTTTTTCTTTTTCTCCAAATTGTTCATTTAAGGCAAGGACAATGCTCTTATATCTTGTATATGCAAAATTATAATCGCCATTTTCAATAGCCTTAACACACGCTTCTACATTTTCATATATATAATTATATATTTCTTCATTATCTTCAAGTGAATTAATATTTTCAACTATTGTAGGAGCTAGTGAATAGTATAGTTCAACATCTTCATCAGAAATAAAATTATCTCTAAACCATCTTAAGACAGTTAGTTCATGGCAATTGTCATCAAATTCATCTTGGAAGTGTTCCATGCAAGCAGAAGTTATATAACAACCAGAACCAGAAGATTGGGTTTTTACACCATCTTGTTTTTTAGTGCAAGTCCAATTCCCACTAAGGTCAGTTTGGTAATGTTCAGTATCGTGTGGGGCATTACCATAAGTTGTACTTTTGTAATAGTCGACTTTGTAACCAGTACCATCAGAGTATGGTGTAATTCTTAATTCACTACCATCATCACCAATATATCTTTTCCTATCTGTATCGTATCTCATGTTTCTAATTAATCTTTCAACTTCATCTTTAGTCATTTTTAGTTTTTTCCTCTTTTTCTTTTCTTTTTTTCCTATTTTCCTCTCTCAATTTTTCGACATACTTAGTATGATTTCTCCTTTTTAATTCAACATATATAGGATCAAATAAATTAATTAAATCAAATAGATCATCATATTTTTGATCTAAATAATTTAAATCATTATCCATTTTATCAAGAAAGTCATTAGTAATATTGTCATCACTTAATATACTATTAATTCGCTTGATTAAATCTTGAATTAAAGTAAAATCACCATCATATTGATTGTCGTTTTCTAGACTTTTTAAAATGTCTAGCATTTTGTTTAAACTTTCTTCTATAATGTCTATCTCCTCCTTATAAATTTATAAATATATTAACACTTTTCTTATGGTTTATCAATACTTTATAAAATAAATCGACCACGTAACGTATCCGAATGTCATTTTTAGGGAATATTAATTGTTATAATGATGAAAACTATAAATGACTGGCGGTGAATATATTAAATTTTGGCTAAATGATTATGAAACAAAAGATGTAATGCGAATTTTAAGGGAATGGACTGAATTAGATCGAAAAGAATTTGGAAAATCAATTAACCGAAGTGCCAAAAGTATAAAAATTTATGAAAATGGCGAACGAAATTACACCGTTCAGTTACTAAAAGATATTATTAAAAAGTATAATATCACAGTAGTTTTTGAAAAGAATAAAAAATAAAAGAGTGTCTGCTAACACTCAAAAGTTATGGGACTGCAATACTGCTTACTACTAATTTATTTTTCCTGTAATTTTTTTTTGGAAAAGTTGTGTTCAACTTTATGACTGATAAGTATAAAAGTGTGATATAATTAGTATAGCCAAATCAAAAAAATAGGGAAAGGAAGTATCCTTAATCAGTTAGTCTATCCTTATTTTTGATTTGGCGATTAGAAATGATTTGGACTAACTGATTAAGGGTATTTTTATATAGTATGAAAATAGATGAATTAATTAAAGACTTAGATCCAGTGACAATTATAGAGTTTAAAAATTATTTAATAGAAAATATAGGAGAACTTTGTAAAGTTAAAAATTCGAATTCAAAGATAATTTGTAATCACAGAGATAAAAAATTATTTGTAAGCATTGCAACACGAGAATGAATAAAAATGGTAAAACAAAAAATGGTGTTCAAAAATATATTTGTGGTAGTTGTGGTTATAGTGGTAGTTGTGGTTATACATGTTCAGAAACTACAGATACTATAGTTTCATATAGTCATCTTTCATTTGATGTTTGGAGTAATGTTATAGATAATTTATTAAATGGTTTAAGTATCAGAAGAATATCAGAAGAAAATAATATTTCTGTTCATACATCATTTAGATTAAGACACAAAGTTTTATTGGCACTTAAAAATTTTGTAAAAAGTATTAAGCTAAATGGCAATGCACAATCTGATGAGAAGTATTTTCAAATTAATTTAAAAGGAACCAAAACGCAAAATATGCCAAGATATTCAAAGAAAAGAACATCAACTACTTCTCCTTATAGAGGAATAAGTCATCATAAAGTTTGTACAGTTTCTTCTATTGATGAAGAGGATAATCTTATTTTGAAAATTGTTGGATTAGGTCGATGCACAACAGAAATGTTAG
Source organism: uncultured Erysipelotrichaceae bacterium (assembly GCA_902783895.1). Classification (GTDB taxonomy): domain Bacteria; phylum Bacillota_I; class Bacilli_A; order RF39; family UBA660; genus Coprosoma. Next base: position 8,252 of record CACZST010000040.1, read on the forward strand.
AAAGTGCATTAGGTAATAAAGTAGATAATGTAAATGATTTTAATACCGATAGTGCAACTGCATATAGAAAGTTTTGTAAAAACCATAAAATTAAATTAAATACTGTTCCATCTGGAAAGCATAGTAATGGAAATATAAATATTTCTAAAATTAATGGCATACATTCTCAATTAGAAACATGGCTTTCTAAATTCAAAGGTGTTTCCATTAGACATTTACAGGAATATTTGGATTGGCTTGTTTTTATATACACAATGAAGAAAAAATTTAATTTGAATAAAATAAAAACTGAATTTTATAATACTGTCGTTTTAGATAATAATTATGTAAAAGCAAATGATATAGTTAAATTGCAAGTACCTATTGATCTTAATATTGCATATGCTGAATATCAACATCAGTCATAAAGTTGAACACAACTTTTTGAAAAAAAATAAAAAAATGCCTGAGGGGCAACGTACTAAAATTACGCCTAGCTTGTAGCTGCCTACCTCAGGTCTTATATTTATTTTATCATATATAGTTAAAAAAGTGTACCTAATTTGTACCTAAGACATTATAAACAATAAAAAAACCCTTATAAATAAGGGATAATATACTAAAATGGTGGAGAATAGGAGACTCGAACTCCTGACCCCCTGCGTGCAAAGCAGGTGCTCTAGCCAACTGAGCTAATTCCCCAACTACTCATAAAGTATAACATTAAAATATAACAAAAGTCAAGCTATTTTAATAAAAAATATGCAATCGTAGATTTTTATTTGGATGTCCGTTTTTTTAAAATAACGGAATTAAGTATGTTTATAGTATAATATATTCCAAGTTTCTTTGTA
>CACZST010000041.1 GCA_902783895.1 uncultured Erysipelotrichaceae bacterium
AAGGAGCCTATTTTTTAGGATTTCATTTTTATATTAAGGAAAATAAAATAGTAATGAAGGTAAGAAATGGTGTTAAAAGAAATTTTAGAAGAAAGATGAGGCTAGTTAGAAAAGGTAAGATTAGTAATAAAGTAATAAGTAGTTATAAAGGTCATTTTAAACATGGTAATTGTTTTAAATTGTATAAAAGTGAAATATATAAGTTTTAATATTGGTATTTTTTTAATATAAACAAAGGTTATTGATTTTATTTGGTTTATAGGTATAATATATAAGCTTGATTATTTTATTTTATCTTGTTACAAGACATTATCCTTAATTTATAGTATAATGATATATGAAGGTGAATGAAATGTTAGAATTATTTAATAAATTTGATGAAAGTTTAAGTAAATATAATAAGGTTATATTAATGACACATGCGAGACCTGATTTAGATGGATTTGGAAGTGCGGTAGCTTTATATGAATATTTAAATGGTGATAAAGAGGTTATTTTTGTTAAACCGAAATTATTTACAAATAATTCATTAAAAAGGGCTTTAGATTTTTATAATAAAGATATTCCTTATATGGATGAAGAGGAATTACTTAAAAGTGATTTTTCAGATGCTTTATTAATTATTTTGGATACTAATAGTTTAAAGCTTGTAGAAAGTAAAGATTTAGCACTAAAAGTTAAAAATATTATTGTTATTGATCATCACTGTTTATTAAATAATTTGATTGAACCAACTGAACTTGATATACGTATTAAGGAAAAATCAAGTACCATAGAGATTATAACTGAATTTTTAAAAAATAAGAATTTTAAATTAGATAAAAATGTTTTAACTATGCTTCTTGCGGGTTTAGAAGTAGATACTAATACTTATAATTTAAAAACGACTGAGGAAACATTTAAGATCGCTGGTTATTTAGTTGGTCAGGGTGCTGATTTAATTTTAAAACAAGAAATTTTAAAAGAACCAAAAGATGAAGAAATAAGAAGATATGAGCTTTTAAAAAATAGTTATGAGGTTACTGATGGAAGATATATTTGTGTGATGGATGATGAGATATATGGTCCTGTAGATATGTCTTTGGTTGCTCAAAATTTATTAAAATTTGCTGGAGTTAAAGTGGCTTTTGCGATTGGTAAGCTTTCAGATGATACTATTGGTATTAGTGCCAGGTCTATGGGTGATATCAATGTTGGTGAAATGATGAACAGATTAGGTGGCGGTGGTCATTTAGCAAATGCTGCTTGTCAGATTAAAGGTAAAAATATACAAGAAGTTAGAGAAAGTTTAGAAGAAGTTATTAAGGAGGAATAATATGCGTGTTATTTTACTTGAAGATGTTAAAAAGCATGGTAAAAAGGGTGAAATAGTAACTGTTAAAGATGGTTATGGTATGTATTTAATTAATAATAATTTAGCAGTTAAAGAAACTTTAGGAAGTAGAAAAGTTTTAAATATGCAAAATGAAAAGGCTTTAAAGGAAGAGGAAGAGTTAATAAAAGAATGTCATTTGATTAAAAATAAATTAGAAAAAATGACTTTAGAATTTAAAGTAAAAACTGGTAAGAATGATCAGGTGTTTGGAACTATAAGTACTAAACAAATTGCAGATGAACTTAAGAAAAAAGGTTTTGATATCGATAAAAGAAAAATAAAATTAGATATTCCTATTAATAGTTTAGGAGTAACTAATGTTAAAATTTTACTTCATAAAAAGGTGGATGCAATAATAAAAGTAAAATTAAGTAAGTAGGTGATACGATGAATGAAAAAATGATGCCTCAAAAAATAGATGCTGAACAGTCGGTTTTAGGATCAATGTTTTTGAGTAAAACTGCTTTAGAAAAGGCTACCGAGTCTTTGAATAAAGATATGTTTTATTTAGATAGTCATAAAAAAATATTTGAAATTATAAAAGAACTTGATGATAAAAAAATACCTATTGATATAACAACAGTTACTAATGAACTTGAACAAAAGAAAATTTTAAATCAAGTCGGTGGGGTTGCTTATTTAACAGAAATTGTTAATATTGTTCCAACGGCGGCTAATGTGGATCAATATATTAAAATAATTGAAGATAAATTTTTAAGAAGGAATTTAATTGAAGCAGGTACAGAAATTGCTGATTTTGGATTTACTTCTACTGAAGATATTGGTGAAATATTAGATGAAGCTGAAAAGAAAATATTTGATGTTGTAAAAAACAGAAGAGGATCTGAGTTTAAGAAAATACAAGATGTACTTTTTAAAGCACAGGCAGATTTAGAAAAGTTATCATCAATAAAAAATGAAATTACTGGTATTCCAACAGGTTATTATGATATTGATAAATTAACCTCTGGTTTTCATGAAAATGAGCTTATAATTATTGCTGCTCGTCCGGCAATGGGTAAAACAGCTTTTGCTTTAAATATGGCAGTTAATATGGCAGTTAATGCGGGTAAAAGTGTTGCTTTATTTAATATGGAAATGGGGGCTGAACAGTTAATAACTAGAATGCTGGCATCAGTTGGACAAATTGAATCTAGTAAGCTTCGTACTGGTAGACTTGAACATCAGGATTGGAAGAGAGTAAATGAAGCTATTAGTAGGCTTGCCGATACTAAAATATTTATTGATGATACTCCAGGTATGACTGTAAGTGAAATGAGAGCAAAATGTAGGAGACTATCTAATTCTGAAGATGGACTTGATATTGTTATTATCGATTATTTGCAGTTAATTAATGGTTCGGCTAGATATGCAGGACAAAGACAACAAGAGGTATCGGAAATATCTCGTTCACTTAAAACAATGGCTATGGAACTTAATGTCCCAGTAATAGCTTTAGCTCAGCTTTCACGTAGTGTTGAAGGTAGAGAAGATAAAAGACCACTTTTAAGTGATTTAAGGGAATCTGGTTCTATTGAGCAGGATGCAGATATTGTTGCTTTCTTATATCGTGATGATTATTATAATAAGGAAAGTGCAATTGATGAGGATACAAGTAAGAGTGAATTTATTATTGCTAAACATCGTAGTGGGCCAACCGCAACTTTGAATATGATTTTTAAAAGAAATACAGGATCATTTTTTAATATGGAAATTGGAGGTGAATAGAGTTGAAAAAGACATTTATTTTAGCTTTATTTGTAACTTTGATTGGCATTTTTAGTCTAGGATTTACTTCTAAACCAACAGTGTCGCCACATAATTATTATGAGGTATACTTAGATGATAAATCATTAGGTATTATTAAATCAAAAGATGAACTTGAGGATTATATTAATAAAAATGGTGATTATTATAAAAAGAAATATGGTGTAAATAAGGTTTATTCACCAACAAATTTAAAGATAAAGAAAATAACTACTTATTCTGATGATGTTAAATCAGTTAAATCAATTTATAAAAAAATTGCGAAGGAAGCTGATTTTACAATAAGTGGTTATGAATTTACTATTACCAAGAAAATAAAAGATGGTGATGAAGAAAAGATTGAAAAACAAAAAATCTATGTTTTAAATAAAGAAGATTTTAAAAAAGCTGTTCAGGCTTCTATTCAGACATTTACTGGTAAAGATAGATATAAGGCTTATTTAGATGGAAATCAAGTTAAAATTACATCTACTGGGGAAAATATTGAAAATATTTATGTAGATGAGGGTATTACATTTAAAAAGACAAATATTCCGGTTAAAAATAAGATTTATACTGATGAAAAAGAATTAGCAAGTTATTTATTATATGGTGATAATTATCAATCTTCTGAATATACGGTTAATGCTGGTGATACAGTAAATAGTGTTGCTTTTAATAATAAGGTTAGTCCAGAGGAAATATTACTAGCAAATCCTGATTTAAAAAGTACTTCTAATTTACTTTATCCAGGTCAAAAAATAAAAATTGCTCAAACAAATCCTAAATTGAGTGTAGTTGAAGAAAGCTATGTTGTTCAGGATATTGAAAGTCAATATAAAACAGAAGAAAAAACAGATGAAAGTATTGTAGTTGGTGAAGAAAGAGTAGACCAAGAAGGAGAAAATGGTATGGACCGTGTTTCTCAAAGAGTCAAAAAAGTAAATGGTAATATTGTTTATGTTGATCCAGTTGGTAAACAAGTCTTAAAAGAACCAATTAATAAGATTGTTGTTAAAGGAAGTAAGGTTATTCCAGATGTTGGTAGTACAAGTAGCTGGGGCTGGCCAACTGATAGTGGTTATACTTTAAGTAGTGGATATGAATGGCGAACTAGTCCAATTAATGGTAGACGTGAATTACATGGTGGTATTGATATAAGTGGTACTGGTTATGGTTCGAAAATTTATGCGACTAATAATGGAAGAGTTATTACTGCTTCATCACATCCAAGTTATGGTATTCATGTTGTTATAAATCATAATAATGGTTATTATACTTTATATGGTCATATGTCAAGACTTAATGTAAAAGTTGGACAAGTTGTTTCAAGAGGAGATGTTATTGGATTTGTAGGTATGACAGGTGCGGCTACTGGACCACATGTTCATTATGAAATTTGGAAAGGATGCCAATACTGCCGTTTAGATCCAATGACGATGTACCGATGAAAGTTTGTTTATTGGCTACTGGAAGTAAGGGAAATTCAGGTTATTTTGAAACCGATAAATTAAAATTTTTAGTTGATATCGGACTTACTTGTAGTAAAGAAGAGGAACTTTTACGAAATATAGGTGTTGATCCTAAAGACATTGATGCTATATTTTTAACTCATACTCACTCTGATCATAGTAAGGGACTTAAAACTTTTATAAAAAAATATCATACGAAAGTTTATTTAACTCCTTTGATGCAGGAGGAGTTAAAGTTTCCTATTGAAAATTATGAATATACAACTTCTGAATTTGAAATTGAGGATTTAGGGGTTATGGTGGTTAAAACAAGTCATGATGTGGCTGAAAGTAATGGATATATATTTATTCATAAAGGAAGAACAGCTGTGTATATTACTGATACGGGATATTTAAATAGGAGAAATTTTGATATTCTTAGTAATCGTAATTTATATGTTATTGAAAGTAATTATGATGTAAAAATGCTTAGGGAAGGACATTATCCTTACCGTCTGCAACAAAGAATTTTAAGTGATGTTGGTCATCTTTCTAATAAAGATACATCGTATTATTTATCAAAATTTGTGACTGATAAAACTAATAGGATTATTTTAATTCATTTAAGTGAGTCAAATAATAAGCCGGAAATTGCTTTAAAATGTTTGATGGATACTTTAGATGATGAAGGAATAAATATACCAGATATTGTGATATCCCATCAAAGAGAAAGTACAGAGATTTATAGTGTATGATTAAAATTATTTGTGTTGGTAAAATAAAAGAAAAATTTTATAGAGAAGCTATTTTAGAATATACTAAAAGACTTTCTAAATATACTAAATTAGAGATTATTGAAATTCCTGATAGTCCTTTAGATGATGAGATAAATATTGAAGGAAAAAACATATTAAAGCATATAAAAGATAATGAATATGTGATTACCATGGAAATTGATGGTAATAAACTTTCATCTTTAGAATTTGCCTCAAAGTTAGATAATTTGTTTATTTATAATAGTAATATTACGTTTGTTATTGGTGGCTCATTAGGTCTTAGTGATTTGGTAAAGATAAGAAGTAATTATCAACTTTCTTTTTCCAATATGACGTTTCCTCATCAATTATTTAGAGTAATTTTACTTGAACAAATATATAGAGCTTTTAAAATTAATAATAATGAAAGTTATCATAAGTGATTAAAATAAATAAAAAACACCCAATATTAAATTAGAAGGGTGGTTTTTTATATGAAAAGAATATGTTTCTTACTTTTATTTATTTCCTCATTTTATTTTGCTACTTCATGTTTACTAGAAGATAAAATGAGAATACCAGATGATGCACTTAGAATAAGAATTATTCCTAATAGTAATTCATCTTTTGATCAGAATATAAAAGGTAAGGTTAAAGAAAAATTAGAAATTACAATGTATGATTTACTTAAAGGTGTTAAAGATTCAAATGAAGCTTCAACAATAATTTCTAATAATTTGGATTTGGTTGATAAAGATGTTAAAAAAATATTAAGTGAAGAGGAATATGATAAAGGTTATAATATTAGCTTTGGATTAAATTATTTTCCTGAAAAGGAGTATAAAGGTGTTAGTTATGAAGAGGGGTATTATGAATCTTTACTTGTAACACTTGGTGAGGGTCGTGGTGATAATTGGTGGTGTGTACTTTATCCGCCTTTATGTTTAATTGAGGGAAATGAAAGTGATGATGTAACGTATAAGTCTTTAGTTAAAGAAATATTAAATAAGTATTTACATGAATAAAGTTTAAAAATCTTCCATAAATTTTTATAGGAGGATTTTTATATGGGTTTTTTACTAATATTTATAATAGCGGTTAGTGTTAGTATGGATGCTTTTTCTTTATCTTTAGCTTATGGAACACTTGGAATAGAAAAAAGACAAAAGTATATACTTACTTTTATAGTTGGAGTTTATCATTTTATAATGCCTATTATTGGTTACTTTATCGGAACTTTTTTTATAGATTTATTTAATTTAGATCCTAATATTATTGTGACTTTTATACTTTCTTTTATTGGTATTGATATGATTATATCTTCTTTTAAAAAGGAGGAAATTCATTATTTAAAAAAATATGAGTATTTCCTTTTTGGACTTGCGGTGTCAATTGACAGTTTTTCCATTGGTTTTACTTTAAATAGTGGTAATTTGCTATTTTCATCATTAATGTTTTGTTTTTGCAGTATGATTTTTACTTTTATTGGTTTATTATTTGGTAATAAAATTAAAAAATCATTAGGAAATTTGTCAACACTTATAGGTGGTATTGTTTTGATTATTATTGGGGTTTGTTATTTATAAATATTTGGTAAAAGGAGTGAATTTATGAAAAAAATATTAATATTTGTCTTTGTATTAATTATAATATTTTTAATATATTTATCAACAATGGATAAAAAGGTATATTATTTAGCGGTAGGGGATTCACTAGCTACTAGTGAAGGAAGTAATGGATTTAGAGTTAAGGGTTATACTGATTATTTAAAAGATTATTTAGATAGTAAAAATGTTTTGGAAAAATATGTTAATGATTTTGCAAAAAGTGGTTATAGAATATATGATTTAATTAATGATATTGAAAATAATAAAAAGGTAAAAAATGGTAAGGAATATATTACTTTAAAAAATTCACTTGTAAAAGCTGATTTAGTTACTATATCGATAGGCGCCAATGATTTACTTGATAAATTTAATAGTGAGTATTTAAGTGAGGCTGATATTTATAATTATATTGATGAGATGAGTAATGATTTAGATAAACTTTTAAAATTAATTAGACAATATTGTAAGGAAGATATTGTAATGGTTGGTTACTATAATCCTTTTAAAAATTTGAATTTGGATAAATATATTTCTTATTTAAATGATAAATATAGTGATGTTGCACTTGAATATGATATATCTTATGTAAGAATTGATGATATATTTAAATCACATCCAGAATATTTACCAAGTGATGATAATATTCATCCAACGCAGGAAGGTTATAAGGCAATATCTAAAGAAGTTATAAGTATGTCTGAAAAAAAATTATTTGAAACTTGATTTTTATAAAGTTATTTGTTACAATATAGTGGCATTAGAATTTCTATGGCTTATTTTAGTCATGGCGGAAGGAGCGATAGTCGTATGAAAAAAAATATTCATCCAGAATATCAAGATACAAAGGTTGTATGTGGTGCTTGCGGTAATACATTTACTGTAAGATCAAATAAACCTGAGTTAGAACTTGAAGTTTGTAATCAATGTCATCCATTCTTTACTGGAAAACAAGGTACTATTAAAAAGGCTGGACGTATTGATAAATTTAATCAAAAATATGGACTTAACCAAGCTAAATAGTTTGGTTTTTTCATATAAAAAAGGCCTTTTATGGCCTTTTTATCATATAATCTATTAATGTTTGGGGATTTTTTCCACTATATACAATGTCATCTATTATATTTATGATTGGCATTTGTATTTTTTTATCTTCTAATATTTGTTTGATAGAGTTTAAAGTATATAATCCTTCAATTGTTGTCGTTTTAATGTAATCATTAATTTCTTCTTTACTTGCACCTTTTCCGATTAAGTTTCCAAATGAAAAGTTTCTACTCTTTGCAGAAGTTGCAGTTAGGAGTAAATCTCCAATTCCGGCAAAGGTATATGCGGTATTTCCATTACCATTTAGATCTTTGATCAAGCCTTTGATATCATTTAATGATTCAGTAAGTAACATAGACGTTGTTGATTCAGGATATCCCATTCCATTTAGAATACCTGATGCGATAGCAATGACATTTTTAATAGCTCCGCACATTTCAGTTCCAATAATATCATTAGTTTTTTCTAATCTAAAATGATTGTTTGAAAAGGCTTTATAAATAATATTTGATGTTTCTTCGCAGTTAGATGCTAATGTTAAACCAACTGGAACTTTATTTGCAACATCAATTGCAAAAGATGGTCCAGACATTACGGACATTTTATCCGTATTTAGATTATTTTTAATAATGTCACAAACAAATAAACAAGTTTCTTGTTCAATTCCTTTGGAAATCGCACATATTGGAGTATTAGTATAATATTGTTTCATCTTATTAGTTACTTCATCTACGGCTCCAGTAGGGGTTGCGATTATTAATAAATCTTTATTTTTCATTGATTTTTTTAAATCAGTTTCATAATTTATATTTTCTAATTTAATACCTTTTAGTCTTGGACTTTCGTTATTTTTTTTTAAATAATCGATTTCATCTTGAAAGGCTGACCACATAGTTACTTCATTTTTATTTTCAGTTAGGACGGTTGCTAAAGCAGTTGCATATGCTCCAGCTCCTAGTATTGTTATTTTCATTTTATCACCACTTGAATTATAACATTATGGTGTCAATTTTTCAATTTTAAAATATTATGATATAATTTCTTTATAAATATGAATTGAGGTGATTAGGTATGGTTTTATCATTAGTAAATGTCATACTTATGAAAGATTATTATTTTACTTTAGAAAATGATGCTTTTTAATAATTATAATAATTTTGATTCTTAGATAATGTAAATACTTTACATTAGTGCTTATTTTTTGTTATTTAAGAATTTTGTTACCTTTATAAAAGTAATATTAATTTGTTTAAAGAATTTTGAAATTTATTGCATCCAAAATTATAGAATAGTTTATTTAATTATGGATAAGTGATTATTTCAAATATTTTTATTTTTAAATAGTATTTAATTTTAATGTATTTTAAAAGTAAGAATTTGGAAATAGGTGAATGTAAATGAAAAATAGAAGTAAGATTATTATATCGGTAGTGGTATTTTTAGCAGTATGTGGTATTGTGGCTGGATTTAGTATGAAATATTTTAATAATGATAGTAAAACAGTAAAAGTTTATACTGATGATAATTCAACAGAAAATTTAAATATGGTTTCTGATAAGTTATTAAAATTTATATCTAGGAATACTTTGTATTCTTTAGATAGTTATAATGATATAAATTATGCAGCTATTGATTATTACTGTATTAAATTAAAAGAGTGTCAAGAAGTTAAGAAAAGTGAAGTTGAAGAATTTACTAAGAGAGTGTTTAATAAAGTAGTTGAACCAAAAACGTTAAAATGTTTATATTATGATGAGCCATTATATATTTATAAGGATAGGATTTTTAGATTTAACGAAAAACATGTTGAACATGATGGACTTAATTTAACACCAATTTATACAAAAGTTGATGATATTAAAAAAGAAGGAAATAATTATGTTTTAACAGTAAACAAGTTATATTTTAATCCTGCTCAAAATGATTATGTGACTGATAGTCCAATGGGAACAGTAAAAGTTCTTGATTATAATGATGATGTTGAGGAAATAATTCAAAAATATAATGATAATTATAGTGAGTATAGAAATATAGGAATTAAATACCAATATGTATTTGCGCCAAAGGGAAAAACATTTTATTTAGTAGATTATGAAAGAATTGGAAATTAATTTCCATTTTTTGTATAATTATTTTTAATTTTTTCATAATAAAAATGGTGATGATTATGGAAAAAGAAATAATGCAACTTCTAGATGTTATCGCAAGATGTTTGGTATCATTAGTAGCTTTATTTTTAGTAACAAAAATGATAGGTAAAAAACAAGTTTCTCAATTTAGTTTATTTGATTATGTGATTGGTATTTCAATTGGAAATTTTGCCGCTGAGATGTCTATTAATTTAGATTCTGAGTATATACATGGTGTGGTGGCGGTTGTAGTTTTTGGAATTGTTGCTTATTTAGTTTCAGTTTTAACAATGAAAAGTTTAAAGATAAGGCATTTTTTTATTGGTGAACCAACGACATTAATTAAGAATGGTAAAATACTTTATAATAATCTTCGAAAAACAAAGTTTGATATAAATGATTTATTGGAAGAATGCCGAATAAATGGTTATTTTGATTTATCTGATATTGATTATGCGATGATGGAAGCAAATGGTAAAGTTAGTTTTTTACTTAAACCAGAAAGTGAAACTCCTACTAATAAAGATTTGAAAATTAAAAAACAAAGAAAAGGTTTATGTAGTAATTTAGTTGTTGATGGAATTGTTATGCATAAAGCACTTGAAAGTACTCATAAAACAGAAGATTGGCTTGAACAACAGTTAAAAGTTAAAGGTTATAAAGTAGATGATGTTATACTCGCAACTCTTGATTTAGAGGAAAATTTTGTAGTATTTCCTAAAAATGATAAGTTAAAGGATCCTGATGTTTTGACATAAACAATTTTTAATTGTTTTTTTTTAATAATTTTGTTATTATTGTATGAGAAAAGAAGTGATAATTATGGTTCATGATATGCCTAGATATGCGAAAGTAAAAGATAAAGATCCAAGAGAAGTAGTTTTATTAGTTGGTAATGGATGTTTTTGGAAGAAATGTGGCTTTTGTAATTATTTTAACGATTTTACTAAAGATCCAGAGGAACAATATAAAGTTAATAAGGAAGTTTTTGATAAAGTAACAGGTGAGTTTGGAACGCTTGAAGCAATTAATTCGGGAAGTATTTTTGAGTTAAATAGTCAAAATCAGGATTTGCTTTTTGAGGTTTGTAAAAATAAAAATATTAAAAAATTAATTATTGAAAGTCATTATGTATACAAAAAGAAAATACTTGATTTTAAAGAAAAATGTAATAAGTTAGGTATTAATTTAGTAGTTCATGGTGGTGTTGAAACATTTGACTATAATGTAAGAGAAAATCTTATGAAAAAAGGTATGGGTAATCCTACAGTCTCAGAGATTAGAGAGGTATTTGATGAAATTAATTTACTTGTTGGAGTAAAAGGACAAACATTAAAGCAAGTAGAAGAAGATATTGAAATAGGTCTTAAATATTTTGATAGAATTTGTGTTAATCTTTATAAGGAAATGCCAGATATAATGCCTGGTGATGATTTACTTAAAAAAGAATTTATAGAAAAATTATATCCTAAATATAAGGATAATCCAAAGGCTGACATTCTTATTAATAATACAGATTTAGGTGTTGGTGATTAAGAATGTGTAAAGTAAAAATAAGTTCATTATTTTACGAAATTGTTACTTGTTTTTACTTTTTATTTTTGCTAAAATGGGTATAGTAAAATAGAAGGAGTGAATTTATGAAAAAATTATTTATAACAATTTCGATTTTTATTTTAGGAATACCTTTTTATTCAGTAAATGCGTTGGAGAAAACTGCTGATATATTAAAGAAAAATGTAGTAACAACTGGTGACGGATTTTATGAAGATAATACTGTAGATGGGAGATATGTTTATAAAGGGGGCAATCCTAATAACTATATTAGATTAGGTGATGATTTATATAGAATAATATCATTAGAAAAAGATGGAACCATAAAAGTAATAAAGCAAAAAGATATTGGTAGTATGGCATGGGATGAGAAGAATGCTAGATATTCAGTGAATGATGAAGATTTTTGTACAAGTGAATATGGATGTAAGGTTTGGGGAAGTAATACAACTACACTTGATACAAACGGTAATAAAGTAACTCAAATGCCATGGATGGTAAATGGAACACTTAAAAATTTACCCGACAAGGAAGCAACACTTAATACATATTTAAATAATGATTTTTATAATGGATTAAGCGATGATGTAAAAAGTTTGGTAGTAGAAAAAACATGGAATGTTGGACCAACTGCATATACTCAAACAAATTTATTAGAAAGTATAGAAGAAGAGTCTGCATATAAATGGAAAGGTAAAGTAGCTTTGATGAATGTGACAGATTATGTTAAGTCATCCACAAATAATGCATGTACAAGTGTAAAAGATTATGCTGCTTCTCATAGCGGAGGCAACTCTTCATGTTATACTAATAGTAATGCGCATAATTATTTGTATTCAAATAATTATCCATGGTCAGTTTCGCCTGATGCAGTTCCAAATGCGAACACCGTGTTCAGTGTGGGCAGTGGCGGTGATTTGATTAGTTACGGTACGAACTTTAACTATGGTGTTTATCCAACTTTCTATTTATCAGCTAAAACTACATTAAATGGTGAAGGTACAGAAACTAATCCATATATAGTTTCAAAATATGTTGAAGATGAAGTAGTAAAATCAGATAATGCAGATGTAGTAGAAGTACCATCAACATCTGCTCAAATGTCTATAATAATCGCATCTATTGGAATTATATTTATAAGTTTAGCTATTATAATTACTAAATTTTTGACAAAAAGAAAAAGTAATTAGAATCATATAAAATTATGGTTCTTTTATTTTTCACAAAAATCGTGAAATGAAAAAGTAAATTCCAGTTTCATAAAGCGAAATTTAAATGTAGAAGAAACGTCCATAATATGGTCGTTTTTAA
>CACZST010000042.1 GCA_902783895.1 uncultured Erysipelotrichaceae bacterium
TATACAAAAGATAATTTAACTGGAAAATGGGTAGATGGAACTGCTTTAAATAAAGATATGACTTTATATGGAGCATGGGATTGTGGAGATGTGATCAATGTTCCAAATACTAATTCTGCTATTTCATTAATTATGGTAGGTACTGGTATAGCTGCTTTAGTAGCAGGTGTAGGTATTATTGTTTACCGTAGAAAAAAACTTACTGAGTAATTAATTAAAGAGACAACTTAGGTTGTTTCTTTTAATATGCCTTTCTATATTGATTTTTATGGCAAAAAACGATATAATCGTTATTAGTTAGGAAGTGGGAGAATGTTACAAAAACCAAAAGGAACTTATGATATTTTTGGGAAGAAAGCTTATATGATGATTTATTTAAAAAATGTTATTTCATCACTTATGGATAAATATAATGTTAAATTTATGGAGGCACCTATTTTTGAATATAGTGAATTATTTCATAGAGGTGTAGGGGAAACTACGGATATCGTTAGTAAAGAAACATATGATTTTAAAGATCGTGGCGATAGAAATTTAACGCTTAGACCTGAGGGGACTGCTGGTATTGTTCGTAGTTTTGTTGAAAATAAATTATATGCTTTAGAAAATCCTTCAAAATTTTGGTATTTTGGACCAATGTTTAGATATGAAAGACCACAAGCCGGAAGATATAGACAATTTTATCAATTTGGTTTTGAATCTTTTGGTAGTTATAGTCCTGTTATGGATGCTGAAGTTATAAGTATTGTTTATAATTTTATAAAAATATTGGGATTAAAAGGTGTTAGGGTTAGAATTAATACCTTAGGTGATAGACAGTCACGTGATAATTATCGCGGGGCTTTACTTGATTATTTTAAACCACATTTGGAAGAATTATGTGAAGATTGTAATAGAAGATATGAAAAAAATCCACTTAGAATAATTGATTGTAAGGTTGATAGTGATAAAGTTTTTATGAAAGATGCTCCTAAAATGATTGATTATTTAAATGAAGATAGTTTGAATCATTTTGAAATGGTAAAAAAATATTTAAATGATATGAATATTGATTATGAAATTGATAGTAATATTGTTCGTGGTTTGGATTATTATACTCATACTGTATTTGAAGTTCAGGCTGATATTAAAGGCTTTGGAAGTCAAAATGTTTTAGCTGGTGGTGGAAGATATAACAATTTAGTTGAAAATATTGGTGGACCAAGTGTTCCTGGTGTAGGGTTTGCGGTTGGTATTGAAAGATTACTTTTAGCTTTGGAATTTGAGGGACTTGATAATATTGAATTTGAATCAAATGATATTTATATATTTTCTATGACTGAAGATAAAGGATATATGATGAGTATTGCAAATAATCTTAGAGTTAATGGTTTTAGTGCTGAAATTGATTATGATGGTAAAAATATTAAAAACAACTTTAAAAAAGCTGATAAATTAAATAGTAAGTTTGTTATTATTATTGGTGATGAAGAGATTAGTAGTAAGGTTATTACAGTTAAGAATAATAAAACTAAAGAAGAATATAAAATTAAAGAAGAAGATTTGATTTCATTTTTTAGTGAGAATTTAGGTGATATAGATGAAAATTAATAATACAAGTTTAAGTAAGAAAAATTTAAATGAGGAAGTTACTCTGTATGGATGGGTTAATAAAAAAAGGGATTTAGGTGGACTTTTATTTATTGATTTAAGAGATAGAAGTGGAATTATTCAATTAGCGTTTCATCCTGAATTAGAGTTTTATGAAGAGGCTTTAAAATTAAAAAATGAAGATGTTATTAAAGTAAAGGGTAAAGTTTGTCTTAGAGATAAGGCTAATTTAAATTTAGAAACTGGTGAAATTGAGGTATTAGTAGATGAATTAGAAGTTTTAAATAAATCTATTAATTTACCTTTTGATTTAAATAATACAACAGCTTTAGAAGATACTAGATTAAAATATCGTTATTTAGATTTACGAAGGGATGAGATTAAAAATAATTTGATTACTCGTCATAAAATTGTTACTAGTGTTAGAAGTTACTTAAATTCTTTAGATTTTTTAGAAATTGAAACACCTATTTTATGTAAATCTACTCCAGAAGGTGCTAGAGATTATTTAGTTCCATCTAGGGTTAATAAAGGTAGTTTTTATGCACTTCCACAATCACCACAACTTTTAAAGCAATTACTTATGATGGGTGGTATGGAAAGGTATTACCAAATTGCTAGATGTTTTAGAGATGAGGATCTAAGAGCAGATAGACAGCCTGAATTTACACAAATAGATATGGAAATGAGTTTTGTAGATGAGGAAGATGTTATCAGTGTTACTGAGGGGTTACTTGCTAAAGTATTTAAAGATGTAAATGGTTTAGATGTAAAAATTCCTTTTGATAGAATGACTTATAAAAAAGCTATGCAATTATATGGTAGTGATAAACCTGATACAAGATTTGATATGCTTATTGATGATATTTCTGGTTTGTTTGAAAATACTGATTTTAAGGTGTTTAAAGATGTTTTAGATACTGGTGGTATGATTAACTGTATTACTGTTAAAAATGCGGCAGATAAGTATTCTAGAAAGGATATTGATAAGCTTACAGAATTTGTTAAAGCTTATGGATCGAAGGCGCTTGCTTTTCTTAAAATAGGTGATGAAATATCTGGAAGTATTGCTAAATTTGTTGATGAAAGTATTATTGAAAAGCTTAATTTAGAAAAGAATGATTTAGTTTTAATTATTGGTGATAAGGAAAAGGTTGTAAAAACTTCTTTAGGCGCATTAAGATGTAAGATTGCGAAGGATTTAGATTTGATAAAAAAAGATCAATTTAATTTCTTATGGGTTACTGATTTTCCGATGTTTGAATATAGTGAAGAAGAAGGAAGATATTTAGCTTGTCATCATCCGTTTACTTTACCACAAGATCCTGATAAACTTGATGACCGCGCTAATGCTTTAGCTAGAGCGTATGATATTGTTTTAAATGGTTATGAAGTAGGTGGTGGAAGTTTAAGAATTCATAATCCAGAGGTTCAAAATAAGGTTTTAAAAGAACTTGGATTTAGTGAAGAAGAGGCAATGGAAAAATTTGGATTTTTAATTAATGCTTTAAAATATGGTACTCCTCCACATGGAGGCCTTGCAATTGGTCTTGAAAGACTTACAATGATATTATGTCAAACAGATAATATTAGGGATGTTATTGCATTTCCAAAAACAGCAAAAGCTACGGATTTAATGACAGATGCTCCAAATGTTGTTGATGAAAAGCAACTTGCTGAATTAGATATTAAACTTAGGTAGGTGATTTAGATGGGGTTTGATAAAATGAATATAAAAGATATTTTTTGGAAGGTTTTTGAAAACTGTCCACAAGATGAAGATGCACTTATTAGACTTATAATGAGAATTTGTATGAATGAAAAAATTTATAATTTAGATGATAAAACATTAAAGGAAATATATATGAAACATTCTAATATATTAGTTGATGGTAATTTTGGTGTTGGTAAGACAACGATGATATCTGAAATTGCAAGAACTTTAGATATTCCGTTTGCTAAATTTTTATTTCCAACACTTGGTAAAACAACAGTATCTTCTGATATTTTAGCTGGTAATTTTAAGGATATTTTTACTGATATGTATAAGCAATCTAGAAATCCCAAGTTACATGGTATTGTTTTGATTGATGAACTTGAAAATTCAATTGAATTAGATTGCTTTAATATTTTAGATTATATTATTGGGATTAAGACATTTACTATTTATGATAGTGAAGAAGATAAATATATTGATTTAGATATTTCAAATATTACTTTTATAGGTGAGGTAAATAATAATAAAGCTTATGAGTATATAGATATACCAAGGGTTGAAATTGCTAATCCATCGGATAAAATTGAAAAAGATCCTAGAATAAAATATCTTGCTTTTAATGATGAAGAAGTAAGAGAAAGTATTGTGAAGGAAAATAAAGGAGCAAGTGAATTTGCTGTTGAAGCTTGTATTCAAAGTATTAAGACTGAAATAATTAATCAATGGAGAACTGAGTTTATATATAATAGAATACAGAATATTCTTAATTCAACACCTTTATGGCATTTATTTGGTGAACATATAAGTTTTAAGGAATTAAATGAGGATGATATAAAAATAATATTAAAAGATTCAGGCATTTCTGAATATAAAAATTTAGCAGCAATGTTTGATGATGATTATTTGGCTTTTATGAATCAAAAAGTTATAGATAAAATTGCATCTTCAGTCGTTGATGATCCTAATGGTCTTAATTCTATTCCTGATTATTTTCATGAAGTACGTAGTGGACTTATGAATAATGGATATGACTTGCTTAGTGAACATATACAGGAGAAGAAATATGAAAAACGTATATGAGAATGTTTTAAAAAAATGTCCACAAGATGGAGGAGCTTTAAGGACTCTAATTTCGAGACTTTATTTAAATAATCAAAGCTATGAAAGAGACGATATTGTTCATAAAAATATTTTACTTGCCGGTGATTATGGTATTGGTAAAACAACAATGGTGAAAGAAGTTAGTAAAGCTTTAAATATACCATTTTGTGAAGTTTCTATTTGTAATAATGAACTTGGTGAAAGTAATATATTTTCAGTTTTTGATGAAGCTTTGGATGAAATAGTTTGTGAAAGTGATGAAGATAAGGTAAAAGGTATAGTTTATATTAGAAGTCTTGAGGATTTGATTTATAATAATCAGCTTGCGGTTCTTCCTTCTTTTATTAATAAAAAATATTATTTTGATGATGAAGTTTCTGAGGTAGGAGAAAATATTGATATAAGTGGTATTACTTATATTGGTGAAGTTAATATTGATAAGCTTGTTTTAAAAAATCCAGTTTCTGTTAAGGTAAGAAGAAGTTTTAAATTATCTCATACAAAAGAGCAATTAGTAGCGGTTATTAATAAGGCTTGTGAAGATTTTTACTCAAAAATGATTTATGAATATTTAAATTCAAAAGAGGCTTGGGATATTTTCCCAGAACATATTATTATGACTAGTCTTTCAAAAGAAGATGTTAGAAATATAGTTGTTAATTCATCAATTTCTGATTATATGCATTTGATTTCACAGTTAAGTGATGATGAGTTTATCATGTTTTCAAATGGTGAAGTAATAGACTATGTGGTTGATGGTGTTATTAATAGTCCGATTAGATTAAATGCGATTTCACCAATATTTAGTGATTTACTTGATAAAGCTAGTAAGCAAAAAAAATTAGGCCTTAAGTAGGCCTTTTTTGGAGGTTTATTATGGATAGATGTAAGGAAATTGAAAGAAGCATTATTAAGCAATATAGAAATAAAATTTGGAGTAAGTTTATTAAGGCTATTAAGGATTATAAACTGGTAAATGAAGGGGATAAAATTGCTGTTTGTATAAGTGGGGGAAAAGATTCTAATTTACTTGCTAAATGTATGGAAGAACTTCAAAAGCATGGTGGTTATAAATTTGATTTGGAATATATTATTTTAGATCCTGGATATACAAAAGAGGTAATAGAAAAAATAAAAGATAATTTAAAAACACTTAATATAAAAGCTCATATATTTAAAATACCAATTTTCAAAGTTGCTGATTTATCTGATGCTAAAAGTCCTTGCTATTTATGTGCAAGGATGCGAAGGGGTCATTTATATAATTATGCGAAGAAATTAGGCTGCAATAAAATTGCATTAGGTCATCATTATGATGATGTTTTAGCTACTGTTTTACTTAATTTACTTTATAATGGTAGTTATGGTGGAATGCTTCCTAAATTAAAAAGTGATAACTTTGAAGGTATGGAACTTATAAGACCACTTTATTTAGTTAGGGAAGATGATATAATTAGTTTTTGCAAATATAATAATTTATCATTTATTGGATGTGCATGCTCGGTTACTAGAAAAAGTTCTGGGAAAAGGGCATTAATGAAAGATTTAATTGAGACCTTAAATGAATATAATCCTGAGGCTTCTAAAAATATTATGGCTTCACTTTCTAATGTTAATTTAAATACAGTAATGGGTTATAAAATAGATGGTAAAAAACATAATTTTTTAGATGATTTTGAAAAGTAGCTATACACTTTATTAAAGTTATGGTATAATGTAATTGTCTAAAAGATGGTACTACTATGAAAAACCTTCTAAGTATAACGATTCGGGAATCTAATTCGATGATGGTGTTGAAGGCTTTAATTTATTTAAAGAATCCTAAAATCATTGATGTGATGCCCACCTGGGAGATCAGGTTTTAATTCGTTAATGTACTTCTTTTAGACTTTTTTTATAAAAAAACCTCGTTTTTAAAAAACGGGGTTTTAATCATTTAATATTTTTTCAGTATTTTTAAAATTTAATTTTGCGATTTTATTTAAAACGTTTTTACCATATTCTTTTACTAATTTTTTTCCAACTTCATCGACTTTTAAGCCGGCGCCTTTTGGAAGATTAACGTTATATGTTTTAGATATTTTTTCCATTTCTTTTAAAAATACAAATCTACTTATAACTGCTCCACAGGCAACAGCTAAACATTTATCTTCGGCTTTAGTTATAAAAGTAATATCTCTTTGAACATTCGTAGAAGATTTTAAATAATTATAATAAACATATTTTTCCGCAAATTGGTCAACGACGATATAGTCGTAATTTGGATATTTTTTAGCCATTTCAAGTAATGCTTTATTGTGCAGGATAGCTTTCATGGCATTCATATTATAATTATCATGACTTTGATTATATTTTTCATTGCTTAGTGTCATTGTATAATATGGGATTTTTTTAATTATTTCAGGAACAACTTTTAGAATATATTCATCAGTCATTTTTTTAGAATCTTTTATTCCAAGTGTTTCTAAATATGGGATATCTTCTTTTGTAACATAAGCGGCAGTTACAACAATTGGTCCAAAATAATCACCAGTACCAACTTCATCAGAACCAATAGAGTTAGAGTAATATATTTTTGGGTCTTTTACTTCTTTTTTTTCTTTTTTAGACTTTGCTTCAGTCATTTCAACTTTTTTATTAGGGTTTAAATGTCTTTCCATTTGACTCCACATATTTGCATCAATATCAGCACTTATTCCTTGAAATACGGCTTTACCTGAATTATATAGGGTAACTACAGTATCAGCTTCATCGGCTTGGAAAACGGCATATGGTGGTGTTTTTAATCTTTTTTTATCTTCAAAATATTCAGACATTTTATTCATTGTGTTTTCACTTAATTTTAAAGTTATAGTTTTAACTTTTTCTTTTTGCATTAATAATCACCTTCAAAGTAATTTTACCATAAACAAATACCTTTAACAATAAGGGCTTTATTTTTATTTTAAATTGTAATATAATTAATTTGGGAGGATAATGAGGATGCAAATAGGGGATATAATAATAATTTTATTTATTTTACTAGGAGCTTGGATTGGATTTAGAGATGGCTTTACTAAATCTCTTGTCAATTGTGTAGGAATTACTTTGATAATAATAATTGCTTATATATTTAAAAATCCTGTTGGTTCTTTTTTAATGAATACTGGTCCCTTTTTTGATTTTTGGGGACTTATTAAAGGAGTAACAGCTTTAAATATAGTTTTATATGAATCTTTAGCTTTTAGTTTAATTTTTAGTATTTTATATTTAGTTTTAAAAATACTTTCAATAACAACAGGTATATTTGAGAAAATTTTGGGATTAATTGTAGTTTTAGGTTTTCCATCTAAAATTTTGGGGGCAATAGTTGGTGCTTTAAAAAATTATATATTAGTATTTTTTGCTTTATATATTTTGTCAATGCCGATGTTTGCGACTATTCCAATTGTTAGGGACTGTAAATACCGTGAACCAATTTTAACTAAGACTCCATTACTTTCTAAGGTTGCGGATAAAACTGTTATGGTATTTAATGATTTTGCTTCTTTAAAAGATAAATATGAGGATAGTGAAAATAGTAATCAATTTAATTTAGAAACCATTGATTTATTCTTAAAATATAATGTTGTTGATGCAGAAACTGTTAAAAATTTAGTTGATAGTGGTAAACTTCACATCCATGGAATTGATACAGTACTTAATAAATATTATGATAGAAATGAGGATGAATAATTATGGGTATTATTAAAGGCAATCAAGAAAATTTTGACGAAGTTGTAAGCAAAGGTACAGTTTTAGTAGATTTCTTTGCAGTATGGTGTGGACCTTGTAAAATGCTTGCACCTGAACTTGAGAAAGTAAGTTCTAAAATTACTGTTGTTAAAGTAGATGTAGATGAAAATTTAGAACTTAGTAGAAGATTTGGAGTTATGAGTGTACCAACTCTTGTACTTTTCAAAGATGGTAAACAAGTTAATATGAATATTGGTTATATGCCGGCTGAAGAAATTGAAAAATGGGTTAATGCTTAATAATTTAAATTAGAGGTATGTTTTTATACTTCTTTTTTGTTTTTATAATTAATATTGATTAAAGAAAAATATTACCTTGTTTTTTTTGATAAAATGGGTATAGTAAAAATAGGAGGAGTAGAAAATGAAGAGATTATTTTTAATATTAACAGTAATTCTTTTAAGTATATCTTTTTATTCGGTAGAAGCTTTAGAAAAAGCATCAGATATCTTAAAGAAAAATGTAGTAACTGAGGGTGAAGGTTTATATCTAGATCCAACTGAAAATGAAAGATATATTTATAAGGGTGGTAATCCAAATAATTTCATTAAATTTAATGATGAACTTTGGAGGATAATATCATTGGAAAAAGATGGAAGTTTAAAAATAATAAGAGCTAATGCTTTAGATGAAAAGTTACCATTTAATGAAAGTTCGCTTGATAAAGGTTCATATTGTAGTAAACTTCGGGATGATGGTTTTGGTTGTAATGTATGGGCTAAAATGGAGTATTTTAAAGATGGCAATAAAATGGATTATAATCAAAATAAATATGTAGACTATGAGGGTTCTGTTAATATGGATTCTGATTTAAATACGTATTTAAATAATGATTATTATTCAAATTTGAATCAAACGTCTAAGAATATGATAATTAATTATGATTTTGGAATAGGTTCATATGATGATGATTATAATGATGAATATTGGAGGAATGTGGAGGAATATAATAGGAATTTGAATTTGTCTAAAGAAATGTTAGAAAAGTATAACAAGGATTCTAATTGTGTAATAAATTGGGATAGAAAACCTTGTAATGTAGCAGCTGAGGAATATAAGAAAAACGCTGAAGAATATAAAGCTAAAATTAAAGATATTGATAAAGATAAAATGATTTCAGATACAATGAATAAATATAAAGCTTCAGAAGATGAATACATTTGGAATGGTAAAATTGCTTTGGCAAATGTAAGTGATATTATTTTAGCAAATACAAATGAGAATTCTTGGTCTATAAGGGATTATCATCGTAATATATATTCAATAGGAACGGATGGAACTATAAAAGATAATTGTAATGGAGGGATTTCGTCTCCGTTTAAGGAAGATTGCTTTAATAAGTGTGCAGATACAAACTGGTTAATGCCATCAAAGAAATATAAATTTACTGATTATAACTATTTACTTTTAAACTCTCCTGGTAATTTTACTTATCATGGCGGATATATATATGCTGCTGCATATCAAGGACTTGCTTTGCAAAATGTAAAAGATAATTATGATGCTGATTATAATCATACATATTATATTCGTCCTGTTTTATATTTAAACTCTAATATTACAATTGAATCAGGTAATGGTAGTGAAAACACTCCTTATGTTATATTATATAATGAGTCTTTAGCTGATGATAATCAAAATGTAGATAATTCTAGTTTAATAGTAAATGTACCAAGTACATCAATGTTTATTTCTATATTTGTAATAGGTGGATTTATTTTAATAATAATTATATGTTTATGTATATATTTAAAAGTGTTTAAAAAGAAGGATATCAAATGATATCCTTTTAGCGTAAAAAAACAAGAATTGTTAATTCAATCTTTTAACTTTATTCTTGCCTTGGCTTTCTGATAAATTAATTGTAATTGTTTTTGGAATATCTATTTGACGGTATGTTACTCTGCACATATCAAACATTCTTTTAGCTGCTTTAGTATCTTCACTTTCGGCATATTTATCTGATAGGTATATAACGTTTTTAATGCCACTTTGGATTATTGATTTAGCACATTCATTGCAAGGGAATAGGTTAACATATAAGGTTGCTCCTTCTATGCTTTCATGATTTCCTCTAAAGTTATCAATCGCATTTCTTTCAGCGTGACATACATATGGGTATTTTGTATTTAATCTTTCTCCTTCACGTTCCCATGGGAAGAAGTCATCATCCCATCCAATAGGTGTTCCATTGTATCCGATTGTAAGTAGTCTATTGTTTTTATCTACTAGACATGCGCCTACTTGGGTTGATTCATCTTTGCTTCGCATTGAAGCTATGATTGCGATGGACATATAATATTCGTTCCAACTTAAATAATCATCTCTTTTTGCCATATTGTTTCCTTCTTTCTATTTTTTCCTTTTTTTCAGTAATCATAATTTTATGGTTATTTTCTTTTTCTAGTTTGAAATTTTTATTTTCTTTAAGGTATTCATATATATTTACTAGTTCAAGGGGAATGGTAGCTATACTTAAAGCTTTACCAATATTTTCTAATGTTTTACCTTTAATATTTAAAAATTTGCCATCTTTAGTAACATATCCTAGATAACCAAAGGTTAGGGCAGCAGACAGTGGCCATATTTTTAATTTTCCTATGCGGTTACTTTTAGGTTTAAATCCATCTTTAAAGGCTTTGAAATTCACACCAGCAATAACAGATTCTAGAAAACCGTTTGTAATAAATATTGGTGATTCTTTCATTAATCCAGCGATTAGAGAAAGTGAAAATATTTTATCTGATACGGCATCTAATAGGGCACCTTCTTCAGTTTCTTCTTTTGCTATTTTTCTAGCGGCTTTTCCATCTAGGTAATCACTTATAGCTACTGCCGATAAGACTGCTCCTAGGGCAGGTACACCAACGTTTTTGCGGGCCATTACTGGTATTGCGACTCCTCCAATTGCTCTTGTAAAACTTAACCAATTAGGAATCAATGATAATTTATTTTTAGGTTTTATTAAAGCTTTTACTACTTTTAAAAAATTTTCTTTTACTAATTTCATGCATCTCACCTTATTGATTTATACTTTAACATAAAAAAATAAATAAGTAAATATTTATGAGTAAACTTTTAATGACTAAATTATTTGGAATAATAGGTAATTTCTGTTATAATTAACTATGGTGATAAGTGTGAAGAGAATTTGGATAATTGCATTTATATGTGTGTTTTTTGATCAGCTTATAAAAGATGTTTTGCTTATGTTTATGGGTATGGGTCAAAGCATTCCTTTAATTAAGGGATTTTTAAGTATTACACTTGTTTCTAATACAGGAGCGGCATTTAGTATGTTTTCTTCTGGGACAATTGGGCTTATAATATTTTCAGTTATAGCTTTAAATTTGATATATTTTTTACTTATTAAAGGTAAAAATTTAAGTAAATTTGAAATGACAATATATGGTATGTTAATAGGGGGAATTATTGGTAATTTAATTGATCGTATTGCTTATTTTTATGTGATTGATTATTTAGATTTTAATTTATTTGGATATAATTTTCCGGTATTTAATTTAGCGGATATATTGATTGTTGTTTCACTACTATTATTTATTTTAAGAGAAATTAAAGGTGATATACATGATGTACAAATCAGAAGAAAGTGATATTAGACTTGATGTTTATTTATCTAAGGTGCTTGATATTAGCCGTAGTCAAGCTGATAAAATGATAAAAAATAAAGAAGTTTTAGTAAATGGTGAAGAAGTTAAAAATGGTAAGATTTTAAAAATTGGTGATGAGATTTCAGTAAATCATAATTTTGATGAAACATTTGAAGCTGAGGATATGGATTTAGATATTGTTTATGAAGACGATGATGTGATTGTTGTAAATAAGGCAAATGGTGTTGTCGTTCATCCAGCTTTAGGAAATTTACATGGAACTTTAGTTAATGGACTTATGGCACATGCTAAACTAAGTGATTTAAATGGGGAATATCGTCCTGGTATTGTTCATAGGATTGATGCTTATACAACTGGTCTTTTAATGGTTGCCAAAAATAATAAAGCACATGAAATTTTAGCTTCGGAACTTGCGGCTAAAAAAACATATCGTAAATATGTAGCGCTTGTATGGGGTAAGATTATGAATGATACTGGAGTAATTGATGCACCAATTGGAAGAAGTAAAAAAGATCGAAAGAAAATGGCTGTTGTTTCAGGCGGAAAAGAGGCAATAACGCATTTTAAAGTTTTAAAGCGATTTGAAGATGCTACTTTAATTGAACTTCAGTTAGAGACTGGAAGAACACATCAAATTAGGGTTCATATGGATTATATAGGTCATCCAGTTGTTAATGATCCAGTTTATGGAAAAAGGAAAATAATTGATAATACTGGTCAGTGTTTACATGCCAAAGAGCTAGGGTTTACTCATCCAACAACTCATGAATATATGCAGTTTGATAGTGAACTTCCGGCTGAATTTATAAATATATTAAATAAGTTTAGGTAGGTGATGATTATGAATAATGTTTCTTTAGATAAACAAGAAGAACTTGTTATGAAGCTTCTTCATTACTTTTTAACAGAAAGAGGCTATAATCCTGTTATAATTAGAGGCGTTCAAGATGAAATATGGCTTGAAAATTTAAATGATGATTATAGAATTGTTAGAATTGTATCTGGTTATATTCATAACGATGAACAACTTGAGTATGATATTTTTAAAACAAAAAGTTTACTTAAAACTATAAAGAAAAAGACTTTATCATTTAATGTTAATTCATTAAGCATATTTGTTAACTTAGGTGATAATGTTGATTTAAATAAATTTGCTTTACCTAATAATTTACAGTTTATTGGGGTTAAAAATTTAGATGATATTAAAAAATATCGATTTGTGATAGATAGTTATCCTGATATTACTAAGGAAAATGATTTAAAAGAAAAAGGTGTCGAACTTTTTATGAAGATAACTAATGATATTAATAAAAAGAATGAAGGGGATGCGAAGATGAACGAAGAAGTATTTTCAATGAAAAAGCCTGTTGTTACAACAGCACTTGTGTTTATTAATATTGTAGTTTTTATTTTAACAATGTTTAATATTATAAACATTCAAGACTTTGCGGTTAATCGTGATGCGATTATTAGTGGTCAGTATTATAGATTATTTACTGGAATGTTTTTACATGCGGGTATATTTCATATTCTATTTAATATGTATGCCTTATATATTATTGGTATGCAGCTTGAAAGCTTTTTGGGTAAATGGAAATTTTTAGTAGTTTATCTTTTATCTGGTCTTGCAGGTAATATGCTTTCAATATTCTTTAGTAATGGTTATAGTGTAGGAGCTTCTGGGGCAATATTTGGTTTACTTGGATCACTTCTTTACTTCGGATTCCATTATAGAGTTTATTTAGATTCTGTGATTAAGTCACAAATTATTCCATTAATTATTGTTAACTTATTGATTGGATTTGTTTATTCAATGAGTATTGATAATTGGGCACATATTGGTGGATTAGTTGGTGGTATTTTAGCTACTATGGCAGTAGGTGTTAAATATAAATCAACTAAGTTTGAAATGATTAATGGTTGGATTTTATATCTTATTTATATGGGATTTATTGGATATATGGTATTTGTTAAGGGAATTTAAATTCTCTTTTTTTGTTTTAAAAAAAGGAAATAGGTAAATGATCGCGTATATATATTTATGAAGGGGCAAGAAAGGAGAGTAAAAATATTAAAGATTATAAAAAAGGAGATATTGTTTTAGGAATAAAAGATGCAATGTTTAAAAGAATCTGGCAACAGCCTCATA
>CACZST010000043.1 GCA_902783895.1 uncultured Erysipelotrichaceae bacterium
TTATGAGGCTGTTGCCAGATTCTTTTAAACATTGCATCTTTTATTCCTAAAACAATGTCTCCTTTTTTATAATCTTTAATGTTTTTACCCTCCTTTCTTGCCCCTTCATAAATATATATACGCGGTCATTTACCTATTTCCTTTAAAAAAAAAAAAAAAGATAGATTTTTCTATCCTAAAGCTACATCAAGTATCATCATTAAAACAAAGCCAAGAGAAAGGCCTAAAACTCCAATACCCTGATGATCTCCCATTTGTGCTTCTGGTATAAGTTCATGAACTGTCACGTATATCATAGCCCCAGCTGCAAAACCAAGTAAATAAGGAAGAAGTGGAACCGTTAAACTTGCGAAAATTATTGTAAGAAAGCCAAATATTGGTTCAACCGCCCCTGAAGCAATACCATATAAAGCCGACTTCCATCTAGGTATCCCACTTCCCCTAAGTGGCATCGATATAATCGCTCCTTCTGGTATATTTTGAATAGCAATCCCAATAGTTAAAGCTAAAGCTAAAGTAAGTGTAAAACTATTACCACTTAAAGCACCTATAACCGCCACTCCAGCCGCCATTCCTTCTGGAATATTATGCAGTGTAACCGCTAAAGTAAGCATGGATTTCTTTTCAACCTTACAAATAACTTTATCTAATATTAAAAGTAAAAAAACACCAATCATAAATCCTAAACTTGCAGCAAACCAAGGAAATTTCATGTTATTACACATATCAATTGCCGGAATTAATAGTGACCATATTGAAGCCGCAATCATAATCCCCGCTGAAAATCCAATAAGTGATTTTTGAAACTTTATATTAATCTCCTTTTTAAAAATTAAAACAATTAACGAGCCTAAACTTGTCCCCAAAAAAGGTATTAACAAACTAATAGCAATTAAAGTTAAATCAGACACTAAACAATCCCCTTTTCAAAATGAATATCTTTATATTCATCCTTATACTATGAATATAAATACTGTTTATATATTATAAATGCCCATTAAAAAAACTACTTAACGTAGTAATGTCTTAATACATTTAAATCATCATCAAATTCATAACAAATAGGTTTTCCCGTTGGTATCTCTAAATTTACAATATCACAATCACTTATATTATCAAGATATTTAATAAGACCTCTTAAACTATTCCCATGGGCTACAATAATTATACTATGTTTCTTTAAATTACCTTTAATCTCTTCATTATAATATTTAATAACCCTATCTGCCGTATCAAGTAAATTTTCAGATAAAGGCAAATCAGAAATTCCTTTATATTTAATATCGTTACCTGGGTATCTTGAATCGTTTTTATCAAGTGCTGGCGGTCTAACATCCGCACTTCTCCGCCAAAGTTTAACCTGCTCATCACCATATTTCAAAGCAGTTTCTTCTTTATTTAATCCCTGAAGTCTACCATAATGCCTTTCGTTTAACATATAACTTTTTTTAATAACCGCAGCTTCACCCATTTGATTTAAAATTAATGAAAGTGTATCTTCTGCTCTTTTTAAAACAGAAGTATAAGCTAAATCAAAATGAAAACCATTTTTCTTTAAAATATTCCCAGCCTCTTTAGCTTCTAATATCCCTTTAGAAGAAAGTTCAACATCTGTCCAACCAGTAAATTTATTTTCCAAATTCCAAACACTTTGGCCATGTCTTACCAAAACTAATCGTATCACTTTATATTCTCCTTTTCTAACCTTTTAAGTTCTAAAATAACTTTACCTAATTTCTCATGAATAACTAAATCAGCAATATGATCATAAGCAGTTACATCATTATTGATAATAACTAAATATTTACCTTTAAAATATCTAACAAAACTACTAGCCGGATAAACTGTTAAACTAGTTCCAGCTACT
This sequence comes from uncultured Erysipelotrichaceae bacterium, assembly GCA_902783895.1. Classification (GTDB taxonomy): domain Bacteria; phylum Bacillota_I; class Bacilli_A; order RF39; family UBA660; genus Coprosoma. The sequence goes on from CACZST010000043.1 coordinate 1,868, forward strand.
ATAAGCATCTCACAGTTTTCTATATATTTAATTGCCGCATTAACAATATTATCATCCAGAGGTTCTTCATATAAAATAACATCAGGTTTTATAATTCCCCCGCATTCACATCTAGGAACACCTTCACTATTAAAAACATAATCTGCTGAATACTGCTTACCACATTTCATACAATGATTTTTATAAACCGTCCCATGAAGTTCCAAAACATTTTTACTCAAAGCCTTCTGATGTAATCCATCAATATTTTGTGTAATAATAGCTTTAAGTTTACCTTCTTTTTCTAATTTTGTTAAAAATTTATGCACACTATTAGGTAAAACATCTAAACTATTTAATTTGTCTTTGTAAAATCTATAAAATTCTTCTGGATTATTTCTAAAAAAAGTATTACTTAATATTTCTTCAGGAGGAAATTTATATTTCATATTATAAAGACCATCTTTACTTCTAAAATCTTTAATACCACTTTCAGTAGACACACCAGCTCCACCAAAAAACACAATATTATCGCATTCATCTATCATTTTCTTTAACTTTAAAATATTATCCATATATATCACCATAATCATTATACACCAAAAATTTACTTTAATTAAAATATATGATAATATTTATAATAGAGGGAGGCTAGAAAATGATAGAATATTCTAATAATAAAAGCCTTAATATTTTTATAAAAAAGGCACTTGAGAAAGGTTTAATAACTAAGGTTAAAGTTTCAAAAAACACAAAAGTATTTGCTAAAAAAGGAAACATTGGTGATAAAATTATTACTTGGAATAAAGATACAAATGATAAAGAGATAAAAGAAAAAATAAATACTATAGATAATAATAATTGCTGGATAATGACCGAAGTGGATAAAGATTGTAATGTTGTTATAGATAAAAATGGCCATCCTAGACAATGGATAACATCAGATAAAAATTTAAAACAAAATTATAAAATAGATATAGAAACTCCATTCTTATGCTGCCTTAAAAACAATATTGAAACAGTTATCAAAATTAATAATACTATATTCAATATAACTGATGAAAATAATATATACAAAATATCTCAAAATGAATTTGATAATCATTATACTATCCTACCTAATAAAAAAATTAAAACAAAATAAATACATGTATAATCTACATGTATTTTTATTTACAATAATTTATTAATTCATTAACATTCGAATCATTATTTTTACTAATTACTAAATATTCATCATCTTGATTAAAGTTGCATCTATAAACATCATAAAATAAAGTATCATAATAAATAACATCACCTTTATCAGTTCCAACATAAGTCGTTTTTATCCTAAACATCGGAACTTCATTATTAATTTTCACATTTATATAATCAGTAAAAATTAAAATACCCATTACAAAGCAAAAGATTAAAATTAATAATAATAGTTTTTCATACCATTTAACCCTACTTAATAACCTAGTTATACCTATCATAAATATTATTATTCCAAATACTGAATAAATTGATCCCCAACTACTTTCACTAAGAAAAATCATAATTGCCGAAATTGAGATAAAAAGTCCAAATATAACTAAAATCATAGAAATAACTTGACTATATCTATTTATTTTTCTTGTAGAATAATCAATTGTATTTACAATATTCTCTTCAAATTTTTCCTGATAATCATCCTTATTGATCTTCTCCCCACTCATTAATTCATTGATTGTAATATTAAGTTCATCACAAAGTGGTTTAAATAAAGATAAATCTGGCATATTCCTTCCATTTTCCCAATTACTAATAGATTTTTCTGAAACCCCAAAAATTTCTGAAAGCCTAGCCTGAGTCATATTTTTTTCTCTTCGGCATTCAGCAATAAACTTTCCTATCTTATCTTGATTCATAAAATATCTCCTTTCACATTAACATTATAAAATGTAAAAGCATTTTTTAACAGGAAACAATCCTAGAGTTTAATATTACTTAAAAAATCTATCCAAATTTACTGTATAAACTTTATATTTAGTTTAATACTTTTAAATCAGTTCTTTCATATTGATTATAATCTCTCATCACCCTAAGCCTTTTTTATTGGATGTCTTATAACTGTCTTTAATTTATTCACATCACATTTTCTAGGATCACTTAAATATATTTCATGATGATATTTCTTATCATTTATATCTAATTCGTATCCCTTTTCTTTCATATATTCATGCATTAAATTAATCGTAGATGGTTCATCATCATAGCTTCCAATATGCATACACTGAACACAAAGCCCTTCATCATAGGTTAAAAATTCCACCTTTGAAAAATCCTGTTTCTTCTTTTTAGTTGCCTCAGCAATTGCCCAAGCAAAATCATCTTTGGTAACAAAATCAGGCAGTCTAATTATTGATATAAAATTCATAGAATTTTTATTATTATAATCGATAATTCCCTCCATACCATCTTGCCACCAAAAACCTTCAAGTGGTGGAACTACATATTCAAAAAAACCATCAATTTTATGTGAACCTTTATAACTCATTTTTATTGTATAAGCAATACTATAAAGCAAACCAATGCTTTTTTTATAATCACTATCTTCTTCATTAGGGTTTCCTTTACCCTTAACTGCTATATAATTCATTTTAGGTATGTCAATTATACTAGGTTTATTTTTAGGCATATAAAACTCTTTATATTCTTTCTTAAAATCAAATGCCATTTTATCACTCCTTAAATTATTATTTAATAATATGACAGCAACATTTCCTTAACCATATATCATCAGTTCAATAATTATTTTGTATTTTTTTCTATTCTTTTTTTACTATTTCTATATAAAGCAAACATTACAAAAAATACTAATACAGGAGGTACTACTAATTTTACTGGACTTTCATTTATAATAAATTTAACTGGACTTGATTCACCCATTACACTGCACATTAAGCCTGCAATAAAAATAAAAGCTGATACAATAGATAATACCAAAAATACATTCTTTTTTATTTTTTCTTTTTTTAAATTAAACATTTCTTTTCATCCTCTCAAGTTTATAATTTTTATTAATTATTTTTATTTATCATTAAACTTCTAATTTTAGAAAGATTTTTAACATAAGTTTCAGTATAACCACACTTAAGGCAAACAGCACATTTAAGCTTTCCTAAACTATCTTTAAAAATTCCCTCTTGCGTAACCTTAAGTCCATAAGCTTTTCCTTCTACTTTTACATCTAAATCTTCTATCATTTCCTCATCACATCTTAAACATCTTCTCATAAAAATCACTCCTAAATAAATTAGTTTATAATATATTAATATTATACCATGAAAAAAGCAAATCACATACACTTGTTGATCTGCTTATATATTGAATTTTTTTCACTATCTATTCTTTACCTAATATTGTTGAAACTATACCACAAAGCATTCCACCTAATGGAAAAACAATCCAATTTATATACCATATATTATAGACAATTCCCGTAAATAAAAATATCATTGTAGCAATCAACATTATTACACCACATATTCTTCCTATCTTATCATCTATTTTCTTATTTTCTTCTGAATTAATTTTATTATATTTTGAAATATCGTATTTATCTTTTTGAATTCCAAAATAAATAAATATTGGTACCGCTATTGTTACAAAGGACATTAAAACAACTATTGGTATAGTGCTTTTCTCATCTACGAAATTCATTCCATATAAGAAAATTAACGCTATTGTACCAAGCATTATTAATGTTACTGCTAGAGCAATTGCTTTTGGAAATTTTTTATTAAAACTTTCTACTTCTCCTTCACTGTATAAATTAGATAACTTAGGATATCTCTTTTTAAAGTTTTCTTGTTCTATTCCCAATATAATAAATACTGGTACTGCAACCAAAACACATAAAAGCAAAATAGTAATTCCTATTATTTCATATTGTTTTCCTAATTCAGATGTTTCCATCTGTGCTGAAAGACCCGCAAAATATAAAAGAATTGTTGTTCCAAATAATATAACTGAAACAGCTAAAGCTATTCCCTTACTAAATTTGTTTTGGAAATTTTCATACTCTTTCTTTTCTCCCGGTATATCTGCACTTATTTTGCCCTTTAATAAATCATCCATACTACAATCAAATATTTCACATATTGTAATCAATTTCTCAGTCTCTGGGTAGCCATTTCCACTTTCCCATTTTGAAACTGCTTGCCTTGATACCTCAAGCTTTTCTGCAAGTTGTTCTTGCGACATATTCTTAATTTTTCTTAGATTTTGTAGATTTTCGTTAAACCACATATCTATACACCTCTTTCCAACATAAATATTACAGTTGCATAGATATTTTTCCTACCAACTTACATTTGCAACTTAAATTTTCTTCGCTACTTGAATTTGCGAACAATATATCTAAAAACAATTCCTATAACAAATTATATTTTTTTAAGCGTTCCATTAATAATCTTATAACAAGGATTTTTTAAAGCATCTGGATTATTATGAAGAATATTACCAACAACCCTTGCTAAATTTTTATCACCTAAATATTCAGCTATTTGCCCATAAGTTACCACTTTACCTTTTGAAACTCTTCTTAAAAATTCATATACCTTTTCATTCATATAAATACTTACCGCTTTCACTAACTATTTTATCTATAGTATAACATAAGAAATAAATATCATTATAATATTCATTTCTTTCTACAAATAATTTAAATGTTAATCAACATTTACGTCTTTCTTAAATAATTTTAAATTAATAAAATATTCAAGTACTAAAATTACTCCATAAATAATTATCGCCACAATAATAATTGTCTTAACAGTTTCTACATTAACAATCTCATTTGTAAAAAATAAATTCATAATATTTTTATTAAATAACCCAGCAATAAATAACATAATAATTGCTAAAACTTGGGTTCCAATATAAGTAGCAAAACCAATAATAACAGAATAAACAACCTTAATATTATTTTTCCTATGACCTAAAATAATTCCTGTATAACCAGCTTGTAATGTATTTGAAAATTGCAAGAAGAAAATAAAGAAAAAGGCTAACAATACTTTAATAACTGTACTTCCATAAGTATCCGCAATTGGAAGTAATATACTTTTTATAAATTCAATATTTTCTTTTGAATAATATGCGATAAATAAAGAAATACCAATAACTATAAAACTTACAAGCAAAGTTATAATAGATGTTATAAATTTAGAAAGATAAAGTGTATCTTTTGAAACTGGAAGTGTATGAGTTAAATAAGACTCATCACCATAAAAATTATTTTTAAAACGTATCCATAAACGAAGTATATTATTTATTAAAATATTTATTATCATCGCAATTGTTATACCACTACATACCTTAGCAACAATATCCATTATAAATGAATTTTCTATATTAAAAAATAATCTTGTAAGTATTGCAAATAATGCTGATAAAATATAAAAAACAACTAATACTTTAAATATACTTTTTAAATCATATTTTAATAACTTCTTTAACATTTAAACATCCTCCTAAATATTTCATCTATTGAACTTCCATCTTTACTTCTAAGTTCATCACAATCTGATTGTAAAGCAATTTCACCCTTATCAATAAATATAACCTCATCTAATATCCTTTCAATATCAGAAATTAAATGAGTTGAAATAATAACACTCGAACCTTCATTAAAATTAGTTAAAATTGTATCTAAAATATAATCACGAGTTGCAGGATCAACCCCACCCAAAGGTTCATCCAAAATATATAAATCAGATTTCCTTGACATTACAAGAACAAGTTGGACTTTCTCCTGCATTCCTTTACTCATTTTAGATAATTTTAAAGAAGTATCCAAATCTAAATCTTTTAATAATTTTCTTGCTTTTTCCGCATCAAAATTATCATAAAATTCTGTAAAAAATTCAATAACCTGATCAACACTCATCGATTTATCTAAATAAGTACGTTCTGGTAAATATGATATTATTTTTTTACTCTCTATACCTACCTTTTTACCATTAACTAAAACTTCACCACTTGTTGGTGTAAGTAAATCATTAATCAATTTTATAAGTGTTGTTTTACCCATACCATTCTTACCCAAAAGTCCAATAATTTTACCTCTTGGAATAGTTAAATTAACATTTTTTAATATTTCTTTATTTCCAAAACTTTTATTAACATTAACGCATTCTAATAATTCCATTATTTATCTCCTCCTTTGTTTAAATAATTTATAACATCTTCCTTACTAAATCCAATACTTTGCATACTAGATAAATATTTTAAAGATAATAAATCAGCATACTCTAATCTTAATTTATTTATTAACCTCTTGTTTTCTGTTACAAATTTTCCATTAGTTCGCTCAGTATATATTAATCCTAAATTCTCAAGTTCAGAAAGTGCCTTTTGCATTGTATTTGGATTTACTTTTGTCTTCATCGCAAGTTCCCTAACAGATGGTAACCTCTCCCCTGGTTTTATATTTCCAGAAATAATATATATTTTAAGCTGCTGAACAAGCTGTATATATATAGGAATATTATTATCGAATTCGAATTTCATCTTTTTCACCTCTATCACTGTGTTACGTAACTAATACAACAATACATTAATCAACTATTTTTGTCAATAAAAAAATCAATAATAATATAAACCCCGTTTCTTGTAAAAAGAAACGGAGTCATATCAAAATTAACCTTTATATTTTTAAAATCGAATTAGTTCGACTAATTTTCTCATGGTGTCCCAGTTGAATACGTTTGGAAATATATATAAGGTTAATTTCTATAAAGATTATATCAAACATTTATTAAAAATCAAAATACTTTATACTATTTTAACAAATAATTGTGACACCACTCATAAAATGCCAATATCCCGCGAATATTCAAAAAATCAATTTTTGGGAGCAA
>CACZST010000044.1 GCA_902783895.1 uncultured Erysipelotrichaceae bacterium
AAGGAGCCTATTTTTTAGGATTTCATTTTTATATTAAGGAAAATAAAATAGTAATGAAGGTAAGAAATGGTGTTAAAAGAAATTTTAAAAGAAAAATGAGATTAGTTAGAAAAGGTGAGATTAGTAATAAAGTAATAAGTAGTTATAAAGGTCATTTTAAACATGGTAATTGTTTTAAATTGTATAAAAGTGAAATGGATAAGTTTTAAATAATTATTATTTGACAAAGTTAGATTTGACAAATAGGGTATTTTCTTTTATAATAAACGCGTAATTTGATACACAAAGAGGTGGAAGTATGCCAAATACGTATTTTAATATTATTGAAGCTTTGGTTTTAATATGTTCGGCAAGTAAAGGAAGTTTAAAAGTTTATTTAGAAAGAAGAACTGAAGATCCTTATAAAGGATATTGGATGTTACCAGGGGGAAGAGTTTCAAATAATGAGACTTTAGAAGAAAAGGCTAGTGAGATATTTAAAGATGCTACTGGTCTTGAAAATGAAAAAATGTTTCAAAGTAAAATATTTAGTGATTTAGATCGTGGTGGAGATGAGAGAGTAATTGCACAGTCTTTCTTTGCAATTACTGATGCTGATGTTACAGCTATTAAAGATAGTGAAAAAAACATGGAATGGTTTGATGTTGATGAACTACCTAAGATTGCATTTGATCATGCAAAAATAATTAACGATGTTATTAATGAAATAAAGCTTAAGATAGTTAATAATTATGATGATATTTTGCTTGATTTCTTTCCAAGTGATTTTACATTACCAGAACTTCAAAAGTTTTATGAATCAATTGCTGGTAAAAAAATGGATAGACGTAATTTTTATAAAAAATTTGTTTCACAAGATTTGGTTGTTGATACAGGAATTAAGACAACCGGTTCAAGTGGAAGACCAGGGGTTTTGTATAGATTTAATGTAGAGAAAATGAAAGGTAAAAGAATATGAATAATAAAGGATTTGGGCTAAAAGAGTTTATAATTATAATTTGTGTTGTATTTATTGGACTTATAGTAGCAGGGGCTATATATCAAAGAACTATTGGTGGAGAAATTACTGGAGATAAATCTACACCAAAGACTGAGGATAGATTAAAATCTTCAAATAAAACAGTTAAAAAGGAAGAGTCGACATATAAGAGATTAGAATCTAAGTTAAGACAAGCGGCTATGTCATATCAAAGTGCAACATATCAAACAACTGAAACAGAAGATGTTACAATGGTTTTAACATCAAAATTTTTACAAAAAAAAGGTTATCTTAAGGAACTTCATGATCCTGTAGATAACTCAGTTTGTGAGGGATATGTTATTTTTAGACAAAGACAAATGTCTATTAGTTATACTCCTTATTTAAAATGTAATAATTTTAAAACTGATGGCTTTGATAATAGTAAAATGAATTAAACCAGTTTGACTGGTTTTTTGCTTTCTAGATTACTATATTTTAAAATTTCTTTTTCGATATTTTCCCATTTTGATTTTTCAATATTAAATTTATATATAACGTTTTTATCATAAGTTTTATTTATATTTATATTCTTAAGAATATAATCTATTTGTTTAATATTATCATAAGGTAATATTATTTTAATTTTATATCCTTCTTTTATTTCTTTGATTTCACATTTATTTAAGATTTCACTGGTAGAATTTGAGTATGCTCTAATTAGACCACCGGCTCCTAATTTAATTCCACCAAAATATCTTACAACGACACATAAGATATCTGTTAAATTATTATATTTTAAAACTTTTAAAATTGGCATACCAGCAGTTCCTGAAGGTTCACCATTATCATCACATTTTTCTATATTATCTAAGATATATCCGTAGCAGTAGTGGGTTGCGTCTTTATATGTTTCTTTAATATCTTTTAAAATATTTGAAATATCTTCTTTACTTTTTATTGGATATATTAAGGTAATAAATTTAGATTTATTGATAATTATTTCATTTATTTGGTTTTTAGATATTGATTTCATTTAAATCACCAATTTAATTATAACGAATATTGGTGATTTAAACAATATGGTATATAATTATAAGAGGTGAGGTTTATGATTTTAGAAAAGCTTAAATTAGTTCCCCATAAACCAGGGTGTTATTTAATGAAGGATAAGGATGGGGTTATTATATATGTAGGTAAGGCTAAGGATTTAAGAAATAGGTTAAATTCTTATTTTCATTCATCACATACTGGTAAAACGGCTAGACTTGTAAAAGAAATTGTAGATTTTGATTATATTGTTGTTTCATCAGAGACTGAATCTTTAATATTAGAGATTAATTTAATTAAGAAACATGATCCTAAATATAATATTCTTCTTAGGGATGATAAAACTTATCCATATATTGAACTTACAAATGAAAAGGTTCCAAGACTTCAAGTTGTTAGGAATGCTCATCTTAAAAAAAGAACATCTAGATTATTTGGTCCATATCCAAATGTAGTAGCAGCCAGAAAAACGGTTAATTTACTTAATAGGATATATCCACTTCGTAAGTGTAAAACATATCCGAAAAAACCTTGTTTATATTATTATATTGGTCAGTGTTTAGGGTACTGTGTTAAAGATATTCCGGAAGATGTTATTAAGGATATGGAAAGGGATATTATAAAGTTTTTAAAAGGTGATTCTTCTTTAGTATCTGAGAAGATAAAAGAAGAAATAAAAATTGAAAGTGATAATTTAAGGTTTGAAAAAGCAATGGAACTTAAAGAACTTTTAGATTATATTGATATTACTTTAACTAAACAGAAAATTGAGGGTAATGATAATGTTGATAGGGATGTGTTTGGTTATTATAGTGATGATAATTATTTAAGTGTTTTTACTTTCTTTATTAGAGGTAGTAGGATAGCTTCACATCATCATCAGATAATCCCACTTATTGATAAAGATGAACTTACGACTTATATTGCTAAATTTTATGAGAAAGCTTTACTTCCTAAGGAAATTCTTGTACCAGATATAGTTGATAATAAGCTTTTGGAAGAATATTTTAATGTTAGTGTTAAAATTCCTGAAAGAGGAGATAAAAAGAAATTAGTTGAGATGGCATCTTTAAATGCGAAAAAGCAATTAGAAGATAAAATTGAGCTTTTAAATAAACAGGAAGAGATGACAAGTAAAGCTAATGAGGAACTTAAAAAAGTTTTAGGTCTTTCTAAATTGGATAGAATTGAACTATTTGATAATGCCCATTTATTTGGAACGTTTAATGTGTCAGGAATGGTTGTTTTTATTGATGGTAGACCGGCTAAAAATGAGTATAGAAAGTTTAAAATTTCTTTTGATAAAAATGATGATTATGGTACGATGAGGGAAGTTATATATAGAAGATATTTTAGGGTTTTAAAAGATAATTTAACTAGACCTGATTTAATTATTGTAGATGGTGGTTTAGGTCAGATGAATGCGGCTAAGGAAGTTTTAGATAGTTTAAATATGAATATTCCTTTGATTGGTCTTAAAAAAGATGATAAACATTCAACTAATGCTTTAATGACTTTTGATAGGGAAATTCCGATTGAAAAGCGAAGTAATTTATTTCATTATTTAGAAAGAATGCAAGATGAAGTTCATAATTTTACAATAAATTATCATAAACAAATAAGAAGTAAAGGACTTTATGCGAGTATTTTGGATAATATTGCCGGAATTGGTGAAAAAAGGAAAGAAGAACTTTTAAAGAAATATAAGACAATGGAAAATTTGAAGTCACAATCTGTAGAAGAACTTACATCTATTTTACCTTTAAATGTTGCAAAGGAATTAAAAAAAATACTTGATAGTATATAAATGTAAATTATTTTGATTTACATTTTTTCTTTGATTAAAAAGTCAAGTGCAACTTTTGAATAACTATAATAATATTTCTGCTTGTCAAAAGAAAATTGAAATAAATGTGTTTTTATATACAATTTACCTTTTCTTGTAATTTATAAATTTTGTTTATTATACTTTTATCTAAATGTTGCAAAGGAATTAAAAAAAATACTTGATAGTATATAAATGTAAATTATTTTGATTTACATTTTTTTTATATTCTGATATATTTATATTAAGATAGAAGAGGTGTGTTTTATGAAGAAGTTTAAAATTGCTATTATTGCTATTATTTTAGTAATTATAGTTTTGGGAATTGGTATATGGTTTTATATTAAAAGCTTTGAAGAAGATAGGGAACTTACAAAACTCAAAGTTAAAGAGATAAACGAGGCTTATCCAAAATTTGATCAAGCAATTAATGAATTTTCAAAATTAAGAAGTGATCTTTATGATAATGATGAAGATTTATATTATGAATCACTTTCTTTTAATGCGAATGATTGGAATAGTTTTATTACAAAATATGAAGATTCAATTAAAAATTTGGAGTCTGCTTCAACTGTTTTGAAAAAAGATTGTACAGTAGAATATGGAGATATTTCTGCTAGAACAAAATGTAATAATTTTAAGGCTAACTATGAGGCAGCTAATAATTATTTTATTACTGATATAAAAATGTATAATGAAATGGTTGATAATTATAATAAATGGAATAAAGAACAGGGTGGTAAACATCCATCAATAAAAAAAGGTGAACTTACTGTTTATGATAAATATATTGATTTTGATGGTGATGGTGAGTATTTTGGTAAGGAAGAAGGTAAGAAGTAAATGGAAAAGGATGTAAATTTAGAAAGTGTTAAGAAAAAGAAGATGAAAACATCTAAAAAAGTTTTAATTGGTATTATTATTTTCCTTGTTTTATCTGTTTCTGGGTTTGCCTTTTTACTTTATGGACCATATAGTGGTTTTAGAAACTGGCTTATTACTACAGCTATGACAACAATGAATCATCAGTATTTAGCTAAATGGTTTTATAGTGAGAAAACAATTGAGGATGTTTTAAAAGAAAACTATGTTGCTGAAAGTGGCGAGAATACTGATATTTCTAAGATTAATTTTGTTAATTATGGTTCAAAGTATATGATGTATAAAAATAAATATGATAAAGAAATTTTAACTAAGGATAAGGGTAATGACCTTTATAAAAAGATTGATATTAATGAAAAAGGTATTAGAGGATATTTAGTTGCGGTATATGATCCTTCTAAGGTTAAAGTCGCAACTGCTAAACAAATGGGAACAAAGGGGGAAATGCTTACTGGAATTGCTAAAAATAATAATGCGGCTGTTGCTATGAATGCTAGTGGATTTATTGATCCAAATTATAATAGTAACGGTGGAAAACCACATGGTATTGTTATTAAAGATGGTAAACTTGTTTCTAATTTAGAAAAAGCTCCTGTTGGTGGAGGACTTATCGGATTTACTAAAGATAATGTACTTGTTTTAGGTAAATATAGTGCTGAAGAGGCACTTAGAAAAGGCATTCGCGATGCAGTTGAGTTTGGACCTTATTTAGTTGTAAATGGTGAACCTTCATTTATTAAAGGAAATGGAGGTTGGGGTAGTGCTCCAAGAAGTGCTATTGGTCAAAGACAGGATGGTATTGTATTATTTTTAGTTATGGATGGGCGTGATTATGCTCATGGTATTGATGGTGCTGATATGGTTGATTTAACTGAAATATTAATGCGATATGGAGCCTATAATGCGGCTAATTTAGATGGTGGAACTTCAAGTGGACTTGTTATTAATGATAAACTTGTTAATAAACCAATTAATGGTAGTGGTGAACATTCGACAAGAGCAATTCCAGATGCTTGGATTGTAGCTAAATAATAATTTAAAAGGTGGCGATTTTATGGCAAAGCGTAAAAAGAAAAAATCAAGATGGTTTTTAGTTTTAATACTTATTTTGATTATTTTAGGTTTGGGATACTATCTTTTAAGTAATAAGAATAGTATTAATTTAGAAAGTCCTAGTTTCCCTAAAATAGAAAAAAAGTTAAAAATAGTTGATGAAGATTCTAAAAGTAGACCATATGCGGTTATGATTAATAATAATCATGCGGCCTTACCACATGCGGGACTTCAAGATGCTTATATTTCTTATGAGGTTTTGGCTGAAGGCGGAATAACTAGAATAATGGCTTTGTTTAAAGATCAAAATACAGCTAAAATAGGTTCTGTTAGAAGTGCGAGACCATATTTTTTAGATTATGCGCTTGAAAATGATGCTATTTACGTTCATTATGGATGGAGTGATCAAGCTAAGGCTGATATTAGTAGTCTAGGTGTAGATAATATAAATGGTTTAACAAATGATGGTGCTTTTTGGAGAGATACTTCTTTAAAAAAAGCTAGGGAACATACAGTTTTTACAAGTATGGATAAACTTAAAACATATGCTAAAAAGTTAGGCTATGACAGAGACACAAATAAAGATCTTTTGCTAAACTATAGTGTGGAACAGGTTGATTTATCTAAAAATGAAAATGCACAGGAAGCAAAAAATGTTTATATGAAATATTCATATTATACAGATACTAGTTATGAATATGATAAAGATAATAAAGTATATAAAAGAAGTATGTCTGGAAAACCACATGTAGATGCGGTTACCGGAAATCAATATACTTATAAAAACATTATAATAACACCAATTAAAGCATCAGCCTATGATAGTTATGGTAGATTAAATCTTTCTGATATTGGTAGTGGTGAAGGTTATTACATTACAGAAGGTTATGCGATACCTATTAAATGGTCAAAATCTTCTAGGAGTAGTCAAACTCTTTACACTGATTTAGAAGGAAATGAAATAAAAGTTAATGATGGAAATACTTTTATTCAAATAACTCCACCAGGAGAAACTATTACAATACAAGGTGAAAACCCTGATAATGAAGCATAATTTGGTAATTTGAAATTAATGTGAAATTATGCTACAATGTTACTGTTTGAGGTGAAAATTAATATGAGTATAAAAGACCCTGAATATAAGCTTATAGTTAAAGATATATTAGAAAATAAAGAGTTTTTAAAACTTAAAAAAATTGAACATCATGGAACTACACGTTATATTCATTCAACAAAAGTATCATATATTTCTTATAAAATAGCAAAGTTTTTAAGACTTGATTATGAGAAGACAGCTCGTGGTGGGCTTATGCATGATTTCTTCTTTAGTCCAGAGGAAAGATGTATGAAGGAAAGATCTATTTCTTTCTTTGTTCATCCTCCTAAGGCTTTAGCTTTAGCAAAATCACAATTTGAGCTTAGCAAAAAAGAAGAAGATATGATTGTGTCTCATATGTTCCCATCTTATCCGGCTTTACCAAAATATTTAGAGACTTGGATTATAAGTTTTGTTGATAAGAGTGTCGCTATTCAAGAATTTTCTGTTAAGTTTAAATTTAAACTTAAATACGCTTATAATTTATTTTTAATCTTTGCTATAGGATTAATTAAATAAAATTAAATATAGGACTTTATGTCTTATATTTTTTTTGGTATAATTGTGTTATGTCTTCGTAGCTCAGTAGGATAGAGCGATCGCCTCCTAAGCGATAGGTCGGCAGTTCGAACCTGCCCGAGGACGCCATGTATGATTATAATAGACTTTTGAAAAGTCTTTTTTTATGATATTATGTATTTGTCAAGAAAACTTGCATAAAATAAAAAAAGGGAAGCCTTAACTCTGCTAAGTTGGGCACTTACCACAAATGTGAAAGCACTTAATCCAAGAGATTGAGTGCTGTTTTTCTTACTTTAATTAAAAGTTATAAATTTATGTTATAATTTATATATTAAGGAGGAGTTATGGAATTACTTGATTTATATAATAATAAAAAATAAAAAATTGGTAAGGTTTTTGATAGGAATTCTTCTGAACCTAAGGATGGTGAATTTAAGTTATCGGTTCATACATGGATAGTTAATAGTAAAAATGAGTTTTTGATTCAAAAAAGAAGTGATAATATTAAAAGACATCCAGGTAAATGGGCTTTTACTGGAGGTGCGGTTGATGCTGGTGAGAGTAGTTTAGAAGGTGCGATGAGAGAGGTAAATGAAGAACTAGGTATTGAAGTTTTACCTGAGAATATGGAATATTTAATTTCATTTAAAAGGGAAAAAGGGTTTGTTGATGTTTGGCTTTTAAAATCTGATATTAATGAAGATGATCTAAAGCTTCAAAAAAAAGAGGTGGATATGGTAAAATGGGTATCCTTAGATGAGCTTGATGATATTATAAATTCTGGTGATTTTGTTCCATCTGTTAATTTGTATTATGAATTATTTACTAGACTTTTGAAAAAGTGTCATAATTTTTAATTACACTTTTTTTTCATATTTATGTGTTATATTTATTATGGGTGGTTTTATGAATGAAGATTTTGAGAAATTTCAAGAACAAATAAGAAAGTGTAGGATTTGCTGGGCGAGATTTGGTTTTGAACCGCATCCTTTGGTTAGTGGTAATGAGCATTCAAAGATAATGCAGATTGGGCAAGCTCCTTCACAACTTGCAGAAGAACATTCAAAATTTTTTACTGATTTAAGTGGTAAGAGGTTAAAGTATGAGTGGTATGAGATAGATGATGATACATTTTATAATCCTGATAATTTTTATATCACTGGTATTGCGCACTGTTTTCCTGGAAAAAATAAAGATGGTAATGATAAGACACCACCAAAGATTTGCTATGAAACTTGGGTTAAAAGAGAAATTGAAAAGGTTCAAAATGAAATATATATAATTATAGGTGCGAAGGCATGTGAAGATGTTTTCCCAAATGAAGATTTTGAAGATTTGGTTTTTAAGGATAATTATCTAAACGGTAAGCTTGCTTTTGTTATTCCGCATCCATCTCCACTTAATAATAGATGGCTTAAAAAACATCCTGAATTTGAAGAGGAAAGGTTACCTATAATAAGAAAGAAAATCAAAGAGGTTTTAGGATTAGAAAAGTGAAATTAGATTTTCACTTTTTTAATTGACTTTGAAGATTTCAGATGATAATATGTTTATGATAAGGGTGGTTAGTGTGAGACGAAGAGTAAAAAAATGGGTTTGGATTTTACTTATGATTATTTGTTTAATTGTTTTGGGATTTACTATTTTTAATACATTTAATTGGGATAAAGATAATAAGAAAACGGAAATCCAAGTGAGGGAAATTGAGGAAATTACAGAAATTACGGAAATACCCGCAAGTGATAAGGATGAAATATTAAGTGATTATTATAAATATATTAATCTTCCACTTATTAGTGTTGATTTTAGTAAATTAATGGAAAAAAATAAAGATACTGTGGGATTTATTAAGGTTAATAATACAAATATTAATTATCCTATTGTTCAAACAAAAGATAATAATTATTATTTAAATCATTCTTATGATAAGTCTTATAATAATGCTGGATGGGTATTTTTAGATTATAGAAATGATATAAATAATTTTCAAGATAATACAATTGTTTATGGTCATGGAAGATATGATAAAACTATGTTTGGAACTTTGAAGAATACTTTAAATGATGAGTGGTTTAAAAATAATGATAATCATATTGTTTATTTATCCACACCTTATAAAAATACATTATGGGAAGTGTTTTCAATATATAAGGTGCCAACTGAAACTTATTATTTAACTTCTTCTTTTGGTAGTTTAAAGTCTAAGCAGGAATTTATTAATACTTTACTTAAAAGAAGTAAGTATGACTTTGGGATAAAGGTTAGTGTGGATGATAAAATTTTAACTTTATCTACGTGTTTTGATAATAGTAATAAAGTGGTTTTACATGCTAAATTAGTTAAAGGTCAAACAAGGCAATGATGTAAACTTTTTGTCTTTTATTATTTAAAGTGTTGATAATATATATAATATTTGTTATTATTATGGAAGGTAGGGAGGATGCAAGAATGTTTAAAAAAATTTCATTTTCAATATTAATTTTATCTTTTGTTTTTGCAATTTTTAGTAATATTTCACCAGTTAACGCTTTAACTGCAGATATGGAACTTTCAACTTTAAAAAAAGGTGATGTGATTTACTTTGATGCCTCTGGTTTAGATTGGGATGAGGTTAAAATTCATATATGGAAAAAGAATGCAGATGGTTCAGGGGAAGCATACAAAGATTGGAATAATTCTGATTCAATGAAAAAGGTTTCAGGTAATATTTATTCATATACTGTTCCTGAAGATATGACTGAAGGTAAGTATAATCATTTTTTATTTAAAAATTCCGATGGTACTAAGAAAACTATTGATTTAGGATTTATTAAAACTGGTTTTGCTTATAAATGTACTCATACTATTGAGAGTGGTGAAAATGTAAATAAGCTTGAAGGTTATTGGTATTTATATGATAAGTCTGAGCAAGAAAAACTTTTAAGTGAGGCTAAAAAATATCAATTAGATAAAGAATATTACACTAAAGACTCTTATGGTGATTTGGATAGTCTTATTGAAGAAGCTTCTACTAAATTAAATAATGAAATAGTTATGGAAGCTGAAAAAGATGAAAAGGGTAATCTAACTTATAAATATTATGTTGAAATTGATGCAGATTTAGAAAAGATTAAAGAAATTACTGATAACTTGGTAGTTAATAAAGAAATATTGCAAAATAAAATTGATGAAGTTTTACCTAAATTAGATGAAACAAATGTTTATACTAAAGTTTCTTTAGATAATTTAAAAAATGAAATTAATTTAGGTAAAGAGCTTTTAGAAAAAGATAATATTACTGTTGATGAACTTAAAAATAGTTTAATTAGTATTGATGATGCAGCTTCAAAATTAGAGGCAATTCCTGTAGTTAAAGAAGATGTAAAAATTTCTGAAAATCCAAAAACTTTTGATGGAATTTTAGGAACTTTATTATTCGGTATAGTTGGAATTTTAGGTTTTGGATTTGCATTTAAAAAATATCGCTTTAATTTTAGGTAATGAGGAATGACTTTGTCATTCTTTTATTATTGACATGGTGTTTATCACGGGTGTATTATTGTAATGATAGGAAGGTGATTTTAATGGAAAAGCAAACAGCTGGTAGAGATAATTTAGGTAAATTAGCTCTGAAATTTGCTGAACTTAATGACGATGTCTTATTTGGTGAGATATGGTCAAGAGAAGATAAATTAACTTTAAGGAACCGTAGTATGATTACTATTGCTGCATTAATGGCTTAAGGATTATTTCCTCAATTGAAATCTCATTTTATATTAGGAAAAAAACATGGAATAACAAAATCGGAAGCGGTTGAAATAGTTACACAACTTGCTTTTTATGCTGGATGGCCAAAGGCATGGAGTGCATTTGAATTAATAAAAGAAGTTTACGGTGATTTAGATGAATAAAGAAGAGCTTGATTTAAAAAATATTTTTGGATTAGGTAAGTTTAATGAAAAATATGCTGAATATTTTACTTCTAATAGTTATTTAAATCCACTTACTGATAGTAGTTGCCCTATATTTATGGCAAATGTTTCATTTGAGCCGGGCTGCATTAATAACTGGCATATTCATCATGCTAAAACTGGAGGAGGTCAGATTCTTATTTGTACTGCTGGTTTTGGTATACATTAAATAGAGGGTGAGAAAGTGCAATTTCTTAAACCTGGTGATGTGGTAGTTGTTCCTGCTAATGTAAAACATTTTCATGGTGCATTAAAAGATTCATGGTTTAGTCATATTGTAATTGAAGTTCCTGGTGAAGATACATATATTGAATGGTTAGAACTGGTGGATTATGATAAGTTAGTAAATAACAACTAAATGATAATAATGGATGTATAAGATATTCATAAGATTTATAATATTGATTATTTTGATGTTTATAAAGCGTAATAATATATTAAGTGGGCTTGCATAAATTTTCATCTTAATTAATATAGAACATGTAGTTTACCTACAAATAAGTTTGAAATTAATTTTGTGATTAAGTTATGTTTTCATTTGAAAAGCGAAAGTAGGTGAATATATAAAATATGAATTGTATAGATAATTTTTTAAATAGTGATTATAATACTACATTGAAATACTTTGATGGTACCAATATACCCAAAATAAAACTTATTGATAATCAAGTATACAAGGTGATAGAAAGTGATAAATCATCAATGGCAAAAAGTGGAATAATATTTTTAGAGCCTTTAGCAATGGAATATGTAAGAAGAAAAGGCTTGCCTGCGCCAACAGTTATGGGTATGGAAGAGAATGAAAATATAGCAATTTTTGTAACACAGAAAATCACTGGTTATAATGGGAACGAATTATTAAAATTAGATCCAAATTTAGAAGGAATATTGAGAGAAAAAGCTTTGGACTTAAAAACATTATATAGTAATATTGGAATAGATAGAGAAATGCATCTAAAAGATTTAATATTTGATATTAAAGATGGGGAGTTACTTGGTGCTATACCTGTTGATTTTGAAAGAATTAAGACAAATGAAAAATTAGATACACAGTTACTTGTACAAATAGCAAATGAGATGGGTATTGATTTATCAAATATTATTAAAGATGATGATTTTGATAAAAGAGGTAAAATGCTTTAGAAAAAAATATGAAGCACACAATCTGAATGGTCAAGATTGATTGAATAATCAAAATAATATAAATTCAAATTTATGGGAGGAAAAGTTTATGTGGATTTACATTGTTATAACAATTATAATTATAATTGTTATCTATGCTTTTGCTTTATATAATAGTTTTGTAAAATTAAATAATAAAGTAAACGAAGCATTTTCTACTATGGATGTATATTTAAAGAAAAGATGGGATTTAATTCCTAATATAGTAGAAACAGTAAAAGGATATGCTAAATACGAAAAAGATACTTTAAAAGAAGTTGTAGATTTGCGAAATAGTGCTTATGATAGTATGTCAGATGATGATAAGATTAAAACTAATGAAAAATTGTCTATGGGTATCAATAAAATTATGGCTTTAGCAGAGGCATATCCGGATTTGAAAGCTAATGAAAGTTTTAGAAATTTAATTAATCAATTAACAAAAGCTGAAGATGATATTGCTAATTCTAGAAAATATTATAATGGTGTTGTTAGGATATTTAATAATAAAGTCGAAATGTTCCCAAGTAATATTTTTGCTAGTATTTTTGGATATAAGTCAAAAACAATGTTTGAGGCAAGTGCAAACGAAAGAGAAAATATTAAGGTAGAATTATGATGGAGGGATAAGATGAAAAAAATATTTAAGAATACTTTTTTTGTGATTTTATTAATTTTTTCTGTAGTTTTTATTCCAGATAATGTAAATGCTCTATCTACACAGTATAAAAATATTAATGAGGATGTAATATCTTTAAATGATGATAATAGTAATATTCAATTTGCAAAAGTAAATTTTAAAAATTGGTCTAATTCTAAGTATCCAACTTTTGGACTTACAGGATTAGTTTATAACGGCAATGATTATGATGTTTCACTTCTTACTACTGCAACATATTATGATTCAAACTATAATGTAATTGCAACGACTTACGATAATCAAATTGTACCAGCAAGAGAGTATAGTTCATATGGTCATATGTCTAATTTAAGTGAAATAAAAAGTGGATATACAGTTAATGATATTGTTTATTATAAATTAGATGCCTCAATTAATAAAAAAGAATCAATAAGTAATAATTTATCAATAACAAATAATATTGATAACACAACTATTCCAAGTAAAAATAGTAAATATAACTCTTATGAGTATGTAATTGATAAATACAATATTGATATTATAGTTAACGAAAATAATACATTTGATATTACAGAAACTATTACTGCTTATTTTAATGTTCCTAAACATGGAATATTTAGAACTATACCCCTTAAAAATACTATTACAAGATTAGATGGTACAACATCAAAGAATAGGGCTCAAATATCTAATTTGAGTGTTGATAATGAGTATAAGACTTCTAGGGAAAACGGAAAGTATAAAATAAAAATAGGATCGGCTAATCGTACTTTAACAGGAGAGCAAACTTATGTTATTAAATATACTTATAATATTGGAAAAGATCCAATCAAAGATTATGATGAGCTTTATTACAATATAATTGGTACAGATTGGGATACAGTAATCGGGAATGTAATATTTAATATTACAATGCCAAAAGAATTTGATTCTAGTAAACTTGGTTTTTCATCAGGAACATTAGGATCTACAAATAATAGCAATGTTAAGTATACTATTAATGGTAATAAAATATCAGGAAGTTATAATGGTATTCTTGAGGATGGTGAAGCCTTAACTATAAGATGTGAACTACCTGAGGGATATTTTGCTTCAGCAGGACTTAATATAAATTTTATGGATTATGTAATGTTTTTAATACCAGTATTATTTTTAGGAGTGGCAATATTCTTATGGTACAAATTTGGCCGTGATGATCAAGTTGTAGAAACAGTAGAATTTTATCCTCCTGAAGGGTTTAATAGTTTAGAGGTAGGATTTTTATATAAAGGAAAAGCAGAAAATGAAGATGTAATTTCATTGCTTATATACTTAGCAAATAAAGGATATATTAAGATATCTGAAACTGAAGAAAAATCTTTATTTTCAAAGTCTAAGGGTTTTAAAATAACTAAATTAAAAGAATATGATGGAAACAATATTAATGAACAAATATTTTTAAATGGATTATTTACTAAACGAACATCATTTACTTCATTATTTAATAAAACTCCTGAAACACCCACTGATAATGTTAACGAAGTTACATCAATTGATTTATATGATAATTTCTATATTACTATGGAGAGAATACTAACTAATATAAACAATAAAGGAAATAAAAATAAAATTTTTGAAAAATCTTCATCTGGAAAAACTATATTTATTGTACTAATGATTATTGCAACCTATTGTTTAATCACTATACCACCAATTTTTACATACGGTGATCCTGATACTTTAATTTTTGCATTATTATTCCCAGGTATTGGATTTTCTTTAATGTTTTCGATGTTACTTGGTGGAACTAAAACTATTTATGTAAATGGTAGAGCCACACGTTCATCAATAGGTACAAAATTATTTGGTCTTGTTTGGGGATGTTTGTTTGGAGGCATGCCTTGGGCATTTATAGTATTACCTGCATTACTACAAAACATTACTTATTTAATTGGATATATCATTGGCTTAGGATGTGTTCTTGGTATGATCATATGTATAAAATATATGCCAAAAAGAACACCTTATGGAAATGAACTATTAGGAAAATTAAAAGGATTTAGAAATTTCCTTGAAGTAGCTGAAAAAGATAAGTTAGAGGCTATGGTAATGCAAAATCCTAGTTATTTCTATAATATTTTACCCTATACTTATGTTTTAGGAGTATCAGATAAATGGATAAAAAAATTTGAATCGATATCATTACAAGCTCCATCTTGGTATGATAGTTCAACAGGATTTAATATTGTAACTTTTGGAACATTTATGAATGATACAATGACATCAGCACAAAGCGTAATGTCATCTAGTCCATCTCATGGTAGATCTTCTGGAGGAGGATCATCTGGTGGTGGCTCTGGTGGCGGGGGAGGAGGATCTTGGTAATATAAATTGCTTTTTTATCAAGAACTAATTCGTATTACAATCCGCAGTCAGAAAAACGAAAACTGAGCCTAAAGAAATCGCATAACTAATGGCTCAGTTAAAGCTTAGTTAGGTAAACGTTACTAAGATGTTAGAGTTAACTTAAATTTCGTTTGTCAAAGGTGATTTTTGGAAAACCAATTAAGCAACATATTACAAAATTTCATAATGTAATATTGTTGCTTTTTTATTTTAGTATAATTGTAAGGCTGTTGACAATTATTGTTTATTATATTAAAATTATATAGGCAAGTAGAAGGGAGTCATTATGGATGATAATTTGCTTTATGAGATAAAATCACTTGAACGAGAAATATTTAGAAATTTTATAAAGTCTTCAGGTTTTAATGATGGTAAAATTCCAACGCCAACGCAGATGCTTATAGTTCAGCATTTACTTAAAAATAATGGTGTTACTTATCAGAGGGATTTAGAAGATGTTTTAAATTTAAGAAGAGCTACAGTATCCGGTGTTTTACAAACAATGGAAAAAAATGGAATACTTGAAAGAACTGTGAGTGAAGATAGAAGAGTTAAAAAAGTAATTTTAAATAAGGATGCAAAAAAATTTTTTGATAATAAAAAAGAAATCTTTGAGAAGCTTGAGAAAAAGATGATTTTAAATGTTTCTGAGGATGATTTAAAGGTGTTTTTAAAGGTTTTAAAACAATTTAAAAATAATATTGAATATAATGAAAAATAGTGAAGGGAGACTGTTATGATAAGTTTATTTAAGAAACTTTCTAAAAAAGAAGTATTTTTATGCTTAGTTTGTTTCGTTTTTATTTTGGGACAAGTTTGGCTTGATTTGAAACTTCCTGATTATATGTCGGAAATTACTGTTTTAGTGCAAACTGAAGGTAGTAAGATGAGTGATATTTTACTTAATGGTGGATATATGCTACTTTGTGCATTTGGAAGTTTTGTATTTGCAATTATTACTGGTTATTATGCTGCTATAATTGCTTCAAATTTCTCTAAAAAGCTTAGAAAAGAGATTTTTTCTAAGGTATTAGAAATTGATACACAAGAGATTAAAGGCTTTTCTACAAGTAGTTTAATTACTAGAACTACTAATGATGTTACACAAGTTGAAATGCTTTTAGCAATTGGTCTTGTCCTTATTGTTAAGGCACCGGTAACGGCTGTTTGGGCTATTTCAAAGATTTTAAATAAAAGTTTTGAATGGAGTATGCTTACTGGAGTTGCGGTAGTTATTTTACTTGGTGTGGTTATTGCTTTGATGGCAATTGTAGGTCCAAGATTTAAATTGGTTCAAAAAGCAATTGATAAGATTAATGGTATTGCTAGAGAAAATTTAACTGGAATTAGGGTTGTAAGAGCGTTTAACGCAGAAGAATATCAAGAAGAAAGATTTGATAAGGTAAATGATGAACTTACTGGATTACAACTATATAATCAAAAGAAATTTTCTATTTTATCACCAATGATGTATTTGGTTATGTATTTTTTACCACTTGGTATTTATTTCATTGGAGCTTATTTGATTGAAAATTCACTTATGGCTGATAAGATAACAATATTTGGTAATATGATTGTATTTAGTTCATATGCGATGCAAGTTATTATGTCATTTTTAATGCTTGCGATGATTTTTATGATTTGGCCAAGAGCTTCAGTTTCTGCTAAACGTATTAATGAAGTATTAGAGACAGAAACTAATATTATTCCGGGTACATTTGATGGTAAAACTAAAGAAAAGGGAACTGTTGAATTTAAGAATGTTTCATTTAGATATCCTGATGCGGATGAATATTTACTTAGAAATATTTCATTTAAAGCAAATCGGGGTGAAACAGTTGCGTTTATTGGTTCAACTGGATCTGGTAAAAGTACTTTAATAAATTTAGTTCCAAGGTTTTATGATGCTACTGAAGGTGAAGTGTTAATTGATGGTGTTAATGTCAAAGATTATACTTTTGAAGCTTTGAATAATAAAATAGGTTATATACCTCAAAAGTCTGTTTTATTTAATGGTACTGTTAGTTATAACATTGCTTATGGTAAAAATGGTAAGGGTGAGAAATCAACTAAGAAAATTAAAGAATCAGCTTTAGTTGCACAAGCTAATGAATTTATTGAAAAAATGGATGATGGATACGATACAATGATTGCTCAAGGTGGTAAGAATGTGTCTGGTGGTCAAAAGCAAAGACTTTCTATTGCTAGAGCAATTGCGAGAGATCCTGAAATATATATATTTGATGATTCTTTCTCTGCACTTGATTATAAAACTGATTCTGTTTTAAGAAAAGAACTTAAAAAATATACTTCTAAGGCAACTAGTTTGATTGTTGCTCAAAGAATTGGAACAATTATGAATGCTGATAAGATTATAGTATTAGAAGATGGTAAATGCGTTGGTATGGGAAGGCATAAAGAACTTTTAGAAACATGTGATGTTTATAAACAGATTGCTTTATCACAACTTTCAAAGGAGGAACTAGAAGATGAATAATAAACATAAAACTCCAGGATATGGTCCAGCTACTTCTAAGGCAAAAAATTTCAAAGAAGCTATGAAAAGATTATTTTATGAACTTCGTGGCTTTAAGTTTATAATGATTTTCGCATTTACTTTAGCGGTAATTGGTTCTGTAATATCAATTATGGCGCCAGATAAACTTTCAGAACTTACTGATCAAATATCTGATGGTTTAGTTGTTAATAAAGATAATATGGAAAAACTTACAAAGGATGTTACTAAATCTGTAAGTGAAGAGGAGATGGGCAAAAAATTACCTTCAATATTATCTTTAGATATTAATCAAGAAAATATAATGAAGGTGATGACTTCTTCTGATATTTCTAATGAAGATAAAGTTTCATTCCAAGAATTTTTGAAAAATGTTAAAGAAAATCAAAGTAAAGCTTCTTCTTTAATTAAGAATTTACCTGATAGTGTCCTTAAGATTATTTTACCTGATTCAACTTATGATGGTGTAAATATTAGTAGTGAAGATAAGATTACTTTTTTAAAGAAAAATAGTAAAAACCATTTAGATATTTCTTCAAGTATTCAAAAGGTTTTATTTAAAGAGGTTTCAATTGATGGTGTTAAAATATCTTCAGCTGATCAATATAAATATTTATCAATAATGAGTGGTGTTTCTAAGAAGACTAAACCAGAAGAACTTTATAAAAAAATAGATGAAATGCCTAACTCTGTTAAAGAGGTTATTGAACCTCATATGGACTTTAAGAGGATTAGAAGCATTTGTATGATATTACTTATAATGTATTTATCTAGTGCATTATTTACTTATATTCAATCAATTTGTATGGTTAATGTGGCAAATAAATTTGCGAAGGATTTAAGAAGTAAAATATCAATTAAAATAAATAAACTTCCACTTAAATATTTCGATAGACATTCAATTGGTGATGTTTTATCTAGAATTACAAATGATGTTGATCAAGTTGCTCAAACAATGAATTCATCATTAGCTTCGCTTGTTAGTAGTGTAACTTTATTTGTTGGTACAATTATTATGATGTTTGTTACTAACTGGATAATGGCTTTAACTGCTATTTTAGCAAGTTTTATTGGTTTCTTTGGAATGTTTATGATTTTATCTAAATCACAAAAATATTTCTTAGCTAGACAAGAACATTTAGGTAATTTAAATGGTCATATTGAAGAGGTTTATTCAGGACTTAATGTTGTTAAAACATATAATGCTAAAGATGATGTTAGTGGTAAGTTTGATGAATATAATGAAAAAGTTGCAATTGCTAATCAAAAAAGTCAATTTTTATCAGGTTTAATGCAACCAATTATGATGTTTATTGGTAACTTTGGTTATGTTGCTGTTTGTATTGTTGGTGCAGTACTTACAATGAAAGGTTATATTACGTTTGGTGTAATAGTTGCATTTATTACTTATGTTAGATTATTTACATCTCCACTTGCGCAAATAGCTCAAGCTATGAATTCACTTCAATCAACTGCAGCTGCGTCTGAGAGGGTATTTGAATTTTTAGATGAAAAAGAGATGAGTAGTCAAAAAGATATAACTAAGGTTTTGAAAAGAGAAGATGTTAAAGGTGAGATTGAGTTTGATCATGTCACATTTAAATATGATGGCAATGATAAACCAACAATTAAAGATTTTACTGCTAAGGCAAAACCTGGTCAAAAGATTGCGATAGTTGGACCAACTGGTGCGGGTAAAACTACAATGGTAAATTTACTTATGAAATTTTATGAAATTAATGGTGGAGACATTAAAATAGATGGTGTTTCAACTAAAAAATTATCAAGAGAAAATATTCATGATTTATTTACAATGGTACTTCAAGATACATGGCTTTTTAATGGAACTATAAGAGAAAATATTGTTTATAATAGAAAAAATGTTGATAACGCAAGAGTAGTTGAAGTTTGTAAGGAAGTAGGGCTAAATCACTTTATTAGAACTCTTCCAAAAGGTTATGATACTGTTATTTCAGATAATGATAGTGTTTCAGCTGGACAAAGACAATTACTTACAATTGCTAGAGGTATGATTGAAGATTCACCTTTCTTAATTTTAGATGAAGCAACAAGTAATGTTGATACAAGAACGGAGGAACTTGTTCAAGAAGCAATGGATAAACTTACTAAAGGTAAAACATCATTTATAATTGCTCATAGACTTTCAACTATTAAAAATGCAGATTTAATATTAGTTATGAAAGATGGTAATATAATTGAACAAGGTAGCCACGCGGAATTAATGAAAAAGAATGGATTTTATGCAGGTTTATACAATTCACAGTTTGAACTTTAAAAGATGCGTAAATTTTTAGACTAAAGTTCGTTTTTTTACGAACTTTTTTCTTTTTCAAATTTATTGCTCTTTTTGTAGCAATAAACGGAAATAAGGTTGATAAAGAATACGATTTTAACTGTTATTTACATAAATTATCCCATGACGAAAATACGGAGGTTATT
>CACZST010000045.1 GCA_902783895.1 uncultured Erysipelotrichaceae bacterium
ATCTCCTTTCCAATGAGATATTATACTATATATTAGTGGTATCTTTTTAACTAATGATAAGGTATCATTTTAAAAAAGGATTAACATAAAAAGCTTAAAGATGGAATAATTTAAGTTTTTTTGTTATACTTATTTATGGTGATATAGATGAAAAAGATAAAAGATATTGCTTGTAAATTAGGAATTAATGACAATATTATAAATTATGGTGATTATAGAGCTAAAGTTGATTTTTCAAAAATAGATAATTTAAAAAAAGGTAAACTTATTTTGATGACGGCAACAACACCAACTCCTCATGGTGAAGGTAAGACGACTATGAGTATTGGTTTAAATGATGCTTTAAATAAACTTGGATATAATAGTTTGCTTTGTTTAAGGGAGCCTTCTTTAGGACCGGTTTTTGGTTTTAAAGGTGGAGCTATTGGTGGAGGCAAGGCTAAGGTTGTTCCAAGTGATGATATTAATATGCATTTTAATGGTGATATGCATGCAATAACAACAGCTAATAATTTGCTTGTTTCAGCTATTTATAATCATATTTATCAAGGTAATATTTTAAATGTTAAAGAAGTTTGTATAAAAAGAGTTATGGATATAAATGATAGGAATTTAAGAGTTATAACTGATAAATATGGTTTTGATAGTGGATTTGATATAACTGCAGCTTGTGAAATGATGAGTATTTTTTGTTTAGCAACTTCGATTTCTGATTTAAGATATAGATTAAATAATATGATTTTTGGTTACGATTTGGATGGTAATCCTTTGAAAGTATCTTTACTTGGAATTACAGATGCTTTAATTATTTTACTTAAAGATGCGATAAAACCTAATTTAGTTCAAACACTTGAAGGTAATCCTGTTTTAATCCATGGTGGACCTTTTGCGAATGTTTCGATTGGATGCAGTAGTTTAATTTCTACTAATTTAGCTTTGAAACTTTCAGATTATGTTATTACTGAAGCTGGATTTGGTAGTGATTTAGGAGCGGAGAAATTTTTAGATATTGTATGCAAAAATGATATAAAACCTTCACTTATAATTATTGATACTACTATTAGAAGCTTAAAATATAATAAAACTTTAGAAGAAGGGTTTAATAATTTATTTATACATTATAAAAATATGAGTAGTATTTTAGATAATGTTTTGGTTTGTCTAAATAAATTTGACATCGATAGTGACAGTGATATTGAAAAGTTAAAAGAGTTATGTTTTAATAAAAATATGGATATTGAAATTAGTAAAGCGTATTCTAAAGGCGGAGAAGGGGCGATTTCTCTTGCTAAAAAAGTAGTTTCTAATCTTGATGATAAAAAGATAAATTATGTATATAATGATTTTGATAGTTTAATGGATAAAATAGAAAAGGTTTGTTTAAATATATATCACAGTAAGCCTGTTTATAGTGAAAAGGCATTAGAAAAAATAGAAATACTTAAGAAAAATAAATTAGATAATTTACCTATATGTATTGCCAAGACACCATATGAAATAAATGGAAGTGAAATAACTGATTTAAAAGTTTTTAATGGTGCTGGATTTATTACGGTTTATATGGGTGGTGTTTTAACAATGCCAGGTTTATCTAAGGAGCCTAATTTTTTAAAAATGAAAATTGATGATAATGAAAATATCAGTGGTATAAGTTAACTACTGGTATTTTTTATTATATATAACAAAAAAACGACTTTTAGTCGCTTTCTATTGTTACTCGAGGAATTTCGAGTTTTATTTCAAAATGGTAGCGAGAGGGAGATTCGAACTCTCGACCTATCGGGTATGAACCGATTGCTCTAGCCAACTGAGCTACCTCGCCATGTAGACAACAAATTAATTATAACAAAATATTTTTTTAAAGGCAACTTTTAATTTAAAAAAAATGAAAAAAAGTTAATTTTATTATATTAATTGAAAAAAATGATTGAAATAAGAAAAAAAAGGTGCTATATTTGAATTATAACTTATAATATGGGAGGGTTTTATGACTATAAGTAATTTACAACTATGTAGTGATTTAAAAGAGTTAAAAGAGGCAAAAATAGATAGAGAGACAAGTGTTAGATTAATGGGTTATCCCCATATTGATAAACCGTGGACACAATTTTATACTCCAGAAGCTTTGAATAATGAGGTTCCTTTAGAAACTTTATATGAAGTATTTAGAGATAATGTGAAGAGGTATGGACGTAAGACAGCTATTACGTATATGGGTAATAAGATATCATATAATAAATTATTAAAAATGGTTGATAGAGCTGCTAAGGCGTTTTCTGCGCTTGGAGTTAAGGAAAATGATATTGTTACAATGATGACACCTAATATTCCGGAAAATGTAATAAGTTTTTATGCACTTAATAAGATTGGTGCCATTGCGGATTTTGTTGATGTAAGAGTAAAAGATAAAGAACTTTTGGATTATTTGAGGGGTGCACATTCTAAGGTTGCAATTATTACTGATTTATTTATAGATAATTTTAAGAATATTATTTATGATACTTCAGTTGAAAAAGCGATTGTTGTATCACCAGCAGATTATTTACCATTATTTTCAAAAATGGTGTATAGATCAAAGAAAAAGGCTCCAATATTAGAACATCCATTTATTTATTGGAATGATTTTAAGAAAATGGGTAACAATATGCTTGAAAAAACTATTTCTTATAGTAAAGATAGACCAATTTGCATTGCCCATACTAGTGGAACTACTGGTAGACCTAAGGGAGTAGTTTTAACTAATGAAAATTTCAATTCTATGGTGCTTGAATATAAAACATGTGGATTAGAATTTAACGAGGGAGATAAGTTTTTAAACCATTTACCACCATTTTTAGCATATACGAATGTTCTTGGTATTAATTTACCTTTATCTTTGGGAATGAATATTATAATGCTTCCAGTTAATGATCAATCAATGTATGCGAAGAATATATTGAAATATAGAGTTCAACATGGTCTTGCTGGTCCGGCTGATATGCTTAATTTTTTAGAAAATGAGGCAACAAAAAATGCTGATTTTAGTTTTTTAAAAACTTTAGCATCTGGTGGTGGACATTTAGCTGATAAGAAAAAAAGAGAAATTAATGAATTTTTACAAGCTAGAGGTTACGGGGGAATTGTTGTTGAAGGTTATGGTATGACTGAAGGAAGTAGTGCTATTTGTACAAACGTTCCGAAATGCGATAAGGCTGAAAGTATAGGTATTCCTTTGCCTAAAATGACAGTAGCTGTTTGTGACCCTGAAACACAGGAATATTTAGGATATGGTGAAGAGGGTGAACTTTGTTTCTCTGGTCCTACTATTATGAAAGGTTATTTTAATAATAGTGAAGCTACTAGAAAAGTGCTTATGAAACATGCTGATGGTCAAGTTTGGCTTCATAGTGGTGATTTGGGATATGTTGATGAAGATGGTGCGATATTTACATCTGGTAGAATTAAACGTTTGATTGTTCGTTTTGATGGTTATAAAATATCTCCACAAGAAATTGAAAATGTTATTTCATCTAATAATAACGTTCTTGATTGCTGTGTTGTTGGTGTTTTTGATGAGGAACATAGAACAGGGAATGTACCAGTTGCTAGTATAGTTTTAAAAGAAAATATTACTCTTTCTGAAGAGGAAGTTTTAGAAGAAATTAAGGCTATTTGTGATAAAAAAATTATTCCTACACATTTACCAAAAAGATATGTTTTGGTAAAAAGCATTCCTCTTACTAAAGCTGGAAAAACGGATTATAGAGCCTTAGAGAAAAAATATAATGAAGAGGTTTTGGAAAAAGAAGAAAAAGTTAAAACTTTAAAGATGAAAAAGGGGTGAGATGAGTGAATAGCAGTATTGCGTTTTCAATATGTAGTTTGTTTTATGTAATTTTAATAATGATTATGTATTTTTCTAAGGAAAGACTTAAAAATGATGAAAATAAAATATATTCTATATTAGTTATTACAACATTTATTGGTCTTTCAGTTGAAGTTATTAGTACTGCATTATCTTTGATGACTACGGGACTTGTTTTTGTTAAAATGATTTTTTATAGATTGATAATGCTTTATTTTGTAAGTTGGATATTCGTATTTTTTACATATATATATTATATATCCAAGAAACATAGACGTATAAGTAGCAGAGGACTTTTAGTTTTATATTTGATTATTGCGCTTGTTACGCTTGTGCTTCCACTTTATATGAAGTCATCTAACAATATTGTTCAATATACATATGGACCAAGTGTTAATTTTGCTTATTTGATTTCTGGTGTATTTATTATAATTTGTATAGGGTTAATGATTTATAATTATAAGCATATTAAGAGTAAAAAATATATTCCACTTTTTGCTTTTATGGGTATTGGAGTTTTGGTAGCTTTAGTACAAGCGATTTGTCCTAATTTACTTTTGATGTCTAGTATGGAAGCTTTTGTAACAATGCTTATGTATTTTACAATTGAAAATCCAGATGTTCAGATAATGGAGGAACTTTATAAAAATAAAAAACTGATTGAAAAATCAAATGAGGACACTTCTAATTTCTTGTTTAGAATGACTCAAGATATTAAAAAACCGATTAAAAATATGATTGATGTTAGTGATAATTTGAAATTTTCTGATAACATCAATGAGCTTAAGGATGGAATGAAATTCATTAATAATAATAGTAGAGATTTAGACTATTTGATAAATGATGCTTTAGATGTTTCTGCGATGAATACTAGGAGACTTAAAATATATGATTCTAGATATAATCCTGTTAATTTATTTAAAGAGGTTGAATATAGATTTAGAGAATCAATAGATAAAAATATTAAGTTTCATTTTTCAATGAGTAATAATATGCCAGAATATTTATATGGTGATTCTATTAAACTTAAGCAATCAATTTCTTCTATTTTAAAGAAAGCTTTAGATAAAACTGAAAAAGGATCTATTGAACTTGACGTTAGCGATATTATTAAATATGGAATATGTAGATTAATTATTACTATAACTGATACTGGATGTGGTATTAGTATTGATGAAGTTAATAAAATTCTTAGTTTAAATAGTGAAGATTTAGCAAATATTGATTTACGTGATCGTGATGGTGAATATTTAAATCTACGTGAAGTAAAGAAAATGATTTCTTTATTAGGCGGTAATTTAATGGTTAAAAGTGAAGTTGGTAAGGGAACTGTTGTTACTA
The DNA here is from genome assembly GCA_902783895.1 of uncultured Erysipelotrichaceae bacterium. Lineage (GTDB taxonomy): Bacteria > Bacillota_I > Bacilli_A > RF39 > UBA660 > Coprosoma. The sequence goes on from CACZST010000045.1 coordinate 5,186, forward strand.
TTGTTCTTGAACAAAAAATTGTTGAGACAAGACAAACAACGATTTCTAAGAAACTTGAAGCTTATGAACAATCTTTGTATCATAATAAAAAGATAATGGTTGTTGATGATGATGCTAAAGAACTTGCGATGATAACTACATGGCTTGAAAACCATGATGCGGTTGTAAATGGATCGCTATTTGGAAGAGATTGTATAGAGAAAATAGCTTCAAATATGAAATATGATTTGATTTTACTTGATGATGATACTTCTACTTATAGTGCTTTAGAGGTTTTAAAGGAGTTAAAGGAGAAAACTAACTTTAAAATACCAGTTGTTGTTATGATAGATGATGGAAAGGAATTTATAAAACTTCATTATCTTCAAGATGGTTTTGCTGATTGTATATTGAAATCTAAGTTAGAGTCAGAACTTGAAAGGATATTAAAGAGGTTTTAAATATGTCTCTTTTTATCAAATAATGTAAATAATAGCAAAATCTTTGATTTTAATAGTTTTTTTCGTTTAATTTTGATATAATAATTTTGTTAGAGTACTATTTTTAATTATGTTAAAAAAGAACATTGTGTAAATTTGACAAATACTAAAAATGGTGATATTATAACGCACATAAAGAGAAGAACTACGTGATATTCATTGAAAATCAAAGGAAATGAGGGATGTTTATGTATTATAAATTAGAAAGAAAAAATTCTCATAGAGAGATAGTCGCCGGTTCTAATAATTTTGCGAAATGGTTAGGTGGTGTTGCAGTTCTTGGTGCTTCTGTGGTTGCTCCAGCAATGTTTGCAGAAGGTGCATCTGCTGCTGAAATTCCAGCAGAAGATTTAACTACTTCTATAAGTCAAGATGAGTTAAGTACTTCAGAACAATCTTATCAAGCAGAAATAAATGCTCAACTTCAACAACAAGCTGCTGCTGAACAAGCTGCACAAGAAGAAGCTGCTAGAGCTGCCGCTGAACAAGCTGCACAAGAAGAAGCTGCTAGAGCTGCCGCTGAACAGGCTGCACAAGAAGAGGCTGCTAGAGTTGCCGCTGAACAAGCTGCACAAGAAGAAGCTGCTAGAGCTGCTGCTGAACAAGCTGCACAAGAGGAAGCTGCTAGAGCTGCTGCTGAACAAGCTGCACAAGAAGAAGCTGCTAGAGCTGAGATAACTCAAACAGTTACTACTGTATCAGAACAAAATGAGCAATCTACACCAATTTATGATGTAAATACTAGTGAGGATAGTTACTTCTCATTCGTTAAAGATGGTAAAGTTTATGTAGTAGGTAATGTTGAAGAAAGTCAATATGCAGAAATAGCTCAACAACTTCGTGATAAATACGGTATTACTGATTCTGAGGTCTATGTATATAATAGTAGTGATTATAATATCGGTGATA
>CACZST010000046.1 GCA_902783895.1 uncultured Erysipelotrichaceae bacterium
AATATAAGATAGGAAAGAAAGTTAAGATGTTAATTCCAAATAGAACTAGATAAAGTTCTATTTTTAGTTTATCGCAGTTTCTATTATTTGATTTTTTCATATATATGAATAGGAGGTAAGAAAAATGGAATATAGGGGTATAGATGTTTCTAAGTATCAAGGTGATATTAATTTTAATAAGGTTAAAAAAACTGATATTGATTTTGTGATTATTAGAATTGGATATGGAATGTATGAAAGTCAAAAAGATGAAAAGTTTGAAAAAAATTATGAAGGATTTAAAAATGTTTTAATACCTATAGGTGTCTATCATTATACTTATGCGAAGAATGTAAATGAGGCAAAGCTAGAAGCTAAAACAGTTTTAAAGTGGCTTAATAATAGGAAGCTTGATTTACCTGTTTATTTTGATATTGAGGATAAAAGTTTATATAATTTAAATAAAAATACATTAACAAATATTTGTGATGCTTTTTGCAGTGAAATTGAAAAGGGTGGCTATGCTAGTGGTGTATATGCGAATAAGTATTTCTTTAATACTTATTTAGACTTTAAAAAATTAAGTGATAAATACTCGATTTGGGTAGCACAGTATAGTGATATTAATACTTTTGATGGTAAATATGATATGTGGCAATATTCATCTTCTTCTTTAGTTAATGGTATTAATGGTAATGTTGATGCGAATTTTTTATATAAGGATTTATTTGCTAATACTTCTTTACCTGATTTAAGAGGTTATGAAGGTTTATCAATTGTAGATGGACTTAAATCGGCTGGTTATAATAGTTCTTTTGATAGCCGAAGTGATCTTTATAAGAGGGTAGGTTTTGATGATTTTTATACAGGAACAAGTCAGCAAAATGAAAATTTGCTTATGAAACTTAAGGCTAATAATGTAAGCTATTATTCATCTTCATATAAAGGTTTTTCTTTTGTTGATGGTTTAAAAGAAATAGGTGTGGATGCTTCTTTAGCAAACCGTAAAATAATTGCTTTAAAAAATGGAATAGAAGGTTATACTGGAAGTTATTTACAAAATATTAAGTTATTAAAGTTATTAAAAAGTGGGAAACTAGTTAAATAGTTTCTTTTTTTAAATTTTACTCTTTTGGCAAAATTGAAATAAAATTATATTTGAAATAACCTAAATTTGCCTAGATGAAAATGGTAAATTGAGGCTTTATTTCCTTTTAATTTAGGTAAATTGATCGTTTGATATACTTAATTATTTGTTATAAAATTAACTTGGGAGGAGGAAAATCATATGTTAAAGAAAGGTGATGAATATTTAATGAATGAAAAAAAATTACAAGAGGAATATACAAAAGAAATTATTGAAAATGTATCAGAAAGTGAGAGACTTGCGATGGCAATTAATTTAATGAAATTTAATTTAAAATTAGAAGATATTTCTGAAGTTACTTGTATTGATATAAAAAAACTAAGTAAACTTAAAGGTTAAAATATTGTTAGTGTTGACGTTTTGAAATATGAGTGATAGTATATGAGTTGAGATGGTTATCGTATGATGACTGCTTATATATTGCTAAAAAGTATTATAGATTTAGGAAGGATGATATTATATGACGAGAAAAACTTTAGCTGATTTCAATTATGATTATCAAGCATATGCTGATTATTTAGAATCAGCAGAATGTATGCAGGATGACGGAATAGATATTTACGCAGAGGGAAATGATATTTATACACCTACTGATGGAGATTGGAGAAAAGGCCATGGGCATAGGAATACAAGAACTGGGTATGATAGGGATGCTTCAAGTGAACGATCAAGAAATCGTTCGTGGGAAAATAAATGGTTAAAATATTCAGAAGAGTTAGATTTAACTCAGGAAGAGGTTATGTTTTTAGAGACTTTCTGCGAATATGATGAGAATATTCAGACTGCTGAGTTACGAGTTATTAAATCGTTATCTAAAAAAAGTAGAATAAAAAAGTGAAAATTAATTTATATGGGAAATATTTTAAAAATTATTTATGATAGAACTATTAATAATACAATTTTAAATTTAAAAGATATTGAAAAAATATTGGAATTATTGGTAATTGATAGATGTTTAAATAATTATATTTTAAATATTGATATTCAGCAGACAAGAAGCAATAATCTTGCTTCTTATTCCAGTTGTACAAAAGAAATAACAATTTATATTGAGATGATTGAACAAATGGTAAAGAATATTGAAAAAAGTATTTTAGATATTAATATTTTTGAAATTATGCTGTATAAAAATTTGTCTATTTTACAAGTGTTATTACATGAGGTTGAGCATGCTAATCAGCAAAAAATAGCATACAACGAAAATAATTTAGAAGCATTTATATTAAGACTATCTTTTCTTGTTTCAAGTGAATATGATGATAAGTTATATGAATGTTGTCCTGAAGAAAGGCTTGCAGAAATAAAATCATTTGGACAAATAATTGATTTGATGGGTTGTTTAAATATTCCTTTGATAGTGCTACCTAAAATACTAGAAACTGAAGAAAAAATGAGATTGTTGAGAGGATATCATTATAGAAATTTAATGGTGAATGTACCATTAATTGATTATTTTAATCTTGGGGATAAAGGAGAAATTTTAGAATGTTTTGATTTTTTAGAAATGTCCCATGGTCAGTATTCATTTAATGAACGTTTAACCTTTGGGTTTCCTATCTCAATTGATGAATATGGTGGTTTAATGAGAGACCTAGTATTATCCTTAAATAAGAATTTTAATAATAAATTAAATATAATAAAATATTGATGTTATATTTAATCTAAACGGGGTGAAATTATGGAAATATCAAGTGAAAAGCTTAAAGATATAAATGGAAATTACGATTGGTATAATAAATTTGGTGAAGGGTATAGAGTTGTATATTTTTATGAAGATGATACTTATAAAATTGGAACGTATTGTAAAAAGATAGAAGATTTTATGATGGATTTTGTAGAAATAGAACCGATTGAAGATGAAAGCGATATTCCGCCATTTTTATCTATTACTAATTTACTAGAACGGTATTTACAAACAATTAAGGATATTAATGCGGTTGCTATTTACAAAACAGATGGAACATGTATTGCCGAAAAAAAAAGAGAAATATAATAAGAATAAAGTTTGCAGCTTTTTATTTTTACTATTAGAATACTGGATTGTTAGTGTTGACAAAACCATTATTTATTAATATAATTTATTTGTATTAAATGAGTGATGACGGGCTTGGAAACCTCGAGCTGTATATATGAAAGAGATTCTTTTTAAGAATAAATAAGGTGGAACCGCGGGATGACCGTCCTTATACTTAAAAGGATTCTTTTTATTTTAAAGGAGGAAATTTTATGGTAACAATGGATAAATTAGTTAATTTATGTAAACAATATGGTTTTGTTTTTCAGGGTAGTGAAATTTATGGAGGACTTGCTAATACATGGGATTATGGTTCTTTAGGTGTCGAACTTAAAAATAATATTAAGAAAGCTTGGTGGCAAAAATTTGTTTCTGAGAAGGTTAATATTTATGGTTTAGATGCAGCAATATTTATGAATCCAAATGTTTGGGTTGCATCTGGTCATGTTTCTAGTTTTACTGATCCTTTAATTGATTGTAAGAAATGTAAAATGAGATACAGAGCTGATAAATTAATTGAAGATTTTACAAATGGTCAAATTACTGGTGATGGATTTAGTAATGAGGAGCTTGAGGAATTTATTACTAAAAATGAAATTAAGTGTCCGAATTGTGGTAGTGATAATTTTACTAAAATAAGAAAGTTTAATTTACTTTTTGAGACAAGTATGGGTGTTACAGAAGATACTAAAAATACTGTTTATTTAAGAGGTGAGACAGCTCAAGGTATTTTTGTTAATTATGCAAATGTTCAAAGAAGTATGAGAGCTAAGGTACCTTTTGGTATTGGTCAAATAGGTAAGGCATTTAGGAATGAAATTACACCAGGTAACTTTATATTTAGACAAAGAGAATTTGAACAAATGGAACTTGAGTATTTTATTCATCCAAGTGATGAGAAGGAAGCTTTTGATTATTGGCGTAAATATTGTATGGAATTTTTATATACAATTGGTCTTAAAAAAGAGAATTTAAGATATCGTGATCATGATAAAGATGAACTTGTATTTTATAGTAATGCGACAACTGATATTGAATATAGGTATCCGCAAGGTTTTGGTGAACTTTGGGGTATTGCAGATAGAACGAATTATGATTTATCTACTCATATTGAGCATTCTAAAGCTGATTTAACATATTTAGATCCTGAAACTAATGAAAGATATATTCCATATGTAATTGAACCTTCAGTAGGTCTTGATAGATTATTCTTAGCTGTTATAACAGATGCTTATAGGTCTGAGGAGTTAGAAGATGGTTCTGTAAGAGAAGTTATGGGATTCCATCCGGCTTTGGCACCTTATAAAGCAGCTATTTTACCACTTGTAAAAAATAGACATAGTGATAAGGCAATGGAAGTATTTACTAGTCTTTCTAAATACTTTACTATTACATTTGATAAAACTGGTAATATTGGAAAAAGATATAGAAGACAAGATATCATTGGAACTCCATTTTGTATAACAGTTGATGATGAAACTTTAGAAAATGGAACAGTTACTGTAAGAAATAGGGATACAATGAAACAAGATATTGTTAAACTTGAGGATTTAAAGGAATATATTGAAGATAAGGTTATATTAAAATAAGAAGTATAAATAAAATTTACTTCTTATTTTTTAAATATTTTATTAATCTATCTAATCCTTTATCTATATCATCATAAGTTTGTTTGAAATTGTGAGTGTACCAAGGATCTGAGATATCTCTTTTGTCATTGGTAAAGTCAAGAAGACGATATATTTTTTTATCTTTATCATTACCGAAAATATTTAAGGCTTGATATATATTTGAACTATCCATACAAATGAAGTAGTCGTATTTATCATAGTCTTCTTTAGTTAGTTTTGTGGCTTTTCTTTTAGAAAATGGTATATTGTTAAGGGTTAATTCTTTTTTTGCGCCATAATGCATGTCGTTTCCTTCTTCTTCATTGCTTACTGCTTTAGAAGTTATTAAATAGTCGTTTGTTTTATTTTTCATCATAAATTCTGCCATTGGAGAGCGACAAATATTTCCTAGACAGACAAAACAAATTTTTATCATATATAAATCACCTTCAAGATGATTATAAAAAATGTGTTAAATTTTGTCAAACTTAAGAAATTTTTGCCAAATTAATAAAAAACGTTTAATTTTTAAAAAAACTATGATAAAATTATTAGTAGTAGAGTGGGAATTTCCACTAAAGGAGGATAAATATGGGTTTTATGAAGAAAATAATGGGTGATGAGGAAGATGTTTTTTCAACACCTGATGACAATAATAAATATTATAATGTGAATCCAGAAGATTTAATCGATGAAGGGGGTTCTAAAATGATTCTGCTTGAGCCAAGAGCTTATTCAGAGTCGCAGCAAATAGCTGATCATTTGAAAAAAAGAAATACAGTTATTGTTAATCTTCATCGTGTAACCCCTGAACAAGCTAAAAGAATTGTAGACTTTTTAAGTGGTACAATTTATGCGATTGGTGGAGATTTACAAAAAATAGGTGGAGGTATATTCCTTTGTACACCTAATAATATTAGTATTCAAGGTAAAATTGATAGTAATGCAGAAGGAAAAGGTATTCACGACAACGACGATATCGATATTGAGTGGTAAAAAGAATTTAGAAGTGCTATAAACACTAAAGAGAGGCAAAAATATGGAGAAATTTAATCGAACGCTTCGCGGATATGATCCTGAGGAAGTAAATGCTTTTTTAGATAAAGTTATTGTTAAAGTTGAAAGTATGGTTAGTGATATTGATGAGAAAAATAAGCAGATTAATGATTTAAAGGCTAAGGTTAGTGATTTAAATTTAAATATCGCGCAAATGAAAGAACAACTTTCTTCTCAAGATGAATTAAAACAAAAACTTGAACAATATCAAAGAACTGAAGAAACTTTAAATAGGGCTATATTAATGGCTCAAAAAACTTCTGATCAATTAAAAGTTGCCGCTCATAAAGAAAGTGAAATCATGATTGAAGATGCTAAAAAGAATGCTAGTCGTATTGTTAACGACGCACTTATTAAAGCTGAAAAGATTGAAAATGAATCAATGGTTATGAAAAGAAACATTAATGTTTTGAAAAGAAGACTTAAAAATATTATTGAATCGCAACTTGATATTATTAATGATATCGATAATATTGAATTATAAAGTAAATGATAGAGACGTTATATTAGTTATATAAAAATTACTAGCGAGTTAGGACGGTGTAAGCTAACAATTTTTATTAATATATGAATCACTCTTGATATGCTTTTTTGAAATGTAGTAGAAAAAGACGGTAACGCGTTATAGTTTTAAGTGTATTTTATAGTAAAATAAGGTGGTACCGCGGGAAGACTCGTCCTTAAAGGATGAGTTTTTTTGTTATTTATGGTATAATTTTAAGAAGGTGATGGAATTTGTTTAGGTACAAAGATGTAAATGTTAATTATGTTAGATATGGTAATCCAAATGGACAAGCTTTAGTGCTTCTTCATGGATGGGGACAGAATATTCAAATGATGAAGCCACTTGGTGATGCGCTTACAAAAAATGATGTTATTATTATTGATTTTCCTGGTCATGGTGATAGTGAGGAACCTAAGGAAGTATGGGAACTTGATGATTTTGCGAATATGGTTCATGCTTTGCTTGTTAATTTAAAAGTGGAAAATCCTATTTTAGCGGGACATTCATTTGGTGGTAAAATTAGTTTAATTTATGCTAGTAAGTATCCGGTTAAAAAACTAATTTTATTCGGTAGTCCTTTTAATGTAAAAATAAAAAAAGATACTTTAAAAATGAAATTACTTAAGAAAGCTAAAAAGTTACCTTTGGCAGGTAAACTTACGGAATTTGCGAAAAAACATATTGGATCGACTGATTACCGTAATGCTAGTCCGATTATGAGGGATATTATGGTAAGACATGTTAATACTGATATAACTGAATTAGTTAAGAAAATAAAATGTCCAACTTTAATTATTTGGGGTACTAATGATGCGGCGGTACCACTTTCTGATGCGTATTTGCTTTCAGATTTAATTAAAGATTCTGCAGTTATTGAATATGAGGGATGCACACATTATGCATATTTGGAAAGGCTTGGACAAACTATTTCTATAATGGAGAATTTTATAGGTGGTGATGAGTAATGGAATTTTTAGTGTGTATGGTACCTTATTTTATTTATGTTAGTTTTAAGTCTTTAAATTCTATTCATATGCTTCAGCAGAATAAGTATAATAGTAAAAATACTTATTTAAAATGGCTTTATCATAATCCAAAACAATTTTTAGATTATAGTTTACTATTTATTTTATTTATAATATTTATATTTGTAAAAAATGAAAAAGTTATGCTTTTAAGTTTTGCGGTATTTTATTTTATTTTATATGTGATTTTATATTTAAAAAATAAAAAAAGTCAAAATAAATTACCTCTTAAATTTACATCAAGAGTAAAAAGATTGCTTGTTACTGATGTGATTATTAATTTAACTCCAATTATTTTAGTTTATTTTTATTTAAATAATATTTATGGTTTATTAATTTTAGGTTTAATTGCTTATTTAAATAATTTATATGTACTTTTAGCTATTTTAATTAATACACCAATTGAAAAATATGTTGGATATTATTTTAAGAGAAAAGCTATAAATAGGCTTAAAAATATGCCTGATTTAAAAGTAGTTGGTATTACTGGAAGTTATGGTAAAACAAGTAGTAAAAATATTTTAAATGATATTTTGAATATTAAATATAATTCAATGCCAACTCCAAAGAATTTTAATACACCATTTGGTCTTATGATTACAATTAATAATTATTTAGATAAATTTACAGATGTTTTTATTGCGGAAATGGGCGCTTGTCAGGAAGGTGATATTAAAGAACTTTGTGATTTAGTTCATCCTAAATATGGAATTATTACAAAAATTGGTGTTGCTCATTTAGCGACTTTTGGTAGTAGGGAAACTATTCAAAAAACTAAGTTTGAACTTTTAGAGTCTTTACCAGAAGATGGAACTATTGTTTTAAATGGTGATGATGAGTGGCAAAGAAGTTATAAACCTAAAAATAAATGTAATGTTAAATGGGTAGGTATTGATAGTGAAGATGTTGATGTAAGAGCTTTAAATATTAAACTTTCACCTAATGGAACAGAGTTTGATGTAAAAATAAAAGGTGATGATAATTTATATCATTTCCAAACAAGATTACTTGGATATGCTAATGTTTATAATATTTTAGCTGGTATTGCTCTAGGTTTAGTATTTGGTATGAATATGGATCAACTTAAGGCAGGTGTTTCAAGGGTAAAGGCAGTTGAACATCGTTTAGAGCTTAAACCAAAAGGTGATATAGTCTTTATTGATGATGCTTATAATTCTAATCCAACAGGTTCTAAAATGGCTATTGATGTTTTGAAAATGATGCCTGGTAAAAAAATAATTGTTACTCCAGGAATGATTGAACTTGGTGATGAAGAATATATTAAGAATAAAGAATTTGGAATGCAAATGAAAGGCCTTGATGAAGTTATTTTAGTAGGAAATGAACAAACTAAACCGATACAAGATGGTTTAAAAGAAATTGGTTTTGATTTTAAAAAGGTTCATATAATAAATGATGTTTTGAAGGCTTTTGATATGGTAAATGATTTAAAAGAAGGCGAAACTTATGTTTTACTAGAAAATGATTTACCTGATATATTTAATGAGAAATAAGGAGGATTAAAATGAAAATAAATGTAGGTGTGATTTTTGGTGGTGATTCGGTTGAACATGAAGTAAGTATTATTTCAGCTTTACAAGCCATGGAAAATATTGATGAAGAAAAATATAAGGTAATACCAATTTATATTAGTAAAGATCGTAATTGGTATACTGGTGAGAGTTTAAGAGATATGGATACTTATAAGTATTTTGATAGTATGAAAAAATATACTAAACAAATTACTTTAGCTCGTAAGGGTGATCAAGTATTTTTAGAAAAGGTAAAAGGAATTTTTAGAAAAGATGTTGATTATATTGACGTTGCTTTTCCGATTGTTCATGGTAAAGGTGTTGAAGATGGATCTTTATCTGGTTATTTAGAGACTTTAGGTCTTCCTGTAGTTGGACCTGGGGTTTTAGGTGCTTCAGTTGGTCAAGATAAGGTTGTATTAAAACAAGTTTTAGCTGCTTATAATATTAAGACACCAAAATATGTATGGTTTTATGATTATGAGTACAATTTAAATGAAAATAATGTAATTGATAAGGTTGAAAAATTAGGATATCCTGTTATTGTAAAGCCAGCTAATTTAGGAAGTACAATTGGTATAAGTGTCGCACATAATACAGATACTTTGAAAAAAGCAATTGATGAGGCTTTAGAATATGAAGCTAAAATTGTTGTTGAAGAGATGATTCCTAATTTACTTGAACTTAACTGTGCTGTTTTAGGTAATTATGAATATCAAGAAACAAGTTTAATTGCTGAAATGAAAACTGGTCATGAACTTTTAACATTTGAGGATAAATATTTAGGTGGTTCAAAAGGTAAAACTGGATCTAAGGTGCCATCAAAAGGTGGTATGTCAAATAGTAAGTTTGATATTCCTGCTAAGATTTCTAAGGAAATGGAAGAAGAAGTTTATGATATGTCTGTTCAAACTTATAGAGCTTTAAATTTAAATGGCGTTTGCCGTATTGATTTTTTAGTAAATAAAGAAACTGGTGAGGTTTATGTTAATGAACCTAATACAATTCCTGGTTCTTTAAGTTTCTATATGTTTAAACCAAAAGGTAAATCATATATGGAACTTACTGATGAACTTATTAAAATGGCAATTAAGGATTACAAGAATAATAAGAAGAAAACTTCTAGTTTCTCGTCTAATATTTTAAGTAATTATAATGCTGCAAAGGGATTTAAAAAGGGTGTTAAATAAGGAGATGAAATCTAATGAAGGATTATAAAGATACTTTATTAATGCCAAAAACTGAATTTAAAATGAGAGGTAACTTGGCGGAAAATGAAGTTTTACAAAGAAATGCTTGGGAAGAGATGGATTTGTATAACTTAATTAAAAACAAGAATAAAAATAATAAACCTTTTATTTTACACGATGGTCCACCATATGCGAATGGTAATATTCATTTAGGTCATTCTTTAAATAAGATTCTTAAGGATTTTATTAATAGGTCTAAAATGATGGAAGGGTATTATGTGGAATATATTCCTGGTTGGGATACTCATGGTCTTCCAATTGAACAAGCAGTTACAAATAGTGGAATTGATCGTAAAAGTATGAGTACTGCTGATTTTAGAGAGTACTGTAAAAAATATGCACTTGAACAAGTGGAAAAACAAATGGATGATTTTAAAAAGCTTAATGTTATTGCTGATTGGAAGCATCCTTACATAACTTTAAAACCTGAATATGAAGCAAGACAAATTGAAGTGTTTGCAAAAATGGCTAAAAAGGGTTTAATATTTAAAGGTCTTAAGCCAGTTTATTGGTCACCTTCAAGTGAAACTGCATTAGCTGAAGCTGAAATTGAATATAAAAATAAAGAGGATAATTCAATTTATGTTTCTTTTGATGTAGAAGAGGGTAATACTTTTGCTAAAAAAGGAGATAAATTAGTTATTTGGACAACAACACCATGGACACTTCCTGGTAATAGTGGTGTTTGTGTTGGTGAGAAGTATGAATATGCTAAAGTCAAAGTAAATGATAATAATTATATTGTTGCTAAAGATCTTGTAGAAGATTTAATGAAGGAATTTGGTTTTACTGATTATGAAGTTACAGAAACTACATTGGGCACTAATTTAGTTGGTATTACTTATAGACATCCTTTTATGGATAGAATAAGTCCAGTAGTTTTAGGTCATCATGTTACTTTGGATTCTGGAACTGGTCTTGTTCATACCGCACCTGGTTATGGTGAAGATGATTTTATTGTAGGTCAAAAATATGGTCTTAAATTAATTAATGCGGTTAATGATCAAGGTATTTTAACTGAAGATTCAGGAATGTTTGAAGGTTTATTTGTAGATGATGCGAATAAGGAAATTCCTAAATGGCTTGATGAGCATGGATATTTACTTAAACTTAAGAAAATAGTTCACTCATATCCTCATGATTGGAGAACTAAAAAACCGATTATCTTTAGAGCGACTAAACAATGGTTCTGTAGTGTTGATAAAATAAGAAATGATATCTTAAATGAACTTGAGGGAAATGTTAAATTCCATACTGAATGGGGTAAAACTCGTATTTATAATATGATTAAAGATAGAGGAGATTGGTGTATTTCTCGTCAAAGAGCTTGGGGTGTTCCTATTCCAATTTTCTATAATGAAGATGGATCTGAGATTATTGATTACGATGTTATGATGCATGTTGCTGATTTATTTAGAAAACATGGTTCTAATATTTGGTTTGAAAAATCTGCGAAGGAATTACTTCCAGAAGGGTATACTAATCCGTCAAGTCCAAATGGTGAATTTACTAAAGAAACTGATATTATGGATGTTTGGTTTGATTCTGGTAGTTCTTTTGCCGGTGTCTTACTTGAAAGGGGATTACCATATCCGGCTGATATTTATTTAGAAGGTTCTGATCAATATCGTGGATGGTTTAATTCTTCTTTAATTTGTAGTATGGCTGCTTATGGTCATAGTCCTTATAAAGAATTAATTTCTGCAGGATTTGTCTTAGATGGTAAAGGATTTAAGATGAGTAAGAGTATTGGTAATGTTGTTAGACCGATGGATGTTGTTAGTAAACAAGGTAGTGATATTTTAAGACTTTGGGTTGCTAGTGTTGATTATACTGAGGATGTTAGATTTAGTGATGAACTTTTAAATCAAGTAAAAGAAAGTTATAGAAAAATAAGAAATACTTATAGATTTATGCTTGGTAATTTGTTTGATTTTGATAGTCAGCATGATATGATTAGTTATGATAAACTTCCTTTAATCGATAAATATATGATGATTAACCTTAATGAATTAATTAAAAACGTTTTAAAAAATTATGATGATTATGATTTTGATGAAATTTATAAATTAATTATTAATTATGTTAATAGTCTTTCTAATTTCTATTTAGATTACACTAAGGATATATTATATATTGATAAGGCAGATAGTTTAGAAAGAAGAAGTGTTCAAACTGTATTTTATAATATTCTTACATCTTTAATTAAGTTAATGGCACCAATTTTACCATATACTAGTGAAGAAGTTTATAAATTACTTCCTTCAAGAAAATATGAAAGTATTCATTTAGAGCAGTTCCCAGAAGTAGTTCAATATAAAGATGAGGCTAGTGTTTTAGAATTATTTGAATTGTTCTTTGGTATTAAAGATGATGTTTATAAAGCTTTAGAAGAAGCTCGTAATGAAAAAATAATTGGTAAATCTTTAGAAGCTAAGGTTTATTTAAATCTTAGAGAAGAAGATAAAGAAGTATTAAAACCAATATTAAATGATTTGAAACAATTATTTATTGTTTCGGATGTAGTACTTACAGCTACTGATCTTCCTAAGTATGAATATGCAGGTGTTAAAGCTTTAAAATTTGAAGGTGGAAGATGTGAAAGATGTTGGAACTATTTCGATGAAATTGATTTAACTGATGATTTATGTCCAAGATGTTTAGATGTTGTAAGCTCTCTTAAAGAAGATTAATTTTTCTTTTTATTTTATAAAATTTAAAAATATTTGCGATTATTTGTATAAAATAAAAATGAATGATCTTAAGAATTACGTTTTAGATATTTAGTTTTAAATATCTTTTTTTGCATATAATTTATTGGGTGATATTTTTGTTTGATTTTTTTAAAAAATTGTTTAAGAATTTTTATTTGTTTACTGCTTCATATTCGAATAATGTTTTTCCAGATCCACTTTCTAAAGAAGAGGAGGAAGAATGTATTCGTAAAGCAAATATGGGAGATAAGGATGCTAGAGAAAAGTTAATTGAACATAATTTAAGATTAGTCGCACATATTGTGAAAAAATATGATCATAAAATAGATAATGCAGATGATTTGATTAGTATTGGGACAATTGGTCTTATAAAAGGTGTTGATAGTTATTCTTTTAGACATAAAACAAGACTTACAACTTACTGCGCTAGATGTATAGAAAATGAGATATTAATGTTTTTTAGAAGTGATAAAAAAAATAATAAAAATATTAGTTTAGATGAACCAATTGGTTATGATAAGGAAGGTAATACATTAACTTTTTTAGATATATTAAAAACACCAAAGCCAGATTTTGCTTTGGATATTTATAAGCAGAATAATATTAATTTACTTAAGGAGTATTTTAATGTTTTAAATGATAGGGAAAAAGAGATAATTATAAATAGATATGGTTTAGATGGGAAAGATGAAATAACGCAGAAGGAAATTGCTAAAAGACTTAAGATATCAAGAAGTTATGTATCAAGAATTGAGAAGAGGGCACTTACTAAGATGCTTAGGGAATTTATTAAAAATAAAAATTAAAAGATATCAGTGATATCTTTTAAAAATGACTAACTATAAAGGCAAACCAACTACCACCAATAGTTAAAGTTGTAAATCCTAATATAGCGCAGTTTAGGAAAGTTTTTTGAAGAGCATTAGGAATATTATCATCTAAATCTGGTGACATTCTAAAGCTTCGATATCCTTGATTATTTGTTTTAACTAATACTTTATTACTTTGAAGAGAATTTCCTTGACTGTTTTCGTTTTTTTCTTCTTCATCTTTTAATTTAGCTATTTCTTCTCTTAATTGTTTTAATCCTTCTAAACTTATATTATCTAATGAAACATCATTTTTAATTTCCTCTATTTGAGGATTTAAGTTTTCATTTATTTGATTATTCTTTTCTTCATTAGAAAATTCTTCTGGGAAAAGAAATTCTATAGGTTCTTTTGGTTCTTGAGATAGCTCAGAAGAGTAATTACTTAATTCATTAAATAAGTTTTCAATTCTATCAGTTTTTTCGCTTGTCGCATTATCTTGTGCTTTTTCTAGTGAATTACTATACCTTTCCATAACAACTACCTCCGTACTATAATTTAATTATACTACATGATTTATAAATTTTCAATTATAGAGTTTATTCTGTTAATCCTTTTTTAAAATGATACCTTATCATTAGTTAAAAAGATACCACTAATATATAGTATAATATCTCATTGGAAAGGAGAT
>CACZST010000047.1 GCA_902783895.1 uncultured Erysipelotrichaceae bacterium
ATCTCCTTTCCAATGAGATATTATACTATATATTAGTGGTATCTTTTTAACTAATGATAAGGTATCATTTTAAAAAAGGATTAACAAGTTAAATAGAAACATTTGACTAATAAAAATAAATGTGCTATAGTCTTATTAATTGACAAAGAGAAATACTAAGTAATTATTTAACTAGTAATTAGAAAGTTAGTGCTTGCTGAAAACTAACCAAAGTTAAATAAATGAAATACATATTTTGAGTCAAATCGGCCCATCACCGTTAAATGATAAAGACGCATACATTCGCTATGAAATAAGGTGGTACCGCGGGAATTCCCGTCCTTATATTTATAGCGTTTTTTTATTTAAAGGAGGAAAATTATGGAAGCAAATAAATATATTGATTATACAAATTTAAAAATGGACGCTAAAGAAAAAGATATTGAAAAATTATGTGAAGACGCTATCGCATATAATTTTGAAGCCGTTTGTGTTCATCCATATTATGTTCAACTAGCTAAAGAACTTTTAAAAGATACAAATATTAACGTATGTACAGTAGTAGGATTCCCACTTGGAATGAATACTCCTCAAACAAAAACATTTGAAGCCGTCGAAGCAACTGAAAATGGGGCAGATGAAATAGATATGGTAATAAACGTCGGTGCCTTAAAAGATAAAGATTATGATTATATCAAAAAAGAAATAACTGATATAAGAGATTCAATCGATGGAAAAGTATTAAAAGTAATTATCGAAACATCATTACTTACCGAAGATGAAATAATTAAAATGACAGAAATTTGTAATGAAACATTTGTAAACTTTATTAAAACAAATACAGGTTTCGGAAGTAGAGGAGTAACCGTAAAAGACGTTGAAATAATTAATGCCCACAAAAATGATATTTTAGAAATAAAAGCAAGTGGTGGGATCAAATCATTAAACCAAATGGATGAATTAATTAAAGCTGGAGCTACTAGAATAGGTACAAGTAGTGGAAAAGAAATAATGAAAGAGTTGGAGGCAAGAAGATGACATTATACGAAGATTTAAAATGGCGTGGTCTAATCAAAGATGAAGCCGGAGAAAATTTAAAAGAAAAATTAAATGAAGGAAATCTAACATTTTACTGGGGTACTGACCCATCCGCAGATAGCTTACATATTGGTCACTTATCAAGTTTACTTACTGCCAAAAGATTAGAAAATTATGGACATAAACCAATAATTTTAATTGGTGGTTCAACTGGATTAATAGGTGACCCAAGACCAACTACAGAAAGGCCAATGATTTCGAAAAAAGAAGTTTTAAATAACTATGAATCGCTAAAAATACAAATAAAAAAAATATTTGGTTATGACACTGTAAATAACTATGACTGGTCAAAAGATATTAATTTTATTGATTTTCTAAGAGACTATGGTAAATACTTTAATGTTAATTATATGCTTGATAAAGATATAATTAGAAGAAGATTAGATACTGGAATAACATATACTGAATTTTCATATATGATTATGCAAGCCTTAGACTTCTATCATCTATTCGAAACAAAAAATTGCGTTATGCAAGCAGCTGGATCAGATCAATGGGGTAATATAACTGCCGGAATAGATTTAATCAGAAAAAAGACAGGTAAAGAAGCATACGGCTTTACAATGCCATTAGTAACAGACTCTGCTGGAAATAAAATAGGTAAGTCTACAGGTAACGCTATTTGGCTTGATTCAAATAAAACAACAAGTTATGAATTATATCAGTTTTTCTTAAACAGCGAGGATGAAAAGGTAATTGATTATCTAAAAATATATACATTCTTATCTAAAGAAGAAATCGAAGAAATAGAAAAAGAACAATTAAATCATCCTGAAACAAGAATAGCTCAAAAAACATTAGCAAAACAACTAGTAACATTCTTACATGGTGAAAAAGCTGCTTTAAAAGCTATTGAAATGAGTGAAGCTTTATTTAGTGGACACGTTAAAAGCTTAACTAAAAAGGAAATTGAAGATATCTTTAAAGATATGCCAAAATTTGAAACTAAAGAAGAAAATATTGTTGATATGCTTGTAAATAGTAAAATAGCTTCATCAAAAAGAGAAGCCAGAGAATTTGTTTCTGCCGGAAGTATAACAATAAATGAAGAAAAAATAACTGATTTAGATAAACAAATAACTAAAGAAATCGCAATTGAAGATGAAATACTTGTCGTAAAACGTGGTAAGAAAAAATATTTTATCGGAAAAATTACAAACTAAAATTCAAATTTTAGTTTTTTTCATGTATAATTAATATAGGTGAGAGGTATGAAAAAAGTTTATTTATTTATTTTTACAATATTTACTTTATTCCTATTCACAAATAAGGCATCCGCAAATACAATAAATAGTATTAAAACAGATGTTTATATTGATGAATATGGAAATGGACAAGTAACCGAAGTTTGGGATGTTAATTTAGATGAAGGAACAGAAGGATATCATTCATTCGGTAATCTAGAAGATAGAACAATCACTAACTACGAAGTATCGATGGATGGAATTCCTTATACTAATATATATAGCTGGGATGTAAATGCTTCTAAATCAGAAAAACAATATAAAAATGGTGTAAATTACACATCAGATGGTCAAGAATTATGCTGGGGTATTGAATATGGAACTCATACATATACCTTAAAATATACTGTAAACAATTTAGTTTGGCAGTACAAAGATAATCAAATACTTTACTTTGCTTTTATTCCCCAAAATATGAATCAAACAATAAATGATTTTAAATTAACAATTTCAGGATATAAAAGCTTTAGTAATATAAAATATTCATCTTATGGATTTAAAAGTAATAACAGTATTCAAAACGGACAAATAATTTTCCAAAGTAATAAAATAACAAGTAATGAATATGTAGTTGCCTTAGTTGGTTTCCCAAATGGAACATTTACAGACCTAAAAGTAACCAAAGACCAAACCTATGATGATATAGTTGATGAAGCGTTACAAGGAGCAACTTTAAATAAAAGAAAATCATTTTTTGAAACATTAATAATTATATTAAATGTACTAATTCCGTTTGTCGTTGTCGGTCTAGCAGTTCGTTATGCCATAAGAAAACAACCTAGAACTGATAAATCAGAATTTATTATCCCAAAAGATAAAGACATAAATAATTTTAGAGATATTCCTTTTGATAAAGATATAATAAAAGCATATTATATAGGTAATCAAGAAAATATAATGTATGATAGTTATATAATGGGAAGTATTATTTTAAAATGGATAAAAGAAGAAAAAATAAAAATGGTTCAAAACGAAGGCGGACTATTCAATAAAAATGAAAATTACTATATTGATTTAACAAACTTAAATGATTTAAAAACACAACCCGAAATTGCTTTAGCAAGCATCTTTAAAGCAGCTGCTACAGATAATAAATTAACTCCAAAAGATTTCACTAAATATTGTAAAAAACATTATCAACAAATTGATAGCTGGATAAGTGGTGTTAAAGACTATTCTAAAAAACTATTAATAGATGAAAATTACATTGAAACATATGAAGAAAACTATTCTAAAAGAGGTAAAAGAAAAGTATATAAATATACAACAAAATTAAAAGACGAATTTATAAAACTAAAGGGATTAAAAAAATTCTTAAATGATATGACTTTAATTGATGATAAAAAAGCCATTGAAGTTCATATATGGGATGAATATTTAATATTTGCCCAAGCCTTTGGTATTGCCGATAAAGTTGCTAAGCAATTCCAAAAATTCCATCCTGAAGAATATACTGGGGACATATATTATGGAAATTATGTTTGGGTAAATAGTTTTTCTTCAAATGCTTATAGAGCTGCTTCACAAGCAAGATCAGCCGCAAGTAGTGGAGGAAGTTTCTCAGGTGGAGGAACATCATCTGGTGGATTCTCATCAGGTGGAGGAGGATTTAGATAAATCCTTTTTTTATACCAAAAATTAAATTTTATATGTTTTAACCTTTTGACATAAATTATAGATATAATTTACTAAAATTCATCTAAAGGGAAAAAAGTAAAATTAGTATTAAATTGTCATTATATTTGGGTAAAATGCTCATTTGATTAGTACTTAAAAGGAGCGTATATTCTCTTTGAGGTGATTAAATGAATAATGAAAAATGGTTCAATGGACTTAATGATATGGTATTTAAAACAATACTAACTAATAAGAAAAATAATCCACTTTTAAAACAGTTTTTAGAAAAGGCACTTAATATGAAAATTGATAATATAAAAGTTTTGTCTCAAGATATACCTAAGGGAAATGTAAGTGAAAAAGGTAAAATAGCTGATATATTAGTAGATACTGGTGATGCGATATGTAATATAGAAGTAAATACCAGTTACTATACAGCTCTTCATAGAAGAAATTTAACATATATAACTAGTAAATATAATGAAGAGGTAAAAGCTAGTAAGAATTA
>CACZST010000048.1 GCA_902783895.1 uncultured Erysipelotrichaceae bacterium
ATCTCCTTTCCAATGAGATATTATACTATATATTAGTGGTATCTTTTTAACTAATGATAAGGTATCATTTTAAAAAAGGATTAACAAAATACCTTATATAATATTGCTTTATAACTAATTTTGCTATATAATGATTAAAGAAATAGGAGTAAGGATAGATATGGGATTATTTGATAAATTTAAAAATATTTTTACAAAAGAAGAAAAAGAAGAAACAAAATCATATGATGAAGGCTTAAAAAAAACAAGAGATAATTTTCTTTCATCATTACTTAACTTAAATAAACACTATACTAAAATTGATGATGAATACTTTGAAGAATTAGAAGAAATATTTATCATGGCTGATATTGGTGTTGACACAGTTATGAAAATAATTGATAAATTAAAACAAAGAGTAAAAAAAGAAAATATCGAATCTCCTGAAAAATTAAAAGATATTATAGTTGATGAAATGTTTATAATTTATGTTGATAATGATATTATCACAAATAAAATAAACTACAGTAAAGATGGTCCAACAGTTATTTTATTCGTTGGTGTAAATGGTGCGGGTAAAACAACTACCATTGGTAAACTAGCTTACAAATTAAAAAATGAAGGTAAAAAAGTTTTAATGGTCGCTGGTGACACTTTCAGAGCTGGTGCTACTGAACAACTTGATGAATGGGCAAATAGGGTAGGTATCGACATTATAAGTAAACAAACTGAGGAAGCCGATCCAGTAAGTATAATGTATGATGGTGCCAAAAAAGCCAAAGAAGAAAACTATGATGTCTTATTAATAGATACCGCAGGTAGACTTCAAAATAAAGTAAACCTTATGAAAGAACTTGAAAAAATAAATAAGGTATTAGGTAAATTAATACCAGATGCCCCACACGAGACATTACTTGTAATTGATGCCACAACAGGTCAAAATGGTGTTTCTCAAGCTAAAAGCTTCAAAGAAATAACTAATATTACAGGTATTGTTTTAACTAAATTAGATGGTACTGCCAAAGGTGGTATTGTCCTTGCTATAAAAGATACAATTGGTATCCCTGTTAAATTTGTTGGACTTGGCGAAAAAGAAACAGATTTAAAAACTTTTGATATTGAAAAATATATATATGGTTTATTTAAGGAGATGGATGAATGAAAAAATTACCTCTTGACTTAAAAATCCAATTTGTAATGTCAATAATATTATTAATTTTATTAGTAATTACAATATTTAATCATAATTTTCTAGTTTTTAGTGAAATTATGATGGGACTTACATTATTAGTTATGGCCTATAATAATCAAACCTTTTACAAAAGAAAAAATTTAACAATAATATACATAGTATTTGGTGTATTAGTAATTTTAATGACAATATTAAAGGCTATATATGGATAAAACAATATACTTAACCAATTTATATGATTATTATGGTGAACTTTTAACCAAAAAACAACAATCATATTTCGAAGATTATTATTTCAATAACTTAAGCCTATCTGAAATTGCCGAAAATGAAAATGTTTCAAGAAATGCCGCATACAGTCAAATTAAAAACGCTGAAGAAAAGCTAAATTATTATGAAGATATACTAAACCTTTATAATAAGTCAAAAGAAATAAAAAAAATCATAAAAAAATTAGATAAAGATACAAAACAAAAAATAGAAGAGTTAATATAGGAGGAGAAATTATGTTTGGAAAAATAGTTTATATTAGTGATACAGAGGCTCACGTTCAGTTAGCAAACACTGAAGGTGGACTTAATACCAATATAATGAATATGCACGTCATATTTGAAGATGAAAATAAAAAAATATTAGGTGAAGTTGAAGATATCAATGATGAAATAATTAAAATCAGATTCTTAGGCGAGATTGCAGGTGGTAAATTTGTAGGTGGTGTAATTAGAAAACCAACCTTTAATGCCAGTTTAAGATTAATCTCTAAAGATGAAATATCATTATTAGTAGGTGAGGATACCCCATCAACATTTGTGCTTGGAGAAAGTCCTCTTTACGATAGTACACCAATCAGAATTGATATCAATGACCTATTTAGTAGTCATATGTCAATATTTGGAAACAGTGGTTCAGGTAAATCCTGTGGAGTCGCTAGATTACTTCAAAATGTTTTCTCTAATCCAAAAGTACTACCATTTAGAGCAAACTTCTTTATTTTTGATGCTTATGGTGAATACCATAATGCCTTGCAAAATATCAATCAAATAAACCCTAACTTAGATTTTAAATTTTATACAACTAATGTTAATCAAACAGATGGTGAAATATTAAGTATTCCATTATGGCTTTTAGGTATTGATGATATGGCTTTACTCTTAAGAGCCGAAAAACACTCACAATTAACAATTATCGAAAGAATGCTTAAATTAGTTAATATATTTGCATCCAAAGATGAAATGAGTATTAAATATCAAAACCATTTAATAGCTAAAGCAATTATGACCATTTTATATACAAATCAAACAGCAAGTAGTAAAAGAAATGATGTCTTTAAAATCTTAGCTACATGTTCAACTGAACAATTTAATCTAGAAGCACCAGTTCAAGGAATTGGTTATACAAGAAAATTTAGAGAATGCTTTACAATTGATACTCACGGACAATTCCCTGAAAGTATTTTAATGACTGAATATGTCACAAGTTTCATTGATGAATCATTAGATACATATGAACCAAATGAAATAAAATATTATACATTAGAAGATCTAGAAAGAGCACTAGAATTTACCCTAATTTCAGAAGGATTATTAAATAATGTTGAAAGTTACGCTGACGCTATTACTTTAAAAGTAAGACTTCATTCATTAACAATTTCAGCAAATTCTCGTTATTTAAGATATCCAAACTTTATTACTATGGAAAATTATATCGCTACATTAGTTGCTAAAAATGGTAAAAAAGCTCAAGTAATTAACTTTAACTTAGAAGATGTCGAAGATTGGTTTGCGAAAGTAGTTGTTAAAATATATACAAAAATGTTATTCGAATTTGCTAAAAACTTAAAAGATAGAGCATCAATACCATTCCACATCTTTGTTGAAGAGGCACATAGATATGTCCAAAGAGATGGTGACGTTGAATTAATCGGTTATAACATCTTTGAAAGAGCCGCTAAAGAAGGACGTAAATACGGATTAATATTTAACCTAATATCTCAAAGACCAGTTGAAATATCTGATACCGTTATCTCTCAGTGTGCGAATTTCTTAATCTTTAAAATAACTCACCCAAGAGATTTAGATTATATAACAAAAATGCTTCCAAACATATCTGCAGACATTGTTGAAAAACAAAAAACATTACAGCCAGGAACATGTATGGCCTTTGGATCTGCATTTAAGATTCCAACAATCGTAAGAATGCAAATGCCAAACCCAGCACCTTCAAGTAGTAGTTGTGATGTTTATAAAACATGGCAGGCTAGTTAATGCCAAAAGAAATAAAACCAGTAAACAAATTAAAAGTATTTATAATAATACTTTTAATAATATTCGCCGTATTTTTAAACATCTCATCTATTTTTAAAGAAGAGACTCAAGAAATTCAAAATTTAAATAATATAAATTTAAAATCAAAATCTATCAATTATTTATTTTTTGATAAAATAAAAATAACAAAAATTAGTAATAATTACATAATTACAAGTAAAGTCACAAATCAAACATCTAACACGTTATCTTTAACCCCCATAACCGTAATAATTAAAGATAGTAGTGGTAAAAATTTAATAAATAGTATTGCTTACTTAGGAGATAAAATAAATCCTGAAGAAAGTAAAACATTATATATTAAAACTAATCAAGATTTAAAAGATGCCCGTGACATTGAAATAAAAGTTCAAACAAGTCTTTGAACTTTTTATTATACTCTAAGTTTTGTCAATATTAAATTTTTATGATATTATGAATACGTCAAGGAAACTTGCATAAAATAAAAAAGGGAAATATTCAGTTTCGTCAAGTTGAATATCTACCCAACTAAAATTGATTAGACACTTATTCTAGCGAATGAGTATTTTTTTTATTACTATCATTTATTTAATAAATAGAAATCTAAACTATTAATATAATCAAATAAATGATATAATCAAAGTATGTCTTAGTAGCTCAGTAGGATAGAGTGTGACCCTCCGAAGGTCAAGGTCGGCAGTTCGATTCTGCCCTAAGACACCATATTGAATATAATTTTTTTAAATAGAAAAGGGAGCAAAAATGAATAAATCATTAACAACGATTTCAATCGCAATAATAATTATAGTTATAGGAGTCGCTATTGTAATAATTTTCACAAATGATGCTAAGAAATTTGTCGACCAAGGAGTACCTAAAGACTTGCAAACAAATAAAATAAAAAATCCTTTAGGAAAAACACTTGTTGTATATTATTCAGCCACAGGAACGACAAAAAAAATAGTCTTAGAAATCGCCAAGGACTTAAAAGCGGACACTTTTGAAATAAAAACAGAAACTAATTATACATCTGAAGATTTAGATTGGACAAATAAAAATTCTAAAGTTTCAAAAGAATATAATGATAAAACATTAAGAAATAATAAATTAATAAAAGATACTCCAGATAATTGGGATAGCTATGAAACAGTATTTATAGGTTATCCAATTTGGTGGGATATAGCCGCTTGGCCAGCCGAAACTTTCGTTAAAAAGAACAATTTCCTAAACAAAAATGTAATCCCATTTTGTACAGCTATAACTTCATCAATAGGAGAAAGTAGTCAAATGCTTTCCGAGCAAGCAAACGGTGGCAATTGGGAAAACGGACAATGTTTTTATCCAACTTCAGACTCTGCAGAAGTTAAAGTTTGGCTTGATAGTTTGGAGTAGAAAGTATGTTAAAATATACTATCAATATTTATATAAAAACATATTTTATATATTAGAAAGAAGTGTTTATAATGTTTAGTAAAAATGATGTTATTGGAAATACACCAATGATAAAGATAAATTATAAATATAATGGAAATTATAACAAAATTTATGCAAAACTTGAGTATTATAATATAACAGGAAGTATAAAAGATAGAGTAGCATTTTATATAATCAATAATGCCAAAAAAAGAGGAGATCTAAAAGATAAAATGCCTATAATTGAGGCAACTAGTGGAAATACTGGTATTGCTTTAGCCGCTCTTGGAAGTTATTATAAACATCCTGTATATATATTTATGCCTGATTGGGTTAGCAAAGAAAGAATAAAATTAATGCAAGGTTTTGGAGCAAAGGTATTTCTTATTAGTAAAGAAGATGGAGGCTTTATAAGATGCGTTCAGGAAGCTAAAAAAATGGCTATTAAAACAAATGGATTTTTAGCTAATCAGTTTTCAAATAAGGATAATTTTTTAGCTCATTATGAAACAACAGGGGAAGAAATTATAAAACAAACTCCCGAAAAAATAGGTGGTTTTGTTTCTGGCGTTGGAACTGGTGGAACATTAATGGGAATAGGAGAAAGATTAAAAGAAGAAAATAAAAATGCAGTTATTACTGCAATTGAACCAGATAAAATGCCAATGATATCTACCGGAAAAATATTAGGTCAACATAAAATAGAAGGTATTGGAGATGACTTTATACCAGAATTATTAGATAAACATAAAATTGATAGAATAATTTTAATTAATGATGATGATGCAATAAATATGTCCAGAAAAATTTCTAAAGAGTTAGGAATAGGTGTTGGAATTTCATCAGGAGCTAACCTTTTAGGAAGTATACTACTAGCTGATGATATTAAAGATGCCGTAGTTACAGTTTTTCCAGATGATAATAAAAAGTATTTATCTACAGAATTATTAAACGATATAGATTCTAATGAAAAATTTATATCTAATAAAATAGAATTAATAGATTATAATATAATATTTTAACTTTTTAAAGCATTTATATAAATGCTTTTTTCATAATAAATGATACAAAACTTAAATAAAATACTTTTAATAATCAATGCCTTTTGATATAATATTAAAAGGAAAGAAGGAATAAAATGAAAATAATCTCAATTAATGCTGGTAGTAGCTCATTAAAATTTAGTTTATTTGATATGGACAGTGAAACAGTTATTGCCAGTGGTGTTTTTGAAAGAATCGGTATTGATGGTAGCTGTTATACTATCAAATTCAATGGTGAAAAATTCAAAGAAGAAATCGAAATGAAAGATCACACTAAAGCTGTAAGTATTTTACTTGATAAATTAACAAGTTTAAATATTATTAAATCATTAGATGAAATCAATGGTGTAGGTCATAGAATCGTTCAAGGAAAAGATATTTTCAATGAATCTGTATTAGTTGATGACGACGTTATGGAAAAATTAGAATCAATCAAACATTTTGCTCCACTTCATAATCCAGCAAACATGCTTGGAATAAAAGCTTTCCAAGAAGCTTTACCAAACGTTCCAATGTCAGTTGTATTCGATACTGCATTCCATCAAACAATGGACAAAGAAACTTATCTATATGCTGTACCATATGAATGGTATGAAAAATACGGTATTAGAAAATATGGTGCTCATGGAACAAGCCATAGATATATATCAGAAACTGTTAAAGATTTACTTAAAACAGATAAATTTAAATTAATCAGTTGTCACATCGGAAATGGTGGTTCAATTACTGCTATTAAAGATGGTAAATGTGTTGATACATCTATGGGATTCACTCCACTTGCTGGAATTATGATGGGAACTCGTTCAGGTGACGTTGATCCATCAATCTTACCTCCAGTTATGGAAGCTGAAAATAAAACAATTGATGAAATTATTAATGATTTAAATAAAAATAGTGGTGTACTTGGACTTAGTGGAATAAGTAGTGATATGCGTGATATTGAAGCAGCTTATGAAGCCGGAAATGAAAAAGCAGTCCTAACATTCAATAAATATATTCAAAGAATCGTTGATTATATCGCTGAATACTATGTACGCTTAGGTGGTGCTGATGTTATTGTATTTACTGCTGGAGTAGGCGAAAACAGTCCACTACTTAGAAAACTAGTTTGTGATAAATTAAAATGTCTTGGTGTTGAAATTGATGAAGAAAAGAATAATGTTAGAGGAAAACTAACTGAAATTTCTACAAAAGATTCAAAAGTTAAAGTTTATATCATCCCAACAGATGAAGAATTAATGATCGCAAGAGACACTTTAGAATTAATTAAATAACATAAAAGGATTAGCTTAAAAACTAATCCTTTATTCTTTATAACCAACACATTTTTTAAAAAGACCAATATCAATTTTATTATATAAAAAATCAAATACCTTAGGTGACAAAATCATATTTGAAATAGCCGGTAAAACTAATCCTAAAATATAAATTAAAATAGAGCAGACAGTAAATATTAAAAGATTATTGTTAAATGTAAGAAAATTACCATTATCTAAAAGATACTGAAAAACAAGTAATATAATAAGTAAAATTAGTATTGGAAGTAAATAATTAAACATAAGTAAAATCATGTAACTTCCCACATTTGCGATAAAAGCAAAACTGATAATTAACATTTTTAAAATAAAACATAAAAATGTTTCTAAATAAACACCAATATAAGCAAATACTTTTCGAACCTTTGAATCATTACTATATTTCATATATTCCTTTAAGTATTCCCATTTAGTAACTTTTTCACTAGTATATGTAGTCTTTGATATATCTTTATAAGTTTTACTATAACCATTTTTATATGTATATTTACTATAAGTATCATTAACTTCTTTTTCCAATATTAAATCATAATTTTTTCTTTTTTCTTCATCAAGCAATATTTCTTTAGCTTTATTAATTTTTTGAGCCATAGAAGGAGCATCCGTGGATTTATTTATATCCGGATGCCATTTCTTCATCTGTTTTTTATAAGCTAATTTAATTTCCTCAAAAGAAGCTGTTTGACTAACCCCTAAAAGTTCATAATAATTCATTGAGCTATTCATAAAATCATCCTTTTTGTGTGCTATTATACACTAAATATTAAAACTTGTAAAATAAAAAAGTAAACAATAAAGTTTACTTATAATTTCATATTGGTAGCCTGTACGGGGTTTGAACCCGTGAATACGAGCTTGAGAGGCGCGCGTGTTAAACCACTTCACCAACAGGCCATTTCCTTGACTATTTAATAATATCATAAAATCAAATAATAAGCAATTTAATTATGTAAAATAATGGATATTTTTAAAAAATATTTTAATCAAACATTAGTTCGTGATATAATTAAAATGGTGATAAAATGAGTAGGATTTATGCATGCATTGATTTAAAAAGTTTTTATGCCTCCGTTGAATGCCGAGAAAGAAAGTTAGATCCCTTAAAAACAAACTTAGTTGTCGCAGATAAAGAGCGAACTCAAAAAACAATTTGTCTAGCCATAAGTCCATCTTTAAAAGAATATGGGATAAAGGGAAGACCAAGACTATTTGAAGTAAACCAAATAGTAAATAAAATAAATAAAACTAAATCATCAAATAAAAAAACTTATAACAGTGATATATTAAAACAAAATCCAAATATTAAATTAGACTTTATAATAGCTAAACCAAGAATGAGCCTTTATATAAAATGCAGTACAGAAATATATAATACTTACCTAAAATATATATCAAAAGATGACATATTTGTATATTCGATTGATGAAGTTTTTTGTGATATTACTGACTACCTGCATTATTATAATTTAACTCCTAAACAGTTAGTAACCAAAATGGTCCAAGATGTTTACATTAAAACTGGTGTAACAGCCACAGCCGGAATAGGGACTAATATGTATTTGTGTAAAGTCGCAATGGATATTTTAGCTAAACACGAAAAGCCAAACAAAGAAGGGGTAAGAATAGCCACATTAGATGAAATGACATATCGTAAATTATTATGGTCCCATCAGCCACTAACAGATTTTTGGCGTGTTGGGGTAAGATATAAAAATAAGTTAGAAAAGTTAGGAATAAAGACAATGGGTGATATCGCAAGATGTTCCATAGAAAATGAAGAACTTCTTTATAAATTATTTGGAGTTAATGCTGAACTATTAATTGATCACGCCTGGGGCTATGAACCATGCACAATGGAAGATGTCAAAAAATATAAATCACTAAATTCCAGTATCTCTTCAGGTCAAGTGTTAAATAAACCATATAATTACGAAAAAGGTAAATTAATAATAAGAGAAATGGCCGACGAATTATCCTTAAATCTAAGTATAAAAAAACAAGCAACAGATAAAATAACCTTAACCATTGGCTATGATATAAATAATGATTATGATGGAGAAATGATTACTGATTACTATCATCGTAAATTACCCAAGCCAGCCCATGGAACAATAAATTTAGAATATAAAACATCCTCATCTAAAATAATAGAAGAAAATGCCTTAAAATTATATGAAAAAATAATAAACAAAAATTTAAACATTAAAAGAATTAATATAACAGCTTCTAATCTAAGTGATATAGATAAGGTAATAAAACAATTAGACATTTTCTCATTAAATAATAAAGAAAAAGAAGAAAAAAAAGATAATGAAATACAAAATGTCATTATAAATTTAAAAGAAAAATATGGTAAAAATTCCATCATCAAAGTAGCTGATTTAAGTGAATCTGCAACTACAATTCAAAGAAATAACCAAATAGGAGGTCACAATGCCTAATAGTTATGACGATATAATAAATATGCCCAATCATAAATCAAAAATCCACCCACAAATGGATATAGAAAAAAGAGCTACCCAATTTATGCCTTTTGCCGCTTTAACAGGTTATAAAGAGTCGATAGAAGAAACTTCAAGAATAACTGATACAAAAAAATTAATTGATAATTCTACCAAACTAGAAATAAATGAAAAAATAAATTATTTAAAAACAAATCCAAATACCAAAATAACAATAGAATACTTTGAAAAAGATAGTAAAAAAGAAGGCGGGAAGTATAATAAAATAACTGAAGAAGTTAAAAAAATAGATGAATTTAATAAATTATTAGTTTTAAAAAATAATAAAAAAATATTCTTTGAAGAAATCTACAATATAATAATTAATTAAAAAGCATTTTACAATGCTTTTTTTCAAAATAACATTAAAATCAATAAAATAAGGGGAAAAAGCAAATCCAAATCATTTATATTACTTTGATAGTATCAAAACAGACATAGAAAAAGTAGAACTTATCACTTTAAAAGAAGCAAAAAAATAGTTAATAATACATACGCATTAAAAAAATGAAAATAAAATACTATGAGAGGATGGTGTAATATGGATGAAAGATATTCCGATAAAATAGAATGTATACTTGAAGAAGGACGTAAGTGTCAAAAACGTTTAGGTTCAATAGGCCCAACAGGTCCAACAGGGCCTGCGGGAGGTCCAACAGGTCCAACAGGATTAACAGGAGCAACAGGTCCAACGGGTCCAATGGGTCCAACAGGAGCAACAGGTCCAACAGGCCCAACAGGCCCAGCCGGGGATACTGGATTAGAGGCATATACTGGCCGTTATTCAACTGCAGAACAAAGTTTTACAACAAATACAGGTGTTCCAACACAAGTTGTACTTCCAACAATTATGCCTACATTAGATACTGACACAGCTACAAATGCAAATGCCATTACAATAATAGAGGCAGGGGATTATGAACTAACTTATAATGTTTTAGCAGAAGTAGATAACGCAGGAAATCTTACAGTAGCTATTAGAAATAATGGAACCGATATTCCTGGAACAATTCAAATATTAACATTAACCGCAAACGAAAGTGAATCGTTTGGTGGTAGCGTTATTGTAACCTTACCTGCTGGAAGTATAATTGATCTAGCATTAACCTCAACCGTCAATAATACAGACGGAACTATAAATCAGGCATCATTAACCGCAAAAAAATTAAATTAAAAACAGATAGGGAATTTAACCCTATTTGTTTTTTTGTAAAACTTGATATTGTAAGATATGCATGATAGAATATACTAGTAATAAGTTAAAATATGTTAAGGGTGAAAAGTAATTATGAATAAAGATAAAAAAGCAGTAAAAAAGCTAAAAAAATATAATCAAGACCATATTATTAAATTATTAAACAAATTAGAAGGAAAAGAAAAAGAAAATCTATTAAAACAAATAGAAGAAATAAATCTAAATGAAATTATAAGATTATATGATACATTAGTAGAAGAGAAAATAGCAAAAAAAAGTAAAATAGAGGCAATTGAATATTTAGATAAAGCAAAACTTTCGAAAAAACAAATATCAAGATTCACTTCATTAGGGGATGATGTAATTAAAAAAGGAGAATATGCTGTTGTAACAATGGCTGGGGGCCAAGGTACAAGACTAGGTCATAAAGGTCCAAAAGGAACATTCAAATTAGATGTATATGGGAAAGGTAAATATTTATTTGAAATATTAGCCGAAAATTTAAAAGAAGCAAATATGATATATAATAAAGTAATTCCTTGGTATATCATGACAAGTAATGAAAACTATTTAGAAACATTAAATTTCTTAGAAAAAAACAATTACTTTGGTTACCCAAAAGATCATACTAAATTATTTATCCAAGGTAAGATACCCCTAATAGATACAAAAGGGAAACTTCTCATAAACAAAGACATGAAAATAAAAGAAGTATCAGACGGAAATGGAAGTGTATTTTCATCATTAAAAAATGCCGGAATATTAAAGCAGATGAAAGAAAAAAATATAAAATGGATTTTTATAGGAGGTGTTGATAATGTTATTTTAAAAATGGTAGACCCGCTTCTTTTAGGTATAGCAATAGATAAACATCTGCAAATAGCATCAAAAACAGTAACAAAAGCAAATCCTCATGAAAATGTTGGTGTATTTTGTAAAATAAATGGACACCCAAAAGTAATTGAATATTCAGAGTTGGAAGATAAACTAGCCAAAGAAAAAGATGAAAATGGGCAGTTAAAATATGGAAATGCTCATATTATGTGTAACTTATTCAGTATAAAAGCCATTGAAAAGATAAGTGAAGAACATTTAAAATATCATAAAACAATTAAGAAAAATTCATATATTGATGAAAATGGAAACGAAGTAATACCAACAAATCCAAACTCATATAAATTTGAATCCTTTATTTTTGATAGTTTTGAGTTTTTTGATAATATCGCAATATTAAATACAAAAAGAGAAGATGAATTTGCTCCAATTAAAAATAAAGAGGGAAGTGATAGTCCTAAAACTGCAAAAGAGCTATATGAAAAATATTGGAACTCAAAAAAATAATAATCTAACTAATTTATTTACATTTCAAACTATGATAAAAGTCTTCCAAATGGAAGACTTTTTAAAAAAGAGATGGAATATCAGAACTACTATCCTTAGTATTTAAATTAGATGCAGTATATGAATTAATTGCAATGCCATTAACTGTTTGGTTAGAATTATTAATATTATTAGGTTGAATATTTTTAGAAACAGTATTATTTGTAGTATCATTTACTATCTTATTAGAATTATTTACTTTATTAAAAGCTTGATTAGCAAAAGATACATTACTTAAATCAAAAATAGGGGTATTATTTACTTTATTTTGAGCTTTTTCATTAGACACTTTATTTAAATCATTATTAATTTTTTCTTTTTTAGACATAACTTTTTCAGTTTCATAAACAGCCTCTTTGAAATCAGAAACACTATTCATTTTGTCATCCTCATCAAGTTCAATTATTTTAAGAATTTCACTAAAAGTAGTAAGGCCTTCAGACACTTTAGAAAGTCCATCCTGAAGCATCGTAATTACATTTGGCCCATAAACTAAATCTCTAAGTTGTTCTTTAGACATTTCACTTGCCAAAGCATCACGGATTGTTTGATTAATTCGAAGTACTTCATGAATAGGAATTCTTCCTCTATATCCGCTATTACATTTATCACAGCCTACAACATCATAAACCTCTTCAATATCTTTACCTAAAACTATTCTAAATATTTTCTTTTCATATTCTGTAGTAGGTCTTAATTTTTTACAGTAATTACAAAGTCTTCTCGCAAGTTTTTGAGAAATAACTCCTTCTAAAGCTGAAGCTAATAAATATCTTTGAACATCCATATCGATTAAACGTTCAATTGTAGTAAGAGAATTATTAGTGTGGATAGTTGAAAGAACTAAATGCCCAGTAATAGAAGCTCTAACCGCAATTTTAGCTGTTTCAGTATCACGAATTTCACCAATCATAATAACATTTGGATCTTGTCTTAAAATAGATCTTAAAGCCGCTGCAAAATCTAAACCAACTTTACTATTAACTTGAACCTGATTAATACCAGTTATATCCATTTCAACTGGATCTTCAACTGTAATTAAATTAGTTGAAGGTTTATTCAAATATTGAAGCATCGAATATACTGTTGTTGATTTACCAGAACCAGTAGCCCCAGTAACTAAAATAATACCATTAGGAAGATTTACCATTTCAATTAATTTTTTATAATTTTCTTCACTAAATCCAAGTTCTTCAAGTCCAGCCATACTCATCGAATAATCTAAAATACGTACAACAATTTTTTCACCATTATTAAGTGGTAAGCAAGAAACACGCATATCTAAATCCAAATCTTTAATTTTAGTTTTAATCGCTCCATCTTGGGGAATTCTAAATTCAGTAATATTCATTTTTGAAACTGTCTTAATTCTTGTTATTAAATAATCTTTAATATCATGAGGTACTTTTGTATAATTTAAAAGTTGTCCATCTATTCTTATTCTAACAAGTAAATAGTCTTCATAAGGGTCAAAATGGATATCACTCGCACCACGTTTTGCTGCATCATAAAATATTTCATTAGCCACATCTACTATTGGCATCGTATGAAAATCAAAAGTTCTAAGCATAATAAAAATCAGCGCCCTTTCTTAAGTCCAAATCATAAAACCAATTTGGACTAGATTTTATTCTAAATGTATTATATAATAAACTTAGGATAATTACAATCGAAATAACAGTATTTATCTTTAATTATTAACAAAAATCGTCAAATGAAAAGGGGAAATATATGAAATTAAACAGCAAAGCTTTTACTGTTGTTGAACTAATTGCTTCGTTCGCTTTAACTATGGTTATAACAATATTATTATTTCAAATTGTTCTTCAAGTTAAAAATATATATCAAAAAGAAACAGTCCAAACCGCAATCAATGAAAGAACTTCTGTTATTGCCAAAAATATAAGAAAAGTAATCCCAGCAGATCGTTCAAAAAGTATCACAAGTTGTGGAGGAACATCTTGTAATATCGATGGAACTATAATAAAGCAAATATCAAATACCAAAATTCAAATTGGTAATCAAAAGTTTAATATGCCAAAAACAGTTACAATAAAATCTTTTAACTTTTCAAATTTAATTTGTACACCTGATAGTTCAAATTGTTATATTAAATTTGAAATGACATTATCAAGTGATAATTTAGAAGACGATTATAAATATAATGTAGTATTTTCATATTAAAACCACAAATCAAAAAGGAAATACATCATAATTCCAGATAATAAACTATGAACCATTCTAGCACATAAAAATGGCAAATATCTAACTTCAGTGTCACTCAAAATTCCCATGATCTGCATATGAACACTAAAACCACCAAATGATAAAATCATTACCGTTAAAATACATTTTAATTTTAATGGAACATTTTCCATACTAATATATTTTAACCCCTGTGTCATTTCGACAAACCCATTCAAAGTACTTTGAAGCACACTATTTAAACTAACATTTTTATCTATTATTGTTGTAATTACCAAAAATGTTGTAATAACTCCCATAATAAGAAGTAAAGTATTAATACTACTAATTAATGAATTAGTAATAATCTCCCCAAAACTTTCATTATTACTAATCCTTTTTTTATGCATCCGGTCAATAGCTTTTCTTAAACTAACCTTTGAATTTTCTTTTTTACTAGGAAAATAATTTCGCATTAAAATACCAATAATTATATTACCCAAATAATGACAAATTAAAATCAAAATCCCCACATCTTTATTATTTAAAAACAAAGTAGCCACAGTTCCTAAAATAAATAAAGGATTAGTAAAACAAGTAAAGCATAATATTTTAGTAGCTTCATATTTATTAAGTAAGCCTTCATTTAAAAGTTCCTTTGTATATTTTGCATTAGCTGGATTACCTGAAATTAAGCTCATAATAAATACAAACGCCGCATCACCTTTTATTTTAAAAAACTTATTCATAATTTTTTTAAAAAGTTCAGACACCAGTTCAACAAAACCGCACTTAACTAAAATATTTGTTAAAACAAAAAAAGGAAAAAGGGAAGGGAAAACATTATTTTTAAAAATATTTAAAGAAAAATCCACTGATTTTAAAATACTAGAAGATTCAGTTAAAATCTCAAATCCAACAAACATTAAAAAAATTATTATCAAAATACTATAAATTTTTTTCATCTTTATTTCACCTAATTTATATATAGTTATATAGAAAGGAAATGCTCATGTTTAACAAATTATATGAAAAAACAAAACCATTAATTAAAAAAATCACACCATTTTTAATTATTCTAATAACATTTTTTATTCTCACTATGAATCTTCCATATTATATATCCGCTCCAGGCGGACTTATAAATACTAAAGAAAAAATAAATGAAAGTATCAAAACTAAAGGATCACTTAATATGACTTATGTTAGTGAAATGCATGCGAATATTCCCACATTATTTTGGGCCTTAATAGATAAAAACTGGGATATAGAAAAAGAAAAAGATACAGTAACAGGTCATGAAAGTATCGAAGACCTCCAGTACAGAAATAAAATGTTATTAAAAGAAGCAAACTGTAACGCTTTAAAAGTTGCCTATGAAAACTCAAATGTTAAATATGAAATAACAAACACAAAAATATATATAACTTACATTGATGATCTATCTAAAACAAACCTCAAGGTAGGCGATCAAATAATTAAAGTTGATGGTAAAAAAATAAATAGTAAAGAAAGCTTATATAAACTAATCCAAAATAAAAAAATAGGTCAAAAAGTTTATTTTAATGTTTTAAAAGATGGTAAAGAAGAAACTAAATATGCAACCCTAATTGATGTAAATGGAAAACCTAAAGTAGGTGCCTTAGTAACAAATACTTTTGATTTAAAATCAAATAAAAAAATAACTTTTAATTTCAAAGATAGTGAATCAGGTCCCTCTGGTGGTTTAATGCTTGCTTTAACAATTTATAGTAGTTTAAACAATATCGATTTAACTCATGGAAAAACAATTGCAGGAACTGGAACAATTGAAGAAAATGGAGATGTTGGACCAATAAGTGGTGTTAAATATAAATTAATCGGTGCCTATGACAAAGGCGCTCAAATATTTTTAGTTCCAGATGGTGAAAACTATAAAGAAGCCAAAAAAGTCAAAGAAGAAAAAGGCTATGATATTGATATAGTCCCAGTAAAAAACTTTAAAGAAGCCTTAAAATATCTAGAAAATTTATCTTAAAACTAGGATTTTCCTAGTTTTATTATCTAAAAAAATAAAAACTATACCAAATTTAAAGATAAAAATGATATAATAACAAATATTGGAAGTGATGAAATGAATCGTAAAGATGTTGATATAAATAAAGTAACGCCAATGATGCGTCAATACCTTGAAATAAAAAACGCTAATGAAGATTTAATTATATTTTTTAGATTAGGTGATTTCTATGAAATGTTTTTTGATGATGCCATTAAAGTAAGCCATGAATTAGAATTAACTTTAACTGGAAAATCCGCTGGATTATCTGAAAGGATCCCAATGTGTGGGATTCCTTACCATGCCGCAAATAACTATATTGATAAATTAGTTGAAAACGGTCATAAAATAGGTATTGTTGAACAGCTTGAAAACCCTAAAGATACCAAAGGAATTGTTAAAAGAGGAATAATCCAAATCATCTCATCAGGAACAATAATGACTGATGAAGCATTAAATAAAGCCGATTATAATTTTCTAGCCTCAATAACTGATTTTAAGACATGTTATATAATAAGTTATGCAGACATATCAACTGGTGAGATATTCACCTTTGTAATGCCTCATGATACTTCAAAAGTTGTTTCAGAAGTTGTAAATTTAGGTATTAAAGAAGTTATAATGACTGAAAATGTTGATAAAAATATATATGATATTTTAAAAAATCAATTCCACATAACTACAACTATTACTGATGAACTTTCTGAAAGTTATTCAAATGTTTATGAAGACTTAGAAGATGAAAGATATAAAAAATCTGTTAAACATTTAATCGCTTATATTATTAATAATCAAAAAAGAGATTTATCCCATCTTCAAAAAGTAAGAATTAGAAAAACTAAAGACCATTTAAGAATGGACGTTCATACTAAAAGAAATTTAGAACTTACTGAAACATTAAGATTAAAACAAAGAAATTTTTCACTCCTTTGGCTTTTAGACAAAACTAAAACCGCCATGGGCGGACGAATGCTTAAAAATTATTTATTAAACCCTTTAATAGATAAAAAAGAAATTGAATATCGCTTCGACACTATTGAAAAATTACTTAAAGAATTTATCTTAAAAAAAGATTTAGAAAATTATCTTACAGATATATATGATTTAGAAAGATTATCCGGTAAAATCGCCTTCGGTTCTGCTAATGGGAAAGATTTACTGCAGCTAAAAAATTCAATAAATGTTTTACCAAAAATAAAAGAAATATTAAATCAAATGAATTATGGTAAAACTTTAGAGACATTAGATGATTTATATAATTTACTTGAAGAAAGTATTTATGAAAATCCTCCAATCACAACTAAAGAAGGATACCTTATAAAAGAAGGATATAATAGTAAATTAGATGAGTTAAAAGAACTTAGAAAAGGTGGTAAAGACTTTGTTGCCAAATTTGAAACCGAAGAAAGAGAAAAAACAGGCATCAAAAATCTTAAAGTAGGTTATAACCGTGTATTCGGATACTATATTGAAATAAGCAAAGGTAATATCAAAGAAGTCAAAGAAGAGTGGGGATACCAAAGAAGACAAACTTTAGCTAACTGTGAAAGATATATAAGTCCAGTACTAAAAGAAAAAGAAGCATTAATATTAAATGCCGAAGAAAAAATAGTCGAACTAGAATACCAATTATTTACTGAAATTAGAAACGAAGTAAAAAAATATATTCCAAAACTTCAAGAAATAGCAAAAACAATAAGTGAAATCGATGTTCTTACATCTTTTGCCACAATCAGTGAAGAAAACAATTATGTAAGACCCGTATTAACTGAAGATGAAATATATATCAAAGACTCTCGTCATCCAGTAGTTGAAAAAGTTATAAATAAAGAATTTGTCTCTAACGACATAATAATGGACAAAAACACAAATGTTTTATTAATAACAGGTCCAAATATGGCCGGTAAATCAACATATATGAGACAAATGGCTATCATTGCTATAATGGCTCAAATCGGTTGTTTTGTCCCAGCTAAAGAAGCAAAATTACCAATATTCGATGCCATATTCACAAGAATTGGTGCCTCTGATGACCTAGTAAGCGGAGAGTCTACCTTTATGGTAGAAATGATGGAAGCAAGCAACGCAATAACTAATGCTACAAACAAAAGCTTAATTTTATTTGATGAATTAGGAAGAGGAACATCAACCTTTGATGGTATGGCTTTAGCTCAAGCTATTATTGAATATATCCATCAAAATATAAAAGCCAAAACATTCTTCTCAACTCATTATCATGAATTAACTGATTTAAACGAAACATTAAAAAATCTTAAAAATATTCATGTCACTGCTTACGAGGAGGAAGGCAAAATAACATTCCTTCATAAAATCAAAGAAGGACCAACCTCAAAAAGTTATGGTATTCACGTCGCAAAACTCGCAAATCTTCCAAAAGAAGTTATTAATAGGTCAAGTGAAATACTAAAAGTTTATGAAAATAAAGAAAATCTAAGAGATACTAAAATTCAAGAAACTCTACCACTTGACGAACTAATACCACAAAAATCAAAAGTAGAAGAAGAATTAGAAAAAATAAATCCTCTAGAAATAACTCCAATAGAAGCTATGAACATATTATATAAACTTAAAAACGAAATTAAGTAGGAAAACATGGAAAACTACAGAAAAAATGTAAGAAATATAGCTATTTTACTAGGTTACTTAAATATTGTGATAAATCTTGAAAAATATAAAGATGTTAAAGAAGATTACGTTAATATTTTAAAAGAAATATCAAAACTGGCAGCCTATTATATAGAAAATCATAATTTTAATAATTTAACCTCATCCCAATTAAAAGAACTTTGGTATAAAATTGACACGTTACGTGAAAAGAAACTATTTGATAAAAATATTGGTGATGAAGCTTCATTTTCTGATGAAGTATTAATATGGTATGAAATAGTTTTCTTAAAAAAATAGTAGTTATAAGAATTAAATATTAAAAAGTCAAACATTTAAAGTTTACAATCGTAAACTTTTTTATTTTATATAATTGTTTAAACCTCATAAATCTGATATAATTTATATGATAGGAGAATGTATATGAATAGAAAAGGGCAGGCACTTGTTGAATTTATCATAATATTACCAGTACTTTTATTAATTATCATATCAATGATTGATATTGGAAATATTTTTGTTAAAAAATATGATTTAGAAAATGATATACAAACAGTCGAAAATTTATATACAAACAGTCCAGATAAGCTATCAAGTTACCTAACAAAACAAAACATATCATTTAAAGCAGAAACATCTGATGATATGACAACGCTTACAATTTCCAAAGAAGTTAAAATAAATACACCTGTTTTAGAAAAAGTATTAGGAAAAAATTATAAAATAGAAAGTAAAAAAACAATATTAAATGAATAATAAAGGACAAAGTTTAGTTGTATTTGTCTTCTTAATCCCAGTAATTTTTCTAATAATTGGTTTTATATTTGAGTTAGGTGATTATACATATCAAAAAAATAAATATGAAAATGAAATAAAATATACACTTCAGTATGGTTTAAAACATTTTGAAGATGAAAATTTAAATGAAAAATTAACCAAATTACTGGATAAAAACTTAGAAGGAAATAAAGAAATAAATATTTCTGACAGTGAAATAAAAGTGCATGTTTTATATAAACCAAAAGGAATATATAGTAATTTATTCAAAAATAAATTTGAAATTAATTTAACCTATGTAGCGAATAAAGAAACAAATAAAATAATAAAAGAATAGAGGTATATACATGGCTATTAAAAAAGCAAAAATATTTACTATCACATCAGTTAAAGGTGGAACAGGTAAAACAACAATCGCAATAAATTTAGCGGGACTTTTATCATTAAGAAAAATTAAAACTATCATTGTCGATTTAGATTTAAATTTTGGTGTGGTCGCACCTACATTAAATGTTCAAGCTGAAAATGATATATATGATCTAGTAAATGATATAACTAACAACAAATTTGATCAAATAGATAATTATGTTTCCAAATATAATGAATATATTGATATTCTTCCCGCACCTAAAGATCTAAGAAGTGCTTATAAAATTGATCCTAAATATATATCAACTATATTAAATAAATTAGGCTATAAGTACGACGTCATTTTAATCGATACAAATCACATAATAGATGGTGTAAACTTAGTCACATATGATGCCAGTGATCAAATTATTTATATAATGACAAGTGACTTAATGGATATAAGAAATATGAAAAATATGGTTACAATATATGAAGATATGAAAAACAATAATTATAAAATAGTTCTTAATGATGCAATCTCTCATGAAAATAGTCCAAAAAGAATTGAAAATATCCTTGAACATCCAATTAATTATATAATTCCAAAATCTTCATACATAAAAAATATAGAAGAGTATGTAATGAAAGGTAAAATAGCTACATTAGAAGAAAAAAAGAAAGAATTCAAATTAAATAAATTACTTGATGATTTACTAAAATAGGAGGGGCCTATGAAAAAATTTATTGATGAATTTAAATATCAAAAAGAAAAGCAAATCGATATAGAAACAAATGATTATAATGCTTTTCCAAATAAAGAATTATTAGATAAACTAAGAAATGAAATAATTCAAAACCTTATCGACAATAATGTTAAAAATGGAGAAACAATGGATGACTTTGTCAAAAAACAAATTGATAAAATTGTTGATAGATATGATTTATCTACGGAAGAAAGAAGTTATATATATGATTTAATTGATAATGAAATAAACGGTTTTGGACCAATCACTGGACTTTTACAAAACAATGACTTAACTGAAATAATGGTTAATAGTCCAAGTGAAATATATATCGAGCTTAACGGAAGATTACTAAAAGACGAAACCGTAAGTTTCATTAATAATGATCACATTACCAGAGTTATTCAAAGATTAATTCAGCCCCTTGGTAAAACAATCGATACTGCCCATCCAATGGTTGATGCTAGATTATCTGATGGTTCAAGATTAAACGCTGTTTTGCCACCATTATCGTTAAAAGGACCGGTTTTAACCATCAGAAAATTCAAGCCAGAACTTGCCACAATTGAAGATTTCTTAAGAACAGGAACTTTAACACCATATATGGCAAGATTCCTAGAAGCCTGTGTTCATGCTAAATTAAACATTTTAGTAACTGGTGGAACTGGTGCCGGAAAAACAACATTGCTAAACGTTTTATCATCATTTTGTAGTCCAGATGACCGTATAATTACTATCGAAGATGCCGCTGAACTTAGATTAAAACAAAGCCATGTTATTTCATTAGAAACAAGAAATAATAATTATGAAGGACAAGGAGCCGTAACAATTAGAGATTTAGTTATTAACTCTCTAAGAATGAGACCAGATCGTATAATCGTAGGTGAAGTTAGAGGTAAAGAAGCCTTTGATATGCTTCAAGCTATGAATACTGGACACGAAGGAAGTATGACAACTATGCATGCCAACTCACCCGCAGATGCCTTAAATAGATTAGAGACAATGGTTTTAATGAACGGAGTTGAAATACCCGTAGGCGCTATTAGAGAATATATTGAAAGTGCCATTCAAATAGTTGTTCAAGTTGAAAGATATTCCGATGGACGAAGAAGGGTAAGTGCCATTAACGAAATAATCGGAATTAAAAATGGAGATATAATTCAAAAGGAAATATTTAAATTTAAACAAACAGGAGTTTTAGAAAATGGGGAAGTAATTGGTGAATTCTTAATGCACAAATACATCCCAAAAGTATATGAAAGAATAAAAGTAAGAGATATAGACGATTTAACTGATATATTCGGAAGTTAGGAGGGAAAATAATGGGAGATGTTGGAGTTTTTAATATAAACAGTAATATAGGCCCTGTAAGTCATGATATATTAATCACATATATACCACCTTTAAACACAGAGTACACATACTATTTATATAAAGACGGAAAAATAATTGATACTGGAAAATCATTAACTACTCTTGAATATAAACTAACTGAAACCGGAAAATATCAAATAAAGATTAAAGCAAGTAATCTTAATGAAGATATCGAAAGCTCTACATTTATAGTCGATAAAGAAAAACCTGTAATAATAATAGATAAACAAAACATTGAATTAGAAAAAGGACAAACACCAGATATAACTGTAACTGCTAAAGATAGTCAAGACGGTGATTTAACAAATACTATAACAAGTAATTATGAAAATATTGATTTCAGTAAAACTGGAATTAAAACAATAACTTACACTGTATCTGATAAAGCTGGAAATATTGCCACCGAAAGCATAAATGTTAATGTGGTAAATTCTTTTAACAGTTTATTTGCTGTTCAAATATTATTAGTTGCTATTTTAATATTTGCCTTATATCAAATAAATAAATGGCGAAAAACCTTAAAAATAGAAAAAAGAATTGAACCTTATACATTAAAACATCTT
The DNA here is from genome assembly GCA_902783895.1 of uncultured Erysipelotrichaceae bacterium. Lineage (GTDB taxonomy): Bacteria > Bacillota_I > Bacilli_A > RF39 > UBA660 > Coprosoma. The sequence goes on from CACZST010000048.1 coordinate 22,957, forward strand.
TCAAATAATAATTCATCAATCGTTGATAAAATAATAAAAGTATATAAAAAAATATTATTAAAAATTGATAAAATATTAAGAAAATCTAAATTTGCTTCAGATTATGCTAAAAAATTAGATAAATATACAAAAATAACTACAATTAATAGTACTGGACTAGATATATTAAGTAGTAAAATAATAATTGGTTTTACCTGTGTAATATTTGCTTTATTCGCTAAAGCTTTAAGATTAGAAATGTTATCACCTGAAGAAGCTGTAATAATATTTGTATTAGGATTCTTTATTTTAGATATCTTCCTAATAATAAAATATAAAGCTTACCAAAAGAAGTTAGAAAAAGATTTCTTATCCGCCATCACTATAATGAATAATTCATTTAAAGCAGGAAGAAGTATTACACAAGCTATAAGCATTGTAAGTAACGAAGTAAAAGGACCAATTGGTGATGAATTTAGTAAAATGAATCTTGAAATGCTTTACGGATTAGAATTAGAAAGTGTTTTCAAAAGATTTACTCAAAGAACTGGCCTAGATGACGCTAAATATCTAACAGCCTCTTTAACAATATTAAATAAAAACGGTGGTAACATCATAAAAATATTTGAAAGTATTGAAAACAGTATGTTTGCTAAACAAAAATTAAAATTACAATTAAATTCACTAACAAGTGGTAGTAAAATAGTCATATATACATTACTATCGATGCCATTTTTATTCGCATTTGTTATCTCAATTATTAGTCCAACATACTTTTTACCATTTATTCAAACAAAATTAGGCATAATATTATTGATATTTATGATAATTTACTATATAATTTTCATAGTATGTATAAGAAAAATAATGAAGGTGGTGATATAGATGACTAAAAATAGCCTTTGGATTACCAAATTATATCGCCAATCAGATTTAAAAAAATTACAAAAAGAATTAACCTGTCTAGGAAACGATACAAAATACACAGTTGTATCATTTACCAAAGATAGAATAATAACTACAATTTTAGTTACCTTATTTGTCTTATTTTTTACTGATTTTGGTTATATTTTAGCCCCATTCATCGCCATTGCTTATTATTACTTATTTTACTATTTCAATATAACTAGAAAACTTCAAATAAGAAATAGAAAATTAGAAAATGAAGCCATATTCTTCTTTGAAATACTTTCTCTTACATTAGAATCAGGAAACAATTTAGAAGGTGCCTTAAAAGTAACTTGTGATAACGTTGATTCTGAAATATCAAGAGAATTTAAACAAACTTTATTTGAAATGCAGTTCGGTAAATCACTGATAGAAGCTTTATCCGACATGAAAGAAAGAATATCATCAGATGATATCAATAACATCATTTTAAATATTATTCAAACAAGTCAATTTGGTAATAGTATTATTGGTGTTTTAAATAACGAAATTGATTTCCTAAGAAGTAAACAAATAGAATATATAAAAGAAAAAATAAATAAAATTCCAAATAAAGCAAGTATAATTTCAGTTATATTCGTGGTACCATTAATTTTAATTTTAATTTTAGGACCATATTTAATTGAATTCATAGGTTAGGGGGAAACATTATGTATTATCTTATAGGAATAAAAGGGACTGACATGTCCGCACTCACAAGTCTTTTAAAAGATTTAGGTTATGAAGTAAAAGGAAGCGATAGTGATAATCACCAGTTCACTGAAGAGTTTTTAAAAGAAAAAGAAATCGAAATACTTCCATTTAGTAAAGACAATATAAAAGAAGATATGTATATCATAAAAGGTGAAAATATTAAAGATGATAATATTGAAGTAGAAAAAGCCAAAGAACTAAATATTAAAATCAGTACTTATGAAGACATGATCTCAAAATTAACAACAATGTTTCAAACAATTGCTGTTGCTGGTTGCCATGGCAAAACACTAACATCATCAAAGCTTGCCTATGTACTAAATAATATTAAAGGTACAAATTATTTAGTTGGTGATGGATCTGGACACGGAAGTAAAGAAGATAAATATTTTGTTTTAGAAGCATGCGAATATAAAAGAAACTTCTTAAAATATCATCCATATTATGCAATTATAACAAGTATCGACTATGATCATAGTGATTATTATAAAACAATCGATGAAGTAATAAATGCATATCAAGATTTTGCTGATAATGCTGAAAAAATGGTAATCGCCTGTGGTGATGACCAATACACACATTCTTTAGAAGTAAGCAAACCAATTTTCTACTATGGACTTGATGATGATAACGATATTATCGCTAAGGATGTAAATTACTCTGAAGACGGAATAGCCTTTGATGTCTTTATCGAAGATAATTATTATGGACATTTTGATTTACCTATATACGGTAAACATATGCTATTAGATACATTAGCTGTTATTAGTTTTTGCTACTACGAAAGAATAGAAGCCAAAGAAGTAAATAAATTACTTAAAAACTATAAAGGAGCAAAAAGAATATTCAATGAAACAAAAGTATTGGATAATATCATAATTGATGACAATGCTCATCATCCAAACGAAGTAAAAGCAACTATTAAAAGTATTAATCAAAAATATCCAAATAAAGATATAATTATTATCTTTGAGCCACATACTTATAGTAAAACAGAGATATTTAAAGAAGATTATATTCAAATATTAAGTAAATTAAAGAAAACTTATATCTTAAACATAAAAGAAAATAATGAAGATTATCAAAAAATAGTTACTGAACTTTCAAAGAAAATCCCAAATGCTGAAGTAATAACAGAAAATGAAACTGATAAAATTGAAACTTATCAAAACAGTGTTATTGCCTTCTTAAGTGCAAACGATTTAACTGATTTAGAAAAGAAATATATAAATAAATATGAAAACATTTAATAACTTGAGATAACCCTCAAGTTATTTATATAAAGAGGTAAAATATGAAATTTGAAAACGAATTTTATGAAAATACAAACTATATAATAGAAAGATTAAAAGAAAACCTAAATGATAACTGCCTAAAGTTAAAAGACAAACTTTACTTTGAAATGACCAAAAAACAAATAATCGATACATTTGAAATTGTTTTAGAAAAAATAAAAAAATGGGAAATATATTTTAAAAATGGTAACTTAAATCAAGTAAGACTTGAATATAAAGAAGTAGAAGGTTATGTATCGGAGTTAGAACTATGTTTAGCAGATTTAGATGATATATTCCACTGTGATGCCATATCATATTATTTATATAAAATAGGTAAAATAATCATTCAAAATAATTAAAGGAAAGCAAACAAAAAAGTGTCAAAGATGACATAATAATTAGATTTATTTATGTTGACAAAACCTTCAAAACTAAACTATAATTTAAATAGTGTTGGAGGTATTTTTATGAAAAAATTAGAAGATATTTTAGAAAGTTTAAAAGGATCAGTTCTTGGAATTGGTATTGATGAATCATTGTTAGATATAATATCTGAAAATGAAAATATTCATACATGCTATATTATGACTGATAAAAATCAAAATAAAAACTTCAATTATTTCGGTAAAGGAAGAAGCAAAAAAATAAACATTAAAAAAATTAGAAAAGTATTTAAAAAAAAGAAAATAGATTATATCATTTGTAATTATAATGTAATAAAACCATTTATCAGAAGATTTATAAGTAACAGTATATATATAAATAAAGAAAAACTATATATTTATGGAAATAAGGAAGATTTAAAAGAGTTAGAAAGTAAATATAAAAGATATACAAATGATGTCAAATTAGAAGATAATAAAGATATGTCTATTTTAATTATTAATAATAAAAATGTTAAAACAAATTTCTTTAAAGATAAAAAATATATCATCAAAGATGCCTTCGAATCAGGACTTGATATTTTAACAAACTTTTTAGCTAGGTAACATTGACAAAACACCGCAATATGTGATAATATGAACTTGCAAGCACATAAAGGTGTTTTTTATTTTAACAAAAGCATAAATTCAAAGTAGGTGAAAAGGATGAAAAAAATTACACAATTTTTCGCAAATGTTAAAAATGAAATGAAAAAAGTAAGATGGCCAAGCAAAAAAGAAGCAACACATTACACAATCGCTGTATTTGTTTGTATAGTATTCCTATCAGTTTTCTTTGTTGCCTCAGATGTTATTATTGCTGGTGCTAGAGAATTATTAGGAAGGTTATAATATGGAAAAAGAATGGTATGTTGTTAACACTTATTCTGGGCACGAGAATAAAGTAAAAGAAAAATTAGAAATGCGTGCTAATTCCATGGATATGGAAGATTATATCTTAAGAGTTGTTGTTCCAGAAACAACTGAAATAGATGCTAATGGAAAAGAAAAAAAATCAAAACTTTTCCCAGGATATATTCTAGTTGAAATGGTTATGACTGATGAAGCATGGTTCATCGTCAGAAACACCCCAGGAGTTACCGGATTCATTGGATCATCTGGTAAGGGTGCTAAACCATTCCCATTAACACCTAGTGAAGTAGACAAAATATTAGGTTCTATGGGTATGAGTAGACTTCAAGCCGATAGTGATTTCAAAGAGGGAGAAAAAGTCAAAGTTATCGCTGGACCATTCGAAGGTATGTATGGAACTATCAAATCAGTTGATCTTCCAAATACTAAACTAGAAGTCGCATTAGATTTATTTGGTCAAGAAACAGTTGTTGAATTAGAATTTTCACAAATTACCAAAGCTTAGTTTACAAAACAAAAAAAATGTGATATCATTATAACGCTATTTATATAGCTTTATAAGTGGGAGATTCACATTGAAAGGTGTCAAAAAGGCATCAAAGCGGATATCATTTGAACCACTCGCGAAAAAAATATTAGGAGGTGTTTTTCGTGGCAAAAGCAAATTTAGTAAAAAAAATAAAATTACAAATATATGCAGGTAAAGCAACACCACAACCACCAGTTGGTACAGTTTTAGGTCCTGCTGGAGTTAACTTAGGTGAATTCTGTACTAAGTTTAACGACGCAACTAAAGATAAAATGGGTGATTTATTACCAGTAGAAATTAACGTATATGAAGATAGAAGTTTTGACTTTGTAATCAAAACTCCACCAGCAAAGTTCTTATTAAAAAAAGTTGCTGGTATTGAAAAAGGTAGTGCAAAAGGAAGTAAGGAAACAGTTGCTACTATCACAAGAGCTCAATTAAAAGAAATTGCTGAAACGAAATTACCAGATTTAAACTGTTCAGATATTGAAGCTGCAATGAGAACAATTGAAGGAACAGCTGTAAATATGGGAATCAAAGTTGAAGATTAACATAGGGTAAGCCTATGTGGGAGGATTGTCCGCTATCCACCAAACCACAAGGAGGAATTAAAATGAAAAAAGGTAAGAGATACTTAGCGTCAGCTGAAAAAGTTGACAAACATAAATTATATACGAAAGAAGAAGCTATTGCATTAGTTAAAGAAACTGCAAATACTAATTTTGACTCATCAATTGAAGTAGCTATGCACTTAAACTTAGATACTAAAAAAGCTGATCAACAATTAAGAGGAGCAGTTGTCTTACCAAAAGGAACAGGAAAAACTAAAAAAGTTTTAGTTATTGCCAAAGGTGATGCAGCTAAAGCTGCTAAAGAAGCCGGAGCAGACTATGTTGGAGATACTGATTACTTAGAAAAAATCCAAAAAGAAAACTGGTTTGATTTCGATGTAATGATCGCAACTCCAGACATGATGCCTCAATTAGGTAAAATTGGTCGTATCTTAGGTCCAAAAGGTTTAATGCCAAATCCAAAAACTGGTACTGTAACTATGGATACTAAAAAAGCTGTAGAAGAAGTTAAAAAAGGACGTGTTGAATATCGTACTGATTCATTCGGTAATGTTCACGCATTAATTGGTAAAGCTTCATTTACAGAAGAAGACCTACTTGCAAACTTAAAAACTTTCGTAACTTTAATTGTTAAAGCTAAACCATCTGTAGTAAAAGGAACTTATGTTAAAAATATCTCAGTTTCTTCAACTATGGGACCTGGAATCAAAATTGATGTAAATAGTTTTGACTTTTAATTAAAAATATGATATTATTAATCTGTGAAAGCCGTAGACAGCAGGTGCTTTAAAGCTTAATTTCCTGCCGAGGAATACTTATATTAACCTTGAAAAGTCTTACGCGTGTAAGACTTTTATATTACGGTAAAAAGCAGAAAGGAAGGTGTTATACTTGGCAAATCAAAAGATTCTTGATAAAAAACAAGGAATTATTGATGAAATCGCAGACAAAACTAAAGCTGCAAAATCATTAGTTGTGTTCGAATACCACGGACTTACTGTTGCTGAAACTAATGAATTAAGAGCAAAATTAGCTGAAAGCGATTCACACTTTAAAATTTACAAAAACACTTTAGTTAAAAGAGCTTTCGACACATTAAAAATCGATTTAAAAGATGAAATGAAAGGTCCTGAAGCTATCGCATTCTCAAGTGATGAAATAGCTCCAATTAAAGTGTTAAGTGATTTCGCTAAAACACATCCTGCTTTAATTTTAAAAGCTGGACTAGTTGACGGTGAAGTTGCTGACCAAGCAAAATTACAAGAACTTTCAAGTATCCCATCAAGAGAAGGATTACTTACAATGCTTGCTGGAAGCTTACTTGGAACTGTTAGAGATTTATCAATTTGTTTAGACTTATATAGTCAAGATTTAGAAAAAGAAGAAAATTAAGAAAGGAATGATTTAAATGGCAAAATTTACAAAGGATGAATTCATTAGTGGATTAAAAGAAATGTCTATTTTAGAAGTTAAAGAATTAGTAGACGCAATGAAGGAGGAATTTGGTGTAGATCCAAGTGCAGTTGCTGTTGCTGCTGCTCCAGCTGCTGCTGCAGAAGATAACACTCCAAGTGTTGTAACTGTTACATTAGTAAACGCTGGTCCTAACAAATTACCAGTTATCAAATTAATCAAAGAAATTACTGGTTTAGGATTAAAAGAAGCAAAAGCTATTGCTGATAACGGTGGAGCAATCAAAGAAAACATTGCATCATCTGAAGCTGATGAATTAAAGAAACAATTAGAAGAAGCTGGAGCTTCTGTAGAAGTTAAATAATTAAGCTATTAAGCCTGCACTATTGCGGGCTTTTAGCCTTTTAAAAAAGGAGTAAATAAATGTCTCATTATTTTACTAATGATAATATCAAACATGACATAAATAAAATAAATATCATAATAAATAATATTCATTTAACATTAACAACTGATAGTGGAGTTTTTTCTAAAAAAGGTTTAGATTTTGGAACCAGAAGTTTATTAGAAAAATTAAAAGTAGATGAAATCAAAGGTGATGTATTAGACTTTGGATGTGGATATGGACCAGTTGGTATATATTTAAAAAAAGTAACAAATGCTAATATAGATATGGTCGATATTAATGAAAGAGCTTTAAATCTAGCTAAAAAAAACGCTAATTTAAATAATGTTAATGTAAATATATTTCAAAGTGACATTTATCAAAATGTTCATAAAAAATATGACTTTATAATTTCCAACCCACCAATCAGAGTAGGCAAGGAAATACTTTATAAAATATTATTTGAAGCAAATGACCATTTAAAAGAAAATGGAATGCTAATAATTGTTGTAAATAAGGATCAGGGGGCCAAATCAATTACTCGCGACCTTCAAAAAATATATAATGTATCCGTTTTAGGGAAAAACAAAGGTTTTTATATAATATGTGCTAAAAAGCATTGACTTATAAAATAAAAACCTTTATAATTAGAAAATGGTGACATGTATTTTTGGGGTACATGAAATGCAAAAAATCTAGGTTATAGGGGTGACAAATTGGCTTATAAAATACAAAAAATAAACGAAAAACGTGAGAGAAGAAACTACGGTAAAACTAAACATACCGTAGAGCTTTCTAATTTATTAGAAATTCAAAAGAAATCATACGAATGGTTCTTAACTAATGGTATTAAAGAAGTATTCGATGATATTTTTCCTGTGGAAAGTTTCACAGGAAATTTGTCGCTAGAATTTGGTGAATATAGTTTTGACGAACCAAGATATTCAATCAAACAGTGTAAAGAAAGATATTCTACATATGCTGCACCACTTAAAGTAGAAGCAAGACTTTTTAACACTGAAACTGGCGAAGTTAAAGAACAAGAAATCTATTTAGGTGACATGCCTGTTATGACAGACAGTGGCTCATTTATTGTCAATGGGGCTGAAAGAGTTATCGTATCCCAATTAGTTAGATCACCATCAGTATACTTTGGCAAAGAAGTAGACAAGAAAAATGGTAAAGTAACTGTTGGTTGCCAAATAATACCAACTCGTGGTACTTGGCTTGAATATGAAACCGATGCCCGTGACATTATCTATGTCCGTATAGATAGAACAAGAAAAGTTCCTGTCACAACACTTTTAAGAGCAGTTGGTCTTTCAAGTGATGATGATATTTTAGATTTATTCGGTGAAGATGATTATCTAATCAAAACAATCGAAAAAGATACAAACAAAAACACTGACGAATCGTTAATTGATATTCACTCAAAATTAAGACCAGGTGAACCTTCAACTTTAGAAAGTGCGAAAAACCAATTAATTACAAGATTTTTCGATCCTTTCCGCTACGATTTAGCAAAAGTTGGGCGTTACAAATTCAATAAAAAATTAAATATTACAGATCGCTTACTTGGAACTGTTTTAGCTCAAAACATCGAAGTAGATGGCAAAGTAATTGCCAAAGAAGGCGAAGAAGTAACAAAAGAATTACTTGAAACTTTAAAACCAATATTTAAAAACGGTTATGGTAAAAAAGAAGTCTTAATCAATAATGATTTAGATAGTTACAATGTTGTTCAAGAAGTTAAAGTATATTCAAAGAAAAATCCAGATAAAGTAGTTAAAATAATTGGAAATTATCAAGATATCGATATTAAACGTTTAACAATTTCTGATATTTATGCATCACTTTCATATTATTTAAACTTATTAGAAGGAATTGGTTCATTTGATGAAATCGACCACTTATCAAACCGCCGTGTTAGACAAGTAGGAGAACTTTTACAAAACCAATTTAGAATCGGTATTAGTCGTATCGAAAGAATGATTAGAGATAGAATGAGTACTCAAGAAATAACTGAAGTTACTCCAAAAACTTTAATCAATATTAGACCACTTACAGCTGCTATTAAAGAATTCTTTGGTAGTAGTCAGTTATCTCAGTTCATGGATCAAATTAACCCAATCGCTGAGTTAACAAACAAACGTCGTTTATCTTCTTTAGGACCTGGTGGACTTTCTAAAGATAGAGCAAGTATGGAAGTTCGTGACGTTAACCCATCACACTACGGACGTATTTGCCCAGTTGAATCTCCAGAAGGACCTAACATCGGTTTAATCACTTCTTTAGCAAGTTACGCTAAAGTAAATGAATATGGATTTATTACAACTCCATACCGTAAGGTAAAAGACGGAAAATTAACTGATGAAATAAAATATATGACTGCTGATGAAGAGTTAGAATACTATATCGCACCAGCAACAATAAAAACAAATGACAATGATGAAATAATTGAAGAAAGAATCCCAGTTCGTTACAAAAGTGATAACATCATGACAACTAAAGATAAAATCGATTATATGGATGTGTCACCACAACAAGTAATTTCAATAACAACATCTGGTATTCCATTCCTTGAACACGATGATGGAAAACGTGCCCTAATGGGTGCCAACATGCAACGTCAAGCAATACCACTTTTAAAACCAGAAGCTCCATTTGTTGGAACTGGTGTTGAAGCCATTGCTGCTAAAGACTCTGGTGCTGTAATAGTTGCCAAAGCTGATGGACAAGTTGACTATGTTGATGCTAAAAAAATCATTGTTAAAAACCTAAAAGGAACTGATACATACTATTTAGAAGGCTTTGAAAGAAGCAATAGTGGAACATGTTATCACCAAAAACCAATCGTTAGAAAAGGCGATATGGTTAAAAAAGGCGATGTTATTGCCGATGGACCTTCAACTGACCAAGGTGAAATGGCATTAGGTAAAAACTTAAAAATTGCCTTCATCAACTATGAAGGATATAACTATGAAGATGCCGTTGTCTTAAATGAAAGACTAGTTAAAGATGATGTATTTACTTCAATCCATATTAAAGATTACGAAATTGAATGTCGTGATACTAAACTAGGACCAGAAGAATTTACAAGAGATATTCCAAACGTTAGTGAAGAAGCTCGTAAAAATCTTGATGAAAATGGTATTATCAGAATCGGAACTGAAGTTAAAGATGATGATATCTTAGTTGGTAAAGTTACACCAAAAGGTATGGCTGAACTAACATCAGAAGAAAAATTACTTCACGCTATATTTGGTGAAAAAACAAGAGAAGTAAGAGATACATCTTTAAGAGTTCAACACGGTGGCGGTGGAATCGTTCATGATGTTCAAATTTTAACAAAAGAAAATGATGACGAACTACCAGCTGGCGTAAGCAAAAAAATTAGAGTATATATTGCTCAAAAACGTAAAATTACCGTTGGTGATAAAATCTCTGGACGTCATGGTAATAAAGGTGTTGTTTCCTTAGTATTACCAGAAGAAGATATGCCATATGATAAAGATGGAAACACTGTTGATATCTTATTAAATCCACTTGGTGTACCTTCTCGTATGAATATCGGACAAATCTTAGAGTTACACTTAGGTATGGCCGCAAAATCATTAAAAACATATATGGCAACTCCAGTATTCGATGGTGCCTCAAGAGAAGAAATCTTAGACGCTCTAGAAGAAGCTGGATTAGACCGTGATGGTAAAATGGTTTTATACGATGGACGTACTGGAAAACCATTTGATAACCGTATCAGCGTTGGTGTTATGTACATGATTAAGTTAGACCACATGGTTGACGATAAAATTCATGCTAGATCAACTGGACCTTACTCATTAGTAACACAACAACCATTAGGTGGTAAAGCACAGTTCGGTGGACAACGTTTCGGAGAAATGGAAGTATGGGCATTATATGCTTATGGTGCTTCTAATGTCTTACAAGAAATGATGACAGTTAAATCAGATGACGTAACAGGAAGAGTTAAAGTTTACGAATCATTAGTTAAAGGTGAACCACTTCCTAAATTCGGAATTCCAGAAAGTTTCAGAGTTGTTATCAAAGAATTCCAAGCATTAGGTTTAGATATTACTGTTTTAAACAGTGAAAATAAATTCGTTGATTTAAAAGATTTAGAGGAAGCTGAAAAAGAAACTTTTGTTAAAGAAGCTATCATTGAAGAAAAACTTCCAGAACAAGAAGATACAAAAGAAAAAAGCGAACCATCTGAATTAGAATATGAACTTGATGAATGGAACGAAACAGATGAAGAACCAACAGAAGAAGATTTACAACATTTGGAAGGGGAGGATAATTAATGGATACAAATAATTTTGAAGGATTAAAAATAGCCATTGCCTCACCAGAGAAAATTCGTTCTTGGTCTTACGGTGAAGTTAAAAAAGCAGAAACAATGAACTACCGTACTTTAAAACCAGAACGTGACGGACTATTTTGTGAAAAAATCTTTGGACCCACAAAAGACTTTGAATGTTCTTGTGGTAAATATAAAAGATTAAGATATAAAAATATCATTTGTGATCGTTGTGGCGTTGAAGTTACAAAAGCCAAAGTACGTCGTGAACGTATGGGGCATATTGAACTTGCCACTCCGGTTTCTCACATTTGGTTCTTTAAAGGAGTACCTTCTCGTATGGGACTTGTTCTTGATATGTCCCCAAGAGATTTAGAGGAAGTACTTTACTTTGTTTCTTATGTAGTTTTAGACCCAGGAGACACTCCTCTTGAGAAAAAACAAACAATAAGTGATAAAGAATACCGCTCATACTATGAAAAATATGGAAACACATTTAGAGTAGGCATGGGTGCTGAAGCAATTAAAGAACTATTAACAGAAGTTGACTTACAAAAAGAAGTTGACGATATTAAAAAAGAAATTGATGAAATCAAAGATACTACTAGTCAAAAACGTGTTCGTTTAGTTAAAAGATTAGATGTCTTAGATGCATTCTTAGAATCAGGTAATAGACCTGAATGGATGATTATGGACGCTATTCCAGTTATCCCACCAGAGCTAAGACCAATGATTCAATTAGATGGTGGTAGATTTGCCACTTCAGATTTAAATGATTTATATAGAAGAGTAATTAACCGTAATAATCGTCTTAAAAAGCTTATCGATTTATCTGCTCCTTCAATTATCATTCAAAATGAAAAAAGAATGTTACAAGAAGCTGTAGATGCCTTATTCGATAACGGAAGACGTGGTAAAAATATTACTGGACCAGGTAATAGACCACTTAAATCACTATCAAGTATGCTTAAAGGTAAACAAGGACGTTTCCGTCAAAACTTACTTGGTAAACGTGTTGACTATTCAGGTCGTTCAG
>CACZST010000049.1 GCA_902783895.1 uncultured Erysipelotrichaceae bacterium
AGAAGTTGCCTGGGGACGTGGGGACCAACAAACGGTTGAAAAAATCTTTGGCTATACAATTTCAGCTGCAAAAGGAAAGCCAACAAATTCAGAATTTATTGCAATGATTGCTGATAAATTGAGATTGGAATTAAAGAGTGCGTAGGGATTAAAACATTAAAAATAATTTTAAAATAATTTCTAATATGTGATTACAATATTTTTCGAATAATTTTTTTCCTATTGGCAAGTAAAAAAACAACCTTTATGAAAAATTCATAAAAGTTGTTTCTTTTTTTGCATTTTTTTATAATCGTTTTTAATTTTGTTAGCTCTAAAGATATTATATTTCATCATAAATATATACACAATGTCAATAAAAATAATTAATTATCTTCTAAATTGCCTAAACCATATTCAATAATTTGGTTTATAACACTATTAAAACTTAATTCATTTTTTTCAGCTAATTCATTAATTTTATCGAATGTTTTTCCACTTATTCTTATTGTTCTTGTAATAGTATCATTACTTTTTTTAGCTTTTTCAATTCTTAATTTTTTCATTTTTATCACCTATTATTATTATGTACAAAAAATAATTTTAAATAAGTGTACAAAAATGTGTACAAAAATAAATTTTTATGTTATATTGAAAATATATAAAAAAGGGGGATAAAAAATGGAAAAATTGAAAGAAAATAAAAAGTGGATAATTTTATTAAGTATTGTTAGTATTATTATAATAATTGGAATTATAATTTATAATTTACAATTTACTATTTTTAAATGTTTATATGAAAGTGACAATAATATAGCAAATCAAATTTATAGTCTTAATAAAGATAATACTGAGTTTAAAAATAGTGTAGATAAAATGTTTTCAGAAAAATTGGAAGATTTCATAAGTAAATATAAAAATAATGAAATTACATATGAACAGTTAGAAGAAGCTGCAAATAAGTTTACAAAGTATAAAGAATGCAGTAATGAATTAGAAAAAGTAAAAAGTCAAAAAGAAAAATATGATCAAGCAGAAAAAAGCTTTGAACAAAAGGAATATAAAACAGCTTTACAAATATATGTTGAATTAAATGATAATGGATATGCTGATTTATCAGAAAAGATAGCAGATACTAGAAAAAAATTGAAACAATCTATTATTGAACAAGTAGAAAAACTTAAACAGGAAAATAATTATTCAGAAGCTATAAAAGTAATAGAAGATGTAAAAGAATATTATAACGATGATAAAGAAATTTTAGATTTATCATCAGAAATGGAAAAATTACAAAAAAATAAAGAAAATGAAGAAAAAGAAAAACAAAAAGTTGAGGAGATAAAGTCTTCGATTAAAGTAACAAAAATATGGACTTCTAGTCCAAATTCAGCTGGTGGAGTGGATTTATATATTAATTGGAAAAATGTTTCAAATAAAGTTATCAAATATGCATATTTTACAGTAGTACCATATAATTCGGTTAATGATATTGTTAATTGTACAATTAGACATTATTCAAATTTTACGGCTCAAGATGAGGGTCCCTATAGTAAGGGACAAGGCACAAGCGGTACAGGGTATTATTGGGAAGATGCTTGGTATAATTATAGTATAAAAAGTGTTAAGTTAGAAAGTGTAAGTATCATGTATATGGATGGTACTAGTTTAGATATACCAGAAAAATATATAGATTATATAAAATAATAAAAGGAGAAAGTGAATGGAAAAGAATAAAAAGAATAATAAAAAATTAATTATAATAGTAGGGATAATAGCAATTATATTAGTAAGTGTTATCGCTTTAACTCAAACAAAAATATTTAAATATAATTGGGGTAATGAACTTTTAAAAAATAAAAAATATGACAGTGCATTAAACATATTTAAAGATATAGAAGATTATAAGGACAGTAAAAGTAAATTTAAAGAAGCAAAAATTGGATATGGAAAAGAACATACTGGCACAATGTCAGGACTTATAAGTTGGAAATATAATAATCTTGTAGGAAATAGAGGAGATACAGGAGCAAAAATATTTGCAGTTAATTTGGAAACACATGAGGCTACAGATAGTCTTATTGATATGAATGCACCGCAAGGAACTAATGGTATTTGGATTTCAACAGCAGATGGAAATGGAAACTATAAAATAGATAAAATACCATGTGGAAATTATGCAGTATTTATTGTTTCAAACAATACAAATGGTAATTATCCAGAATATAAGACATTAGATTCTGTAATATCACAAAAAGAATGGATTACTATAGAAACTATAAATAACAAAGCTTTTATAAGAAGCATAAAATATTACAATAATATTCAAATAAATGAAAATGAAGAAACAACATTATCTTATGACTTTGGTTTAACAAATTGGTAAAACAAATAATGTAAAATCATATATTTACAATACGATAAAAATTTAGACGAAAATCTAATTTTTACGTGTAAACTTCAATATTATGATGTGCTTTTTTGATATAAATACAAAATATTGTAAAATTAAACAATAAATAGTATAATACATATAATTTTTAATAAAAGGAGAAAAAGCACATGGATAAATTTAAAGAAATTAGACCAATAGTACTTGGAGTCGTTAAACACAAAAATAAACTTTTAGTTAGTAAAGGATACGACAAAATAAAAAAACAAGAATTTTATCGTTGCTTAGGAGGAGGAATAGAATTTCTTGAAAAAAGCGATGAGGCGTTAAAACGAGAATTTTAAGAAGAAATAAATCTAGATATAGAAGTTGGTAAATTTTTAGGTATTTCTGAAGATATATTTGAATACAAGGGAAAAAAAGCACATGAATTAGTATTTTATTATGATGCTTATATTAATGATAAGGATTATAAAGAAAAATATAATCTAATAGAAGGAAATCTAGAAACTGAAGCAATATGGGTTGATATTGATCGATTTAAAAATAAGGAGCTTATATTGTATCCAGAAGAGATTTTTAGATATTTAAAGTAAAATGATAAATGATGGTAGATTGATTAAAATTTAACAGAACTACTTGTA
>CACZST010000050.1 GCA_902783895.1 uncultured Erysipelotrichaceae bacterium
GCGTTTGATACAGACTATAACGGAATTAAAGCAAGCCAAGATTTACAAGAGGATTTAGAGGCAATAGGTATTAAAGCATTTATTTTTAATAGTACTAACGATAAGTTTAACGTAGTATCAGATGACGGTAAAGAGATAAAAAACAAAGATATAAACGAGTGGCTTTTATCAGATAAAGAGAAACTAGCAAAAAGCGTAACGGTATTAAATGATATGCTATTAAATAGCCTAGAACAAATGGCAATAAAAAAATACCAACAAGAAAATGTTTTAAACTATTTAGCCACATTTAACGAGATGATTAAAGACAAAGAAAACAATAAACCTTTAAGTACTGGCATAAAAGCGTTAGATGAGGCGTTAGAGGGTGGCTTTTATCGTAAAAACCTCGTTATATTAGGTGCTATCAGTAGTTTAGGAAAAACAACCCTAGCGTTACAAATAGGCGATAATATAGCACGAGGTAGCACGGACGTATTAATATTTAGTTTAGAGATGAGTAAAGAGGAATTAATAGCCAAGAGTTTATCACGTAATAGTTTTATAAAAGCATACGATAAACACTATACGGCACTTGCTTTAACAACACGTGAGATATTAAAAGGCATAGCAATTAACGACGAGATACCTAACAATAGCCAAAGACAAGAGATTTATAAAGAGGCATACGAGGATTATAAAGACAACATAGCAAGTAATATTTATATAACAGAATGTAACGACAACATAGACATAAATATAGCAACTATAAACGATAAGATTAAAAACCACATAGCAATAACAAATAATAAGCCGTTTGTAATTATAGACTACTTGCAAATAATCCAAAACAACGATAAAGGCTTAACAGATAAACAAGTAATAGATAGAATAGTAACGAGTTTAAAGAGAATAGCAAGAGATAACGACATAACAATACTTTTAATTAGTGCATTTAATAGAGCAAATTATACAAAAGAGGCTAATTTATCATCATTTAGAGATAGTAGCACGATAGAATATACAAGCGACGTTTTATTATCATTACAATTAAGTAAATTAAACGGAATAACAGACGATAAAAACGAGATTAACTTAAACCAAGAACAACAAAAAGACGAGAGAGATTTAACTTTAAAGGTATTAAAGAACAGAAACGGACGCATAACAGACGTTAAAGACATTAAGTTTTATGCAAAATATAATTATATGTTTTTTAAAGATTAACTATTTATGAGTTAGTCTTTTTTTAGCGTCCCCCTATATCATCGGAAGAAAAAGAAACACAAAAACCAACACCGACACACCACCAACAAACACACAATTTTATTTTTTACGTGAGTTTTTTGGAAAATAGCAAAAGTGCAATAAATACATATATGCTTTTAAAAGCCATTTAAAGCCGATTTAAGACACTTTATTAAAAATACGTACAATTAATCATAAATAAGAAAAACGTTTAAATATGCTTAAATTAGCCACAAATAACAAAGGATTTAAAACCTACTATTTACATCACTCTAAAAAGATGACAAGAAAATGATATTTTTATGATAATTTTATGCAAAAATAATGCAATAAATCCGACACTATAAAAAAGGACGATTAACACGCAAGTACTGAAAAAGTATTACATACTATTTTTAACTATTTAAGGGTATGACAAAACCCCTAAACCCCCTAGACATTTTGACAAGTGTATCAAAATATCTTTTTAAAAGTGCAAGAAAACTGCAAGAGAATAGCAAGAAAAACGCAACACTTTAACATTGTATTAAACTTTAATATGGTGTTAAACCTTAACACAGATTTAGAGGTACAACCTAGACACCGAAACGAGAACACCGACACATTAGTACACTGGTGTACCGACACACTAGCACACCATAACACCAGTACGTTAGAGTACTTTACAAAAAAAATATTTTTATAGTAAAAACCTAGATAAATAAAGGGTAAACGATAAAGTTATGTATAAGTTGTATGTAAATTATAAAAAAGTTATTGACAAGTTAAATTAAAAGGTGTATGATTATATCGTACAAAGGAAAACGACCAAGTATTAAGAGAGGTGTTTAAAATGGATTTAGCATTAACTAATTATCAGATTAAAGATTTATTTTTACAAGATAATAA
>CACZST010000051.1 GCA_902783895.1 uncultured Erysipelotrichaceae bacterium
GAAAAAGTAAAATTAGCAATAATGGCAGCAAAGTCACAATCAACAGATGGAAGTTTAGATTTAGATAAACTAACAACAGAAGTAACAACAAATTATGGAGGACAAGTAGATGGAGCTGCGTTTCCAGCAACAGTGACAATAGATGGAAAATCATTTACAGTAGATAGTGATGGAAATGTAGAATTAACAGGAGCAAAACCACAAATAACAAATGCAAAGGTAACAACAGATGCGGCAGGTAAAAATGCAGCTACAAGTAATACTGCAGAAGGAACAACATTGTATATAACATTTGGGGCAACACTAGAAAATGGAACAATAACAAAAGTAGTAGACAATGATGGAAATAAAGAAATGACAGCAAGTAATGGAATATATTCAAAAGCTGTAACAGAAAATGGAAAATATACATTTACAATAACAGGAACAGGGAAAAATGGAGAAGTAACAACACCAAATGCAACAGTTCAAGTAAAAGAGTTTGAAAATAAAATAAAACCAGGAACAGAAATTTCATTAACATCAACAAGAGGAACAACAGAAAAATTTTATGTGTTATCATATGACGAAAGTACACAAAAAGCAAAAGCATTGGCAAAATACAATTTAAAGGTTGGAGCAATTTACGATAGTAATGGTAATAAAACAGGTGACGTACCTACAAGTGAAGATAATTCTGGATTGCAAGACGAAACAATGAAAGGTTATGTTAGTGGACAAGAAAGAAAAGGAACAGTAGCATTTTCAGGTTCAAAATATTGGGATGCTACATATAAACCACAAGGAAGTTCAAGTTTTCCATGGGTATATAATAATAAATCAAACTTATATCAATATGTAGAATCATATAAAACATTATTAGGAAATACAGACAAAGTAAGTGAAGTAAGTTTAGCATCATATGAAGATATTAATGCATTATGGTCATATAAATGGTTATGCAACACAACATTCTGGCTTGGGTCCGCTTTTGGCTCTTCGAACGATGGCGTGTGGTATGTGGAAGCGGACGGCTACTTCACCTCCACCTACAGCACTAGCAACGCTTGCGGGGTTCGCCCAGTTATAACTGTCGATATGTCGAAAATCTAAAGAGGCTTTAGCCTCTTTCTGGGAGCAAGTTTTTGGAAAAAACGGCTCCCTCGCCCATTCATTTTGAAAGAGCAACGCGACTTTGAAAAAATGAATGGGCTAAGTCAGATAAAAATTTATAGGGCAATGCAGTAAAATCCAGTGTGTTGTGTAGTCTGTGGTTCTGGCTTGGGTCCGCTTATAGCTCTTCGAACAATAACGTGTGGAATGTGAAAACGGACGGCAACTTCAACAACAACAACTACAACAATGACAACAATCGCGGGGTTCGCCCATTTTTCTGTAAAACTTAGGATTGTGTAATTAAAATTTGCAATGATATAGTAATTTTTAATATAATTGAGGTATAATAATTATATATATAATATAAGAGGGGAGATATTATGACAGTAAAACAACAAGAATTATATAATATAATTAAAAATTTACCAGAAGAGCTTTCGATGAGAGCAGTTGATTGTATAGAATATCTTAAAATTACCTATTCTACAGAAAATACAACTAATAATTTAGTTATAAAAAACGATAAAGATTTATTAAATAAACTACAAAAAGGTATAAAAGATACTGAAGATGGAAATGTATGTTCTGTGAAAGATGCTTTCTTAGAAGTTGAGAAAATTTTATCAAAGTAGAGCAGAGATTGAGGAGGTCATTCAAAACAGTACATCATATTAATTAAAATCAGAAATTCTAAATATTGTATTAGTTGACAATGATAAAATTACGTAGTAAAATAAAAATAGGAAATAGAGAAACCACAAAGGTGGTTTACCTTGATTAAATGTTTGACACATCTAACTCTGGTAAGTTTACAGATGTGTCTTTTTATTGGTTATTTTTGTTTGCTAATAATTACAGTATTTATTTACAAAAAACAAGCGAACAAATAAAAATAATTATTCATAATTTATTTTTATTTATAGGTGTTGACAAAAGTAGAAGTTTTATATAATATATATGTACAATAAACAAAAGAGAAAAGAGGAGAAAACTAAAATGAAAAAAGTAGACGCTAAAAGCCTTGAGGCTGTACACACACACACACACACACAATACATTTACTAACTAAAATTAGTCTATTAAATGCTATCAATGTGCTAAAATTATGTCTACTAAGCAA